>CALVVH010000001.1 GCA_944363805.1 uncultured Bacilli bacterium
GACTCAAAGAGTCCTATGAAGTAGAAATGCCTTGTAGTGATGCAAGGATAGTCAAACTTGTTTGACTTTTGTTCTGTATCTATACTTGATAGTGAAAAAAATGTAGGTGAACGTAAATATGCAAGTAGTCTTGATTGGCTTAAAGATGCTGGCATAGTTAATATGTGCTACAATTTAGAAAATCCCGAAGCACCTTTGGTTGGTAATATTAGACTCAATTGTTTCAAATTATATATGACTGATACAGGCTTATTGGTATCTATGTATGAAAATGCTGTTCAAAAGGAAATAATTGATGGTAATTATGGAATTAATAGTGGAGCTATAGTTGAAAATGTTTGTGCTGGGGAAATTAAAAAAAGATATGAATATTTGACATATTTTGAGAAAAAAAGTAAATTGGAGATTGATTTTATTTTAAATATCGAGGGTCAAGTAACAGCACTTGAAGTAAAATCGGGTAATAACAAACAAGCAAAATCACTTGACTCAATTATTGAAAACTATAAAACAGTTAAAAGATATATAAAACTTGAATATGATATTAATATTTATGTAGATGAAAAAGGTATAGAACACTATCCACTATATATGATTATGTTTATATAAAAGCAGAGGGTGAAATTTAAAATTTCATCCTTTTTTCTTTTTCTAAAGTATGTTATATTAATTAAAATGAAAAAAATAAAATTTATTTGCAATAAAATTAATGCTTGCTGCATTGTCTTAGTGAAAGGAGTAAAAAAATGGAGTTAAGTAGTTACATAATGAAGATTGCCGATAAGGATACGGATGCTTTACATAAGTTATATGAATTAATCAATAAGAATGTTTATAGTTTTGCTTTAAGTATTCTTAAGAATCATGATGATGCTTTAGAGGTTATGCAAGATACGTTTGTTTCAGTATATAACAATGCTAATCGATATGAAAATAAAGATAAACCGATGGCTTGGATACTTACAATTACTAAAAATTTATCTTATATGAAACTGCGTAAAGGTAAGAAGACTACTGATATAGATGATTTAGAGTTTTCTAGTAAGGATAATAGTGATGATAAAATATTTATCAAACACTTACTTGATAAGTTGACTAAAGAGGAAAGAGAAATAGTTGTGCTCCATGTAGTAAATGGTTTTAAATTTCACGAAATTGCTAAGTTGCTCGGACTTAAGTTATCTACTACACTATCAAAATATCACCGGGCAATTAAAAGAATTAAGGAAATTGTAAAGGAGGAATCGGTATGAACAAAATAAAGAAAAAAATTAGAGATTCTTTTAATAATATCAAACTTCCCGGTTTCGATATGGACAATTTAAAGAAAAGGAAAGGAATGGTTTATATGAAAGAAGAAAAGAAAACTCATAAAAAAGGTTTATTAATTACTCTTAGTACTTGTCTAGCTGTTTGTATTTGTTTATTTGTAGGACTAAGTTATTTTAATGGAAATATCAAAGTAGTATCAAAGATAGGGATCGATGTAAATCCAAGCATTGAAATAGCAATCAATAAAAAAGAAAAAGTATTGGATGTTATGGCTAATAATGAAGATGCAAAAGTTGTCTTAGAGGGAATGGATTTAAAGGGAAGTGATATCAATGTAGCTGTTAATGCTTTGATTGGGTCAATGGTCAGAAATGGTTATATTGATGAACTAGCTAATTCGATACTTATTTCGGTAGATAATCCGGATTCAGCAGAAAGCGAAAGATTGCGTCAGAAGATAGTTGATCAATTAAATACTTTTATATCAAATGGTAATAGTATATCTGTAGTTAGTCAAAATATTAATTCAGGTGATGATAAGACTGCTTTAGCGGAACAATATGGAATTAGTGTTGGTAAATTAGAACTTATTGAAAAACTAATTGCCAAAAATAATTTATATACTTATGAAGGTTTAAAGGATTTATCAATTAATGAACTTAACTTATTACTAGGAGATACAACAGAAAATGTAAATACTTCTGGTAGTGCTAGTGATAAAGCATATATTGGTAGAGATAAAGCTTTGGAACTTGCTTATGAACATGCTGGTGTCAGTGCTAGTGATGTAACTGCTAGTAAAGTAGAAATGGATTATGATGATGGTTTGATGGTCTATGAAGTAGAATTTTACTACAATAATAGAGAATATGATTATGAAATCGATGCCATCAATGGAGCAATGATTAAAGCAGAAAATGAATATGATGATGATGCTTTAGTAAATAATAATTCATCAACAAGTAATAATAGTAGCAATAGTAGTGGTTCATCGTCAAGTGCCAACAACAGTTCTTCATCAAGCACTAATAATAATTCATCTTCATCTAGTAGTGGTCAAGGAAGTACTTCAGTTGATACTTCAGGTATTACTTCAACGTTATCTGATTATACTAAAGAAGCAGAAAGCATTCAAAGTTCAATTAATAGTTTAACTATTCCAAGTAATCGTAGTGAAACAGTTAGTTTATACTGGGAATGGAAAAGCAAAATTGAGACTTTGGAAAATAAAATGGACCGTTATGAAGATGAACTAGAAAGAATGTATCGAAATAATCAATTATCATATAATGATTATAGAACATTTGATAGACAACTTGAAAGTATCGAAGATATTCTTGATAGAGCGGGAGATAATTTGGAACGTCGAACTAATTACGATGATTAAAAGAGCAGATGATGCTCTTTTTTTGGAATATAATATAGGTAATTTCATAGATTTTAGTAAGGGAGGAAATTATGAATTGTATAATACCTTTTACTAAGGATATTAAGTTTAATACGAATATTTCAGAAATTGTGAGTATTTCTTTGGAACATGAATATACAGCTAATCCTGAAGAAATATTGGGAAATTTCATTATTACGGGAGAGTATAAAGCACATGAGGTTAGTGTTAACAAAGAAAAGTTTGAACATGTTTTACCATTTTCTGTCAATTTGACGCAAAAAATTGATCCGGATTCAGTGGATTTTGCTATTGAAGATTTTACTTATGAAATAATTGATAATGATACTTTGAAAGTAAATATTGAATATAGTATCAACGCTTTAGAAGCTCCAGTGGAAGAAGAGTTTGAGCCATTAGTAGAAGAAAGAGATGATTTTGATGAAATACTTGATAGTATCGGTAATGGAGAGGAACGAAATGAGGAAGTAAAAGAAAGGGATGAAGAAGAAGTGAATACTACAATTGAAGAAAAGAAGATAAGTGAAGAAGAACAACAAACTATTTTAGAAAGTATTAATCCCGAAGAAGATACTTTTGTAACTTATAATATTCATGTTATGAGTGATACAGATACAATTGAATCAGTATGTACGAAATATAATACTACACAAAGTATTTTGAGCGAATATAATGATTTAAGTACGGTAGCTATTGGAGATAAAATAATTATTCCTGATATCAATGAATAAGAGTTTAGAGATTTTAAAAGCAATTTATAAACCTTATAGGTATACTTTAAAAGGAAAAGCAACTCTTTTAGAAACGACGAGTGGGGATTTTATTATCAAACCTAAAAAGAAAGATATTAATGAATTATATAATTATTTGATAAGTAGAGGGTTTGATAATTTTCCTAAGTTAATTGATTCCTCACGTCAGGAAGTGAATGTTTTTGAATATGTCGAAAGTATTCGAATGCCACGAGAACAGATGGGGGATGATATTATCGATTTAATAGCTAGTTTACATAATAAAACTAGCTATTTTAAAGAAGTAAGTGAAGATAATTATAAAGCAATTTATGAAGATATTAAAAGTAATATTGCCTATTTGAAAAATTATTATGATACTTTGTTTGAAGTGGGATTTAAAGACATTTATCAGTCACCTGCTAATTATCAATTGTTACGAAATTATTCAAAGATTAACGCAGCTTTGGAATTTTGTGAAAAAGAGTTAGATGAATGGTATGAATTAATTAAAGGTGAAAATAAGATAAGAGTAGCAGTCGTCCATAATAATTTAGCATTAGATCACTATTTAAAAGGAAACAAGGAAGTCTTGATAAGTTGGGATGATTATTTAATCGATACTCCGATAATTGATGTTGTCAAGTTATATAAAAAAGAATATTTGAATATGGATTTTTCAGAAATGTTAGAAAGATATATGTATAAGTTTCCTTTATTAGAACACGAAAAAAAGTTACTTTTTATCTTGATAACTTTGCCACCAGAAATAAAAACGATGGATAGCAACTTTCGACAATGTCGAGAAAATAATTTGGTAATCGATTATGTATTTAAAACAGAAGAGTTAATTAAGCCTTATTATGTAAGTGAGGAAGATACACAAACTAATTGAAAAATTAGTTTTTTTAAATTGGCCATATAATTCGAGCTAAAAAGAAGAAAAATAAAAATATTTCCAAAAGTAAGACAAATATATTCCAACGAAAAGGAAGAATTAAAGTAATGATAAGTTGATAAAAAATAAGGATGGCTAAAATAAATAATATTAAAACAGTAAAGCCACTGCCGGGACGTTTGCATGGATACATGTTATCACCTAGTAATAATATATGATATATTTATTAATGATTGATTTTTTACTTGTTTTTTGATATTATTTTTATAGTATAAAGGAAGATATAGATGAAAAAAAAGAATAGAGGTTTTGTTTTTATTGAAACTATTATAACTGTTGTAGTCTTGTCGACATCTTTATTATATTTGTATAGTTCTTATAGCAATATTATCAATAGAGAAGAAACGAGGCTCTATTATGATGATTCAGCTTATATATATCGGACTAATTATGTTCGTAAGTTTATCGAAGAATACACTGATATTGCAGGTATAAAGACATTTGCTTTTGCAGATAGTTATTTAGTTACAGTTGGTTCAGGATTTGATGGGATGTTTACGAGTGAACAAATTGCCAATAATATGATGCTTTCAATGGAAACAATGATTAATAATTTTCATATTAATCGAATGGTTATAATTGATTCAGATATGTTTGATGATTGTTGGGGGACAAGTAGTGATACTGATAAATGCAAAGTGTCGATGAGTAATTTAAGTTATAATATGCAAAATTACTTGCGAACTTTAAATGAAATGGATTATAGTTATTATTTGGTTGTAGAGTATTCTGAATATATAGATGATGGTCAAGTGAAAAGATGTATTCCGGGGATGAATGTCGGATGTAGTTTATATTATGTTTCACTGGGGATATAGGTGATATTATGCTTAATAAAAAAGGGTTTATATCGATATCAGTAGTCTATTCTTTCTTTGTAGTTTTTTTGGCTTTAATGTTGTTTATTGTAAATGGTTTAATCAATAATCGGGGACTTTTAAATAGAATAGAAAACCAAATTAAAGATGAAATTTCGGTGATGACTTTTGCTAGATATCTTTCTAATAATGCAGAGGAATTAGGTTTAGTTCATCATAATAGCAATTTGAAAGGAGGAGCTTTAGATAATTCTTATCGTTATGTTGGCAGTAATCCAAACAATTATATTTGTATTGGTTCAACTGCAGCAACTTGTCCTGCCAATAATTTATTTCGAATTATTGGAGTTATAAATGATCAAGTACGAGTGATTAAGAGTTCAAGTTATCAGTCAGCTCCGATATCAACTAATTCAACTAGTTATTTTATCAATACCAATATGTATAATACTTTGAATACAACATATTTAAATAGTGTTCGGGCATTTGAAAATTTGATTGATATATCCCGATGGTATGTCGGGGGTTTTGATGAAAGTTTTAGTAGTGAAAATATAAAAGTTATCTATGATAATGAAGTGGGGGCCAAAAGAAATGATCCTGTTCATGTTGATGCCAAAATAGGGCTTTTGTATATTAGTGATTATGCTTACGCGACTTCTGATGCTTATACGGGGAGTGTGACAGGGAGCAATAACTGGCTCAACACAGGTCAACAGTTTTGGGCAATGTCGCGGGTAAGTAATTACAATAATCGTTTTTTCTATTTTGGAACAAATGGGACTCTGGGAATGGCTGATGTAGCGACGAGTATGCAAGTGCGACCAGTATTTAATTTGGTGAGTACTGTTAGATTAGTTAGTGGCAATGGTACTAGTGCTACACCATATAGAATTGAGGGATAATATGTTTAATAAGAAAGGAACGACATTAGCTGAAGTTATCATTAGTATTGCCCTTATTTCTGTTGTTTTAGTTTTTATGATTAAAATGTTGCTCGATTTAAATAATATGGAAACTAATAGTACATATGCTAGTGATAATCAAATAAAACGCAGCGAGATATTGCGAACTATTGGTAATGATTTAAACAATAAGACAATAGTGGCTATAAATGATAATAATAGTAATGGTAATACTTTAAATATTAATTTCCGTTTTAATGATGGAACAAATTCGACGATAAGTTCGACGAGGGAAGTATTTAGTTATACAGATTCAGCGGGAGAAACTAGAAGATGGACAATCGAAGGGGGATTTGTCTATGTAAATCGAGCAAATGTTTATTATATGGCGGATAGTAAAACGACAGCTAATAAGTTGTATACAATTACTATAGATATTGAAATACATACAATTAATGAACGAAATGATGTAAATCATAATAATACATTAGATGATATAATAATTAGTTATATGGGTAATCAAACAGATTATGCTACTTATCTTAGTTGTCTAGGTTGCGAGTGTGATAATACATGCAATTAAGGTTTGGTAAATACGCCCCTTTAAAAAATATGTATATTCTAAGTCGGTTTCATCGAGTATACATTTTATTTGGGTATGAATAGATATTCCGCCGAAAGAGATGAAAAGCATTGTAATTATTTCTTTAAAAGGCAGTGAAGTAGTGATAAGTAGGTTGAGTCCTTGAGTTATTTCGACGAGACCGCGGATTAGTAGGGGAAGATTTAAGATATTACTTATTACTAAATAAAAAGTTATAGTACCTAAGACCATGATAGTTGTGTTCATGGCCTTTTTTATTGAACTTGAAATATTAATAATTGTTTTAAGACTATTATTTTGAGATTTTTCTAGTTTTTTATGAAATATTATATAGATAATAATATTACTTAGATAATGGATTAACATAAGTTTGATAGTAATGAAATGTGAAGAAAAAATCGTATTTAACATGGAATATAAAAATAGAGGATTAGCAAAATATGTAAATAGTAAAGTGTAATTGGCGGTTTTCTTGGTCATTTTTTGTTGCTTATATAAATTACTTATGATTACAGCAGAAGTGGGACTGCCACTTAAAAGGGACATTACTAGAGCATAGATGCTGGGGTTTTTAAAATGACTTTCAAAACCTAGATTTATCAATGTATCATTTAGTATAATCATGATAAATAGATATGGAAATACACGGTTTAACCAGAGGTCTACGGCGGAGATGCTACTACTTAATACAAGAGAATAATTTTTAAAAATGAGGAATATTAGTATAAGAATTGTCAAATAGAGTAAATTTTTTTTCATAACAATCCCCTTTTTTGCTATAATTAATTAGGTGGTTTAATTGTTTAATAAATTATATGTGAATGTTAAAAATTTTATTGTTGAAAATTATAAATTTTTAATTGCATGGGCAATAATTATTTTTCTATTTTTTTATGAATTGCCTTTTGTTATTTATACCCCTGGGGGAATTGTCAATTTGGAAAATCGGATTGAAGTTACCGATGGGTATGATTCACAAGGGTCTTTAAATATGAGTTATGTTTCTTTAGTTAAGGGTACATTACCAATGATTTTGCTTTCCTATGTGATTCCTAACTGGGATTTAGTTAATAAAGATGAAATAACTACAAATGGAGAATCAGTAGATGATTTACTTGAACTAGAAAGACTTTATATGCAATCATCTATCAATAATGCTACTATTTTAGCTTATCGAAAAGCTAATCAGGAGTTAGAAATAACAAGAGAAGTGCATAATATTGTCTATATTGCGGATGAGGCAGAGACCGATTTAGAAATATATGACGAATTATTAGAAGTTGATGGTGTAGAAGTAACAACAATTGATGAGTTAAAAGAATTAGTCAACCAAAAAACGGTGGGCGATGTTATAAAGATTTTAGTAAGCCGTGATGGAAAAGAAAAAGAATGTCAAGCCAAGGTATATGAAACGAAAGATGGCTTAAAAGTGGGTATTTCTTTTTTAACTACTTATGAGTATGAAACTAATCCGGAAATAAATGTGACGACTAAAGCAAGTGAATCTGGTTCTAGTGGTGGATTGATGTTAAGTTTAGCTATTTATAATGCTATTACAGAAGAAGATATTACGAAAGGAAGAACAATTGTGGGTACTGGAACAATTACAGTTGATGGAGTTGTAGGACCTATTGATGGTGTAAAATACAAAATCTTGGGAGCTGTCAAGAGTGATGCGGATATCTTTTTGTGTCCGACGGAAAATTATGAGGAAGCCCTCGAGGTAAAAGAAGAGTTCGATTTAGATATTGAAATTCATAGTGTAGCAACATTTGATGAAGCACTGGCGTATTTAAGTGAAGGATAAAATCTTTCGCTTTTTTTGTTTTAAAAAAAGGAAATCATTACTTTCCCGTAATATATATAGGTGAAAGGAGGTTTTGGTATGAAGATATTAAATAATAAGATAGCAGTTGTTAGTATCTTGGTTTTTTTGAGCTTGATTGTTATAGTCTTGAGTGGTTATATGCTCTATTTATTTAATACAGAGGAAGAATGTTTTTGTGAACCAGCTCAGGCTTTAATGGTCGAAAGTGAAGAGACTGAAGAAGTTGCAAATATCTTGCATGTTGAAATTAAAGGGGCAGTTTTAGCACCAGGAGTTTATGAGATGCAAGATGGAGATATTATCGACGATGCTGTTAGGTTAGCTGGTGGTTTTACAGATGATGCTTATACAGATAATATTAATCTTAGTAAGAGAGTAAGTGATGAATTAGTTATCTATGTATTTACCGAAAAAGAATTTAAAAGTAATGATAAGATTAATTTGCCGGGGAATAATAGTAATTCTAATGATGCTTATACTATCGATAAAGAGATAGATAATAAAGTAAGCATTATTACGAGTAGTGAAAGTACTGAAAGTGATACTGGAAATGATTTAGTAAATATCAATATGGCTTCAATTGATGAATTAATTACTTTGCCGGGGATTGGGGAAAGTAAAGCTCAAAAGATAATCGATTATCGAACAGATAATGGATATTTTAATACTATTGAAGAGTTAAAGAATGTTAGTGGAATTGGAGATACAACATTTGAAAACATTAAAGCTCATATTACAGTATAATTTGCTTTTTGTCATATTAGGAATATTTTGTTTTATCTATTTTTTATTTTTTACTGTGGTTATTAAGTATGAATCTAAATATACTGGTGATGAAACAATTATTACAGGAACAATACAAGAATATAGTATCAATGGTAATAAACTTAAATTGACTATTTTAGGGAAAGAGAAGATTGTGGCTACATATTATATGAAATCTTGGAATGAAAAAGAACATCTTTTAGAAAAAGTGGGAATAGGAAAAACTATAAATGTAAGGGGTAGTATGCAAGAACCATTAAATAATACTATTCCTAATAATTTTAATTATAAAAAGTATCTATATAATCAAAAGATATTTTACCAATTTGATATAGATACATATGAGATAGTTGATGATAGTAACTTTTTAAATAAAATAAAAGATTTTCTAATTAAGAGGGCATATAATTTGGAAAATGGAGATTATTTATTAGTTTTAGTGCTTGGAGATAAATCTTTAGTAAGTAGTGATGAATATAATCAATATCAAACTAATGGGACAAGCCATCTTCTAGCGATATCTGGTTCTCATGTGGCGGTATTACTTGCCATATTTGGAGTATTACTTAAAAAAGTAAAAGAGATACCTAAACTCATAATATTGAGTATAATCTTAATTTTCTTTGGCTTTATAACAGGTTTTGAAGCAGCGGTTAATCGAGCAATTGTCTTTTTTATAATAAGCCAGATAAATAAGATATTTAACTTACATTATTCTAATTTACACATTTTATTAATTACGGCATATTTACTAATCTTGATAAACCCTTTTATTGTATATGATTTAGGTTTTCTTTATTCTTTTGTAGTTTGTGGGGGAATAATTTATAATCAAGATAAAATAACGGGAAATTATATAACAAAGTTATTAAAGTTAAGTGTTATTTCTTTTTTGTATAGTTTACCAATTAGTGCCTATATCAATTATGAAGTAAATATTACTTCAATTTTAGGAAATATGGTATTTGTTCCTTGGATATCGATGATTGTATTTCCTTTAGCAATAATTACTTTTATAATACCATTTTTAAATCCCTTGTTTAGTATTACTTTAAATATAACTAGTTTTTTAAATGAATTATTTATCAAGATAAGTTTATTTATAAATATTCCTAAAGTTTCTTTATTAATAGTATTAATTTTACTATTTTTAATCATACTAGCTAAAAATAATTTTAAATATTATTTATTTTTAGTATTAGCAATTATAGGTATTAAAATATATCCAAAATTAAATAATAATTTCTATGTTTATTTTTTAGATGTTGGACAGGGAGATTCTACTCTTTTGATTTCACCATATCAAAAAGAAATAGTGTTAGTAGATACTGGTGGTAAAATCAAATATGCCAAAGAAGAATGGGAAGAAAGTAATAAAGCATATAATCTTAGTGATAATACTATTAAGTTTTTAAAAAGTTTAGGTATTACGAAATTAGATTATTTAATTACTACTCATGGAGATTATGATCACTTGGGAGAAGCAATAAATATAGTAGATAATATGAAGATAGGGAGGGTTATATTTAATAATAATTCATATAATGATTTAGAGTTAGAATTTATTAAAATCTTAAAAAATAAAAAAATCAAGTATTATCAAAATATTCTTTCTTTAGACTTTGCTAATAGTAAAATGTATTTTTTAAATACTAAGATATATGATGATGAGAATACTAGTTCTAATGTAATTTATTTAAATTATTGGGGAGTCCAAATACTATTAATGGGAGATGCTAGTATTGCTACCGAACAAGACATTTTAGAAAAATATAATTTAAAGAATATCGATATTTTAAAAGTGGGACATCATGGAAGTAAAACTAGTTCAGATAGTAGTTTCATTGATAGTATTACTCCAAAGTATTCAGTTATATCTGTGGGGAGAAATAATCGCTATAATCACCCTAATAAAGAAGTAATAGATAACTTAGATAAATCTATTATTTATAGGACAGATATAAATGGTACTATTAAATTTATAATAAATAAAAATAGACTAGACATAATTACATATGGTCCTTAGATAAATCATCTACACAATATTTTAGGGTTACCATAAAATATAGTACATTATATAATGTTTTGATAGATTGGAGAAGAGATTCTCTTTTCTTATGCCCAAAAATATAGTAAAATGATTATATCGAGGTAAGACGTATGAACATATATTTAATTAGCAATGAAAGTTATCGTTTGATTATGAAAGAAGTAAAAAAAATAGTTAAAGATAACCATTATGTATTATTTAATTTGAATAAATCTTCAATAAAAGAAGTGTTAGAAGAAGCAAATTATTTTTCTTTAGATAATGAAAAGAAGTATTTGGTAGTAACGAATGCCGATATTTTTGGAAGTGATAAAATAAGTGATGAAATAACCGATTTGTTAATTAAATATATAGCTAATCCCAATCCCAATACGATACTAATATTTACTACGCAAAAGCCATTAGATATGCGCAAGAAGATAGTTAAGGAACTAAAAAGTAATTATCAAGTTATTAATACTCCAAAGATGGATAAAAAGACTTTAAATAATTTATTAACGAAATATGTTAGGGATAATGAATTTGATATCGATTGGGAGACAGTAAGTTATATAATCAATAATTCTTATGATAATTTAGATATTATGTTAAATGAAGTTGATAAAATAATTCTTTATTATAACTTTCCTTGCAAGATTAAACTTAGTGATGTTGAGAAGATTGTGGGAGTAGAGTTAGATAGTAATAATTTTCATTTTGTAAGTGCTGTAGTTGATAAAAAGCTTGATGAAGCTATCAAGATACTAAATGGTCTTAAGGTTTACAAAGTAGATAGCACAGCTCTGGTGGCTCTTCTTGCTAGAGAATACCGTTTGATGTTTTATGTTAAAAGACTATATAGTGATGGAGGTAGCATTGAAGCCATTTGCTCTATTTTAAATTTAGTGGATTGGCAAGTAAATAAGCTTTATAATAATGGCTTACATTATAGTGAAAGTGAATTACTTAAAAATTTAAATGATTTATGTGATATCGATATGAATATTAAAAAGGGTATTTGGGATAAAGATATAGCTTTATATGGTTTTTTACTAGAAGCTTGTGCGTAGATGAAAGGTAAAATTATGCAAAGAGTTCAAAAATATTTTCTTCTATTTATGATGTATTCAGTCATTGGGTGGTGCTATGAAGTTTTTTTAGAAGTTGTAATTTATAACTGGGGGTTTTCTAATCGGGGTGTTTTATTTGGACCATATTGTCCTGTTTATGGGGTTGGGGCGTTAACTTTTATCTTATGTTTTAATAAACTTTTAAAAAATAAAACTTTAAAACAAAAAGTGTTGCTCATTCCAATAATATTTTTAGGTTGTATGCTTGTAGCTACAGTAATTGAACTTATTACTTCTTATATTTGTGAGTTTTTCACTGGTTCTTGGCCATGGCAGACATATGCCGATTACAAATATAATTTTGAGGCGCGGATTGCTTTAAGTCCGAGTATTCGTTTTGGCTTGGGAGGAATAATATTTTTGTATATATTGCAACCATTATTCGATAAATTATTGAATAAGTTAGATAAAAAGACTATAAATATAATATTTTGGATAATTCTTATAATATTTATAATTGATATGATTATTACATTTATTTTTTAAAGACAATTTATATTGTTTTTTTCTTTTCTATAAAATAAGATATTTGCATTACCCATTTAACGTTATAAAAATATAAACTTCTTATTATATAATTTATTTATAGTAATGCTATGTGACAACTGGCAACAAAAATAATTTTAAAAAGTATAGGAATCGACAAAATAATTAGAGTTGATATGTTATACTGAATTAAAATAATGAGGAGAGTTGATTTTATATGGAAAAACAATCTAATGAAAAAAAGGTATTAATATTTTCAACGATTGCAGTCGTGTTATTGATTGTAGTTGTAGTTGGAGCAACTTATGCATTCTTTACAGCGCAAGGTGGAGCTAGTGCTAATACCAATGTTAATGTCCAAACTAATACTACTGACAATTTATCATTTAGTGTGGGTGAACCTATAAGTATTACTGCCAATCAAGATAACTTTGCTCAAGGCTTAGGAAATCAAGCAGACAGTACCACAGCTAGTGCAACACTAACTGCCAATAATGCGACGAATACTGCAACAGCAAATTATTATCTTTACTTAGATATAACAAGTAATGATTTTGAATATACAGTAGATGACAATACCCCAGAATTAATATTAACAATAACAGATCCAGATGGAACAGAATTACAAACTTTATCAGGATATCAATATGTAACTGTTGATGAAGTATCCGGTTTTGATATCACAACAGTAAACGATGTAATCAAAATAGCTGAAAATTATGAAATAACATCAACTGGTACAGAAACCCAAGAATGGAACATAACTATAACATTTGTCAATCTAGATAGTGACCAAGAAGGAAATACCAATAAAACATTTGAGGCAACATTAGTAATAAGAGAAGATTCACCAATAGGAATAACAAATGTAAGTGCAAGTAATATAACAAGTGATAGTATAACATTAACAGTAAATGCAGAAAGTGAAAATACTATAACAAATTATTACTTTGCCAAAAATGAAGAAGAGTATGTAAACAGTGCAAGTAATACATATACATTTACAGGATTAGATGCAGAAACAGAATATACATTAAAAGCGTATGCCGTAGATGATGAAGGATATCAATCAGCAGTGTATAGTACCGAAGTAATAACAGCAGGCCTAACATTAGCAGAATTATGTTCCGACCCAACAAATTCTGAATTATTATCTTGTCAAGTTTATACACAATATGGTGGCGTGGATGGTAGTAATGGTATTTATTTTCATGATGGCATAGGGGATTATGTTAATGTATCGCAAGAAGCTAGTGATAATTCATATAGATTCTCTGGTGGAGACTATCAAGTAACAAGTGCTGCAACACAAGCTGGTTTAGTAAGAGCGTATACAGCAGTAAATACAGAAACTGACGGGGTAATAAATTTTTATTGTAATGGATCAAAACAATACGTAGGTTTTAATTGCTCGACAAACTATGAGCATTATTATACAACAACATATAACGAAACAGCACATTATAGCACGTTAGAAGAAGCTCTAAATCAAGCAGTAACAGATGGTTATTTAACTAGCGATAATATTAAAAACTTTGTGTGCTTTGGTCCTGGAGCAAGTGAAGAAAAATGCCCAGAAGAAAATCTATATAGAATTATTGGAGTATTTGATAATCAAGTAAAATTGATTAAATATACGTATGCTGATCCGACAATACTGGGTTCTAATGGAAATTATAATATAATAGATATTAATTCTTTTTGGAGTGGAATGCGAAAAAATGCAAATACAGGCTATAGATATTACTGGAATAATAGTACGCGAACAAATACTTGGAAAGAAAGTGGATTAAATACAGTTAATTTAAATACAAATTATTGGAATTATCTAACAAGTGAATGGCAAAATCTAATAGCAGAGTCAACATGGCAAGTTGGAGGTAATACCTCTATAAACATAGCTAGTACAACAGCAAAAAATACATATACAAATGAAATAGTGAGTCCAGCAGCATCAACAACGTATCAAGATGAAATAGGATTGATGTACGTTAGTGATTATATGTATGCAGTAGATTCCCAAAATTGGACTAAAGTTGGGTATTCCAGTAATGGGGCACAGAATGATTATAGAGGAATAAAAGGAGATAACTGGATGTATATGGGATTTTTAGAGTGGACGATTTCTTCGTTATCAGACACTTTGAACTCTGCATTTTATATAAGATATCTTGGTAGTGTTCATAGTTCTACTGTAGATGGCGGTACAATTGGCGTTAGACCAGTATTTTACCTAAACTCTGATGTTGAAATCTACGAAGGTCATTCCGGAACCCAAAGTGATCCATACAGAATTGTAATATAATAATGTAATTAAAAATCGGTGAAAATTAATTCATCGATTTTATTTTGGCTGTGTTTTTAAAGTTTAATTTGGCTATTTTGTTAAGAATGTCAAAGCCATGTTCTTTAACTAATTGGTGAGCAAATTCATCAACAGATGTTCCAGCACCTTTAGGAATATCTTTGCCAATTTCTTGACTAATTTTGGCTATTTCTCTTAGGAATATGTATCTACTGATAATTGATGCACAAGCAACACTTAAACATTGATCTTCGGCTTTAGGGGTAAAAGTAATATTGGTAACTTTGCTTTTAACATCACGTAAGTAATCATAATATTTAGCTGGAGGAGTGAATTGATCGACGATGATTTTGTCATACGGTAAATTCTTTTCAAGCATGTTTAATAATACTTTATTGTGTAAAATGGCTTTTATTTTATTCATATTGATATCAGTATTGTGATGTTTATTGTAATCTTCATTGCTTAAGACTATGGCACTGAAAGGAATTTTTTCCATAATTTTGGGAGCGATACTTTTGATTGTTTCATCAGTTAGTTTTTTAGAGTCCATAACTTTTAATTCATTTAAAAAGGAAATAGAATCTTTGGAAACAAAGGTAGCCGCAACGACGATGGGACCAAAGTAATCACCAGTGCCTACTTCATCAGAACCAATGGTATTGTAGTTATCAAATGGTCTAGTTTTAACTTTTTCTTTTGAAGAATTATCTTTCTTTTTATCTTTGCCAGTTTTGATATCGATAATACGATTGTTAAGTTTACGTTCTAAATCAATCCAGATATTGGCATCGATATCAGCTGATATTCCTTGAAACATTACTTTACCTGATTCATATAAAGTAATAATTGTATCGGCTTCCATGGCTTGAAATATAGCATAAGGTGGTGTTTTTTCTCTTCTTAAATCTTGATAATACTTAATCATTTTTTCTTTAACATTATCACTTACTTTAAATACTATTGTCATAAATTTTACCTCACTTAATTACAATTTTAACATATTTGACTTTATTTTTCACCATAATTATAATATAATTAAGATAGGGAGAAGATAAGAGATATGAATATAATTGATGTTGTGTGTATACTAATAATATTATTATTTGGGGTAATTGGTCTTAAAAGAGGGATTATCAAGACATTAGTTCAATTTATTGGAACTTGTGCTGTTTTAGTACTAGCTTTTGTCTTTAAAGATGCAGTTGCTAATTTTTTGATGGAACATTTGCCATTTTTCAATTTTGGTGGGGTGTTTGAAGGGATTACTGCTATTAATATATTGATATATGAACTTATTTCATTTATAGTTATTTATGTTTTACTTTATTGTGTTTTAAGTATCATTATCAATTTGGCGGGATTAGTTGAAAAATTATTGGAAATAACTATTGTGTTAGCTATACCATCAAAAATTCTCGGAGGTATTGTTGGATTAATAGAAGGGGTTATTATGGCTTTCTTAGTGGCATTCATTATGTTTCACATTCCTGTGACAGAACCGATGGTTGCTGATAGTAAGTTTACAATAATTTTACTAGAAAGAACACCAATTATTGGGTCTTTAGCAGCTGGAACAACTCAAGCACTAGAAAGAATCGATACTATTATTGAAGAAATGGATGAAAATGCTAATCGAGAAGATGTTAATTTCCAAGTATTGCATACTTTAGTTTATTATAATATAATATCTAAGGAAGATGCCCAAAAATTAATCGATGATGATAAAATACATTTTTCAAAAACAATTATAATATAGGAGGATTTTATGGTTAAACATTTAGAAAATAAAGAAGAATTTGCAAACATTATTAGTAAAGGAACAATTTTAGTTGATTTTTATGCTGATTGGTGTGGACCATGCAAAATGTTGGCCCCAATTTTAGAAGATATCGATTTTGTCGATGTTCTCAAAGTAAATGTCGATAGTTTTCCAGATATTGCTAGTAGTTTTGGAGTTATGAGTATTCCAACATTGATTTTATTTAAAGATGGTAAAGAAACCAAAAAAGAAATTGGCTTTAGAAATATGGATGAAATAAAAAAGATGATCGGTTGATCATTTTTTTAATGCTTGTAAACCAGCATTACTGTAAGCACGAGCAAGGGGACCAAAGCCTAGTTTAGTTCCGCCGAAATATCTTACCACTACTAATAAAGTGTCATTTAGATTGTTTTTTTCGAGGATGTTATAAAGCGGCAAGCCAGCACTGCCGGAAGGCTCTTTGTCATCACTTTTGCCGGCGGTATTACCTAATCTGTAGGCGTAAGCAATATGACGGGCTTTTTTATGTTCGATATGTAAATCATTTAGAATCTTTTTTATTTCATCAGGCGTGGTGATATGGTAATAATAAGAGATAAATTTGGATTTTTTGATTTCAAGTTGGGCAGTATTAATTAAATTCATAACATCACCAGCAATATTATATCGTAAAATTCGGGGTTTTTGTAGTATAATATTAGATGGTGGGAAATAATGCTTAGAGAAAAATTAAAAACGATACCGCACTTGCCGGGGTCATATCAAATGCGCAATAGTAATAATACCATAATATATGTCGGTAAGGCCAAAGACTTATATAAACGGGTCAATAGTTATTTTAAAGGAACAGTGACAGGTAAAACTGCCAAGATGGTAAGTGAAGTAGTAGATTTTACCTATATAACGACAACAACAGAACAAGAAGCTTTTATTTTAGAAATAAATTTGATTAAAGAATATAATCCTAAATATAATATTTTACTTAAAGATGATAAGAGTTATCCTTATATTGAATATATTAGTAAGCCTTATCCGAGACTTAAAGTATCGAGATATTTAAATATTCGAAAGAAAGATAAGAAAATGTTATTTGGGCCTTATCCAAACGCTTATGCGGCACGAAAGATAGTAGGCCTTATAAATAGATTGTATCCTCTCAAGAAGTGTGAAGGGATGCCTAAAAAAGTTTGTCTTTACTATCATATTGGAGAATGTTTAGGGTATTGTGAGAAGAATGTCGATCAGGATAAACTTAACAATATGGAGCATGAGATATTGGACTTTTTAAAGGGCAATGATAAAATTTTATATGATAAAATGATGGAAAAAATTCAAAGTTTTAGTGACAATCTCAATTTCGAGGCGGCCTTAGAGTTAAAAAAAGAATTACAATATATTCGGGTTATTTTGGATAAACAACGGGTAGAGTTACATGATTATGTCAACCGGGATGCTATTGGTTTTTATTTTGATGAAGGTATTGTTTCTGTACAGATTCTTTTTATTCGTAATGGTAAAATTGTCGGGGGTAATAACGATAAGTTTTATTTGATGAGCGATGTTTATGATGAAGTAAATTCCTATATTTTGAATTTTTATTCAAGACATGAAATACCTAAAGAAATACTTTTAGATGCCGGATTAAATGCCCAAGTAATTGGGGATATACTAGAAGTACGAGCTTTGGTTCCACAGAAGGGAAATAAGAAGAATTTAATCGATATGGCGAAAGAAAATGCTCGCATTAGTTTGGAGCAAGAAGTAAATATAATTAGAAATGATGAAAAGCGTAGTGTGGGAGCTAATGAAGCATTGCGGGAATTATTACATTTGCCAGTTCTAGATCGAATTGATGCTTTTGATAATTCCAATTTATTTGGGTCTTATTCGGTTAGTGGGATGGTTGTTTTTAAAGATGGTAGACCAAATCGTAAGGAATATCGCAAGTATAAAGTTAGTGTCGATAAGAATGATGATTATAATACGATGAAAGAAGTAATTTATCGCAGATATTACCGTGCAATGGTAGAGAAAACAGAAATGCCTGATTTAATTATTGTCGATGGAGGAGAAAACCAAATAAATGCTTGTAATGAGATATTGGAGGCATTACATTTAAATATCAAAGTATGTGGGTTAAAAAAAGATGATCATCACCGGACTAATCAATTAATCGATGGTAATACCTTGAGTGTGATTGACATACCTCGAGATAGTGATATCTTCCACTATTTGACACGTATTCAAGATGAAGTGCATAGGTTTACAATTACATATCACAAGCAACTTAGAGATAAAGGAAGTATTGCTAGTGTGCTAGATAATATTGATGGCATTGGCAAGATAAGAAAGAAGGAACTAATCAAGAAATATGGTAGTATTAAGAAGATGGGAGAAGCTAGTATCGATGAGTTGGCTAATATTATTCCAAGACATGTAGCAGAAGAATTAAAACGCTATTTAGAAGATAGAAATGAGGCCAAGTAATGCGACTTATCAGTTTAAAAAAAGATAATAGTATTAGACCTAATGATGAGATAAACTATTATTTAAATCCAGATTTTATTTATATTCCAATTGGCAATGCCAATATTAATGATAGGGTAAGAGTTTATAAGAATATGCTCATAAAAGATGGAATATTATCACCGATATCAGGAATTACTTTAGGAGTAGAACAAAAACTATTTACTAAGGGAAAATCTAAAGTATTAGTTATAAAAAATGATTATCGGGAATTACAAGTAAATAGAAAAAAAGAACATTATGATATAACTAAAGAAGGAATTTTAAAAGCTTTGGGTGATACTAAAAATAAGAATATTTTAGCTAAATTAAAGGGGCAAAATAAGTTTAGGAATATAATAATTAGTGCTATTGATGATGGCGTATATGTATTTAATAAAATATTTATATTAAAAGAAAATATTAATGAACTATTAGAACTATTTGATAAACTCAGTTTAATTTATAAAAGTGATAATAATTATTTAGTAGTAAAAAATACGGATACAAATATTATTACAGAATGTCTAAATTATATTGGAACATATCCTAATATTAAACTTATTTTAGTTAATGATGAATATCTACTAGGTAAAGAAGAGTTTTTGGTAAAAAAATTGCAAGTAGATGGTAGTACTTTATTTATGGATACTAATGAGTTACTTACTTTAAGTAATATATTACATGAAAAAGATGATACAACAATGATGATTACAGTAAGTGGGGATGCTTTAGAAGAAAATATAGTTTTTCGGATAAAAAAATATAGTGCTTTTAAAGAAATTATGCCGAAGTTAAAATTAAGTACGGAGGATTTTGAAGTTGTTTGTAATGGTCTTATGCAAGGGATGCAGGTAGATAACTGGCAAGATTTAGTGATCGATGAAGATATGCAAGTGATAAATATTATGAAAAAGCAGAAGAAAGTTTCGAGTGAATGCATCAACTGTGGCAAGTGTATAGAGATTTGCCCAACTGGAGTAAATCCTTTGAGTGGGAAGAATATTGATAAATGCATCAATTGTGGACTATGTTCATATATTTGTCCGGGATATGTCAATTTAAAAGAAAAGTTGAAGGGATATTTAAAAGATGAAAGATAGAGTATTTTTGCATAGTGAGGAAGCCACTAAGAAGATGGTTATTCGCTTTTTGCTAAGTTTAATTCCTTTAGTTTTGTATGGTTTATATAAAAATGGGTGGTTACTCTATCAAAGAGATTTGCTAAGTTTATGGCAATTACCCAAGATAATATACTTGTTACTTATTAGTTTAGGAATATATACTCTTTGTAATAAGTTTATACGCAAAAAAAATTTTTGGAATTTAGATTTAGTTTATGCTTTGATTGTTTCTTTATTTATGCCTCCGAATATCAATTTGGGAATATATGCTTTGGGATTTTTTGTGGGTTATGTTATAAGTTCTTTAATAGAAAGAAAACTTACTTTTAATAAGATGGCTTTTTGGAAATTACTAATTATTATGCTGGTGGTCATATTTAGTGATTATACGTATTTGAACGCGGCAGAAGAGTTAAATTTATACCATTTTAATTATTGGAATTTGATATGGGGCCGAGTGAGTGGTGGTATTGGTACAAGTAGTGTCATACTAGGAGTAGTTGTGTTAGCTTTATTTAGTTTTTTTAATAACTACAAGACTATCATTACATGCTTTAGTTTAATTATTTTTAGTCTCTTATCTTTAATTACTATGGGATTAGATGCCAATATATTTTTAAATAGTAATGTAATTTTAGGATTTATCTTATTGAATGTCGATAGTAAGAGTACACCGCACAATAAAATAGCGATGATTATATATGGTCTACTATTGGGTATTTTTACTTTTGGCATATATTTTTTTAGTAAATCACCTGAAAGCGTCTTTATAGCTTGTCTAATTTTGAGTTTTTGCTCTTCAGGACTTGATAAAATCGTTGAAAAATGGTAAAATAATGTCGATTTTTATATAAAAGCAAAAGGAAAAACGATACTAGCATGTGTATATATAAGTAGAGGGGAAAAATATGGCTCATATCAAAGATGAAGAACTTAATGCCATTAGAGAGCAGGCAGATATTGTCGATATTATATCGGATTATTTGACGTTAAAACAACGCGGCAAAAATTTTTTGGCTGTCTGTCCTTTTCACGATGATCATTCACCTAGTTTGACAGTATCACGAGAAAGACAAATATTCAATTGTTTTACTTGTCACACGGGGGGTAATGTTTTTACCTTTGTTATGAAATATGAAAATGTCAGTTTTGTTGAAGCAGTCAAGATTGTAGCGGATAAAATTGGTTATGATTTACATATCGATAATTATATCGACTATGCAACAGTAAATAAAGAAGATTATGACGCAATGGAACTGGCCAAAAAGTTTTATCTTAATAATATATTTACAGAAAAAGGAATCAATGCTAGAAAGTATTTACTCGATAGAGGAATAGATGAAAAAATAATAAGAGAGTTTAATATTGGTTTAGCTTTGGAAGATAAAGATACTTTGTATAAACTTTTGAGTAATAAGAAGTATGAAGATGACAAATTAATTAATTTAGGATTAATTAATAAGTATGGACTGGAAACTTATGATACGTTTAGTAATAGGATAATGATTCCCATTGAAGACTTGAAAGGCCAAGTAGTAGGATTTACTGGTAGAATATATAATGGGGAAAAAGATACTGCTAAATACATGAACACCAAAGAAACAGAGATATTTAAAAAGAGTCATATTTTATTTAATTATCATAATGCTCGGGCAAGTATTCGTGAAGAAAAATTAGCAGTAGTTGTCGAAGGAAATATGGATGCTATCAAACTTAGTGCTAGTGGAATTAAAAATGTTGTAGCATTGATGGGAGTAGCCCTTTCTAAAGAACAGATAAATGTTTTAAAGAAGCTCAATGTACCAATTGTTTTGATGCTCGATAATGATAATGCAGGGTTAGAAGCAACTGTTAAAAATGGGGAAGAATTAGAAAATGCCGGAGTAATAGTACAAGTGGTAAGACTTACAGATGCAAAAGATCCGGATGAATATATAAGATTAAAGGGAGTTGATGCCTTAAAGGATAATATCAAGCATGCTGTCAAGTTTATCGATTTTAAACTAGAATACTTAAAAAATAATAAGAATTTAAATAATATGGAAGACTTAATAACGTATGTAAGAGAAGTAATTTCTAGTATAAATAACAAAGATGACTTGACAAAAGAGCTAGTTATATCTAAAATAAGCAAGGATTATGAAATTGATGCCGAAATATTAAAAAATGAATTACAAAAAAGCGGGGTCAAAGAAGAGAAGAAGAATGTGACCGAGACAAGGCCGGTAGAAAGGCCAAAGAAAAGTAAATATCATAGTGCGGCAAGTAAAATTTTATATCATATGATGCTAGATACTAATTATATTACAATTTATAAAAATAGATTGGGATATTTAAAAGAAAAGCAAGAAAGAATACTAGCAAGTGAAATAGTTTATTATGAAAGTGTCCATAATAATATTAATATTGCGGATTTTATTAGTTATGTTTTGCCACAGGAAAATTTAGCAAGTTTTGTCAATGCAATTGTGGCGGAGAATGCCAATACAGTTGTTTCAAAAGAAGAATTTAATAACTGTATTGACGCCGTGCTAAAAATATTAAAAAAAGATGAAATTGCTAATGTGATGCAGAAGATAAAAGATGAGATGGATATTAATAAAAAGGCCGAGTTGATTACTAAACTTATAGATTTAAAAAAGGAAGTGTGAAATAATGAACGAAATTAAGACATTAGA
The DNA here is from genome assembly GCA_944363805.1 of uncultured Bacilli bacterium. The sequence continues at coordinate 23,312 of CALVVH010000001.1, forward strand.
AGAAAGAGAAAATAGTTTAATTGCTAAGGGTAAAGAAAAAGGTTTTATTACTTTTGAACAACTAGCAGAAGAATTAAAGGGATTAGAAATCGATAGTGATTCTCTAGATAATTTGTATAACAAATTGGTCGAAAATAAAATCGAAGTTGTTGCGGAAGCTGATGTTGATTCGAGTGATGGCGAAGCGAAGATTAAATCTAAGGAAGAAAATGAAGAAATAATATTAAATGATGAAGATATCACTAAAGATATCAATATCAATGATCCAGTTAGAATGTATTTGAAAGAAATTGGGCGAATTTCTTTGCTTTCAAGTACTGAAGAAATGGAAATTTCACAAAGAGTTGCTGATGGTGATGAAGAAGCCAAAAGAATTCTTGCCGAATCTAATCTACGGCTAGTGGTAAGTATTGCTAAAAGATATGTTGGGCGTGGCTTATTGTTCCTTGATTTAATTCAAGAAGGAAATATCGGACTTATGAAAGCAGTAGAAAAGTTTGACTATGATAAGGGTTATAAATTTTCAACTTATGCTACTTGGTGGATTAGACAAGCTATAACTCGAGCTTTAGCAGATCAAGCAAGAACTATTAGAGTACCAGTACATATGGTAGAAACTATCAATAAGATGTCACGCGTTCAAAGACAACTTACTTTGGAACTTAATAGAGAACCTAGTGAAGAAGAAATTGCTAAGAAAATGGGGGTTGGTGTTGAAAAGGTTCGAGAAGTATTAAAAATTAGTCAAGAACCAGTTTCTTTGGAAACTCCAATCGGGGAAGAAGAAGATTCTCATCTAGGTGATTTTCTTAAAGATGAATCTAGTTTATCACCAGAAGAATATACCGAAAATGAAATATTAAAAGAAGAAATAAAAGAAGTTCTTATGTCACTTCAAGCAAGAGAACAAGAAGTGCTAGAACTTAGATTTGGACTTATCGATGGAACTTGTCATACGCTAGAAGAAGTGGGTAAAAAATTTAATGTAACTAGAGAAAGAATTAGACAAATTGAAGCAAAGGCTTTAAGAAAATTACGGCATCCATCACGGGCCAAAAAACTAAGAGATTTCTTGGAAGAATAATGATAAGTAAAAGATTAAAAGCACTAGCTGATTTAGTACCTAGTAATAGTAGTGTAATAGATATTGGAACGGATCATGCATATTTACCTATTTATTTATATGAAAATAATATTACGAAAGATATTATTGCTAGTGATATATCAGAAAAGGTATTACAAAGTAGTTTAGATAATTTAAAGAAATACAATTTAGATAATGATATATCTTTAATTCAAAGTGATGGATTTAAAAATATTGCTTTAAAATATGATGTAGCTGTTATAGCAGGAATGGGTATATATACTATTAAAAAGATTTTAAATGCTTCTAATAGATCTGATATACTTATTATCCAAAGTAATAATGATCACTATGAATTACGAAAATATTTAAATGAATTGGGATATAAAATAGATAAAGAAATAGTAGTTTATGATAATAAAAAATATTATGATATTATTCGTTTTAGAAAAGGAGAAGAAAAGTTAACTAAAGAAGAACTTCTTTTTGGAAAAAGTAATAATAAAGTATATTATAAATATTTATTAGATAAATATAAGTATATTTATGATAAATCTAATAATAAAAAATATTTAGAATATATTACTATTCTAAATAATCTTATTGAAAAAATACCGGAGTAGATGAAGGCTGAACTTTTGGGGGTTCAGTTTTTTCTTGGGCTTTTACTTCGACAGTTGTTTTTACTTCATTATTTGGGATATTGTTGGTCTTTTTTAATTCACCTAAAACACTCATAACTTTCCGAGCATTTTGAATCATCGGTTTAGCTTGTTGGTAAAGCGGAATTACTTGGTTAGCAATGGATAGTCCTTTGGATATACCTCCGAGGACTTTGGTAAGAGTCAAAGAACTTCCAATAGTATTAGCTCCAAACATAAAATCACCTTACTATAGTTTATGATAATAAAAAAATAAATGTCATAAAACATCTATTTTTGCCGAATAATTATTTCAATATTACATTTTTGGGCTAGTTCTAACAAGTCTTTAAAATAGTAATTGGTCTTGCCAGCTTCATTTGCTTTGACCCATTCTGATGATTTATTTACTAATTTACCAAATTCTTCTTGTGTCATATTGGTTGAATCACGCATTATTTTTATTATATCCTTTGGTTCATACTTATTTGCATTTATCTCCATATTTTCACCTGCTAGTTTCATTATATAAGAATACCCTTTCATATTTTCAAAATAGGTATTGACAATACCTAACAAAAATGATATTCTTAAAATAGCGAAGGAGAAGATGAAGTTATGAATAAGGCCAATGAAAAGAAGGTATTAATATTTTCAACAATAGCAGTTGTTTTATTAATAATAGTTGTTGTGGGAGCAACATATGCTTTCTTTACAGCGCAAGGAGGGGCTAGTGCTAATACCAATGTCAATGTCCAAACAAATACTACCGATAGTTTGTCATTTAGTGTGGGTGATGCTATAAGTATCACTGCTAATCAACAAAACTTTGCACAAGGCTTGGGAAACCAAGCAGGCAGTACAACAGCTAGTGCAACATTGACGGCGAATAATGCCACAAATACTGCCACAAGAAATTATTATTTGTATTTAAATATAACAAGTAATGATTTTACTTATACAACAGATGAAGAAACAGCAGAATTAATATTAACAATAGAAGATCCAGATGGAACAGAATTACAAACACTTGGAAGTTATGAATACACATCAGTAGGAGAAGTATCCGGATTTGATATAACAACAGCAAATGGGTTAATAACAATAGCCGATAATTATGAAATAAGCGCAACAGACACACCAACAACGCAAGAATGGAATGTAACAGTAACATTTGTTAATTTAGATAGTGACCAAGAAGGAAATACAAATAAAACATTTGAAGCAACATTGATAATCCAAGAAGAACCATATGAAGAAGTAACAACATTAGGAAATTTTGCAAATTATATAACAACGCAAGTTTATACAGGAACAGATGGTGAAAATGGCCTTTACTATCACGATGCTGATTTAGCAAATGGAGCACAAGATAATAGTTACAGATATAGTGGAGCTAATCCAAATAACTTTGTATGCTTTGGAGCGACTGGTGTAGATTGTCAAAATGCAAATAATCAGTATCGCATAATTGGAGTATTCAATAATCAAGTAAAACTAATCAAAGCAACAAGTTATGGAAATTATGTTTGGGATACACAAGGAAATACATGGGATGAAAGTACAAAACCAGATATATATACAACATTAAATACAATATATTACAATACCATACCAGCAGAATGGCAAAATCTAATAGCAGAAACAACGTGGCAAGTCGGAGGAATGGCTTGGAGTACTACCAATAAAGTAAAACAATATTATGATGTAGAAGTAGGAACAGGACAAAGTGGATATGAAGAAACAATGAAAATAGGATTAATGTACGTATCAGATTATGGATATGGAGCAAGTCCTGAAAAATGGACAACAGCATTATATGAAGGCAATTATGGAACAGATAATTGGCTATATTTAGACTCATATGAATGGCTCATTTCCCGTCGTACGGGCAGGCCCGATCTTGCGTTCAGCGTGGATTCCTACCGCGGTGGTGGCGTGTTTAACGACCTTGTGAACTCTACGCGTGCTGTTCGCCCGTCCTTTAGTCTAGCGCCCACAGTAGAAATTTCTTCCGGAACAGGAACAAGCACAGATCCATACATCTTGAATTTGAACTAAATTGAATCATAATTAATTATGGTGTTGTAGCATTAATGTAGAATTTTAGGCAATATATGATTTTAATTATATATTGTCATTTTTCTTAGTAGGAAAATTTTAAATTTTATATACTTTTATTGTAATATTGGTCATTTTTTGATATACTAAATTATAGAGTAAAGGAAGGTAACTATATGCAAGAAACTTTAAATGAGACTCCAAATAAACAAATGAATGTATTAGAGATTTTAAAGACACCTTTTGTTATCTTATATAATATCATTGTGTATTGTGGTGTTGGTATTAAAGCGACATTTTTTGATTTATGGGTAAATCTATATAATGGGGCTAGTTATCAAGTAGATAAAACTTATAGACATACTAGACAACAGTTTATGGCAGAAGAAGATAAAATCTATGAGATGACTAGAAAGAAGCCAAAGAAAGAAAAAGTATATAAATATAGTGCTAGAACTTTGGCAAAGTTAGAAGAAGAAAAGAAAGAATTAATGCTCGATTTGCAAAATGCTGGGGCTACGAGAAGTAAAATACCACATGTATATTTATATAAAGTAAGAGATACAAATGGAAAGATTATTACTGGAACTATCAATGGGTTAAGTAAGCTTGATGTTAACTCTTATTTAATTAATGAAGGATATGATATATATAGTATTAAGACATCTCCTTTTATTGATTTTGTTTATAAAGATTCGAGTTTTCTTGGCAAGAAGATGTCTACTAAGGATTTGATATTTTGGTTAACTCAACTTGCCACTTATATCAAAGCTGGTCTTACTTTAAATGAAGCAATAAAGATATTGACTACACAAATGAAAGGTAATAAAGCAAGAACGACAGCTTTTAAAGCGATTTCATATGAGTTGACACTTGGGGAATCATTTTCTAGTGCGTTAGAAAAGCAAGGGATGATGTTTCCGGCTTTACTTATCAATATGATTAAAGCTGCTGAAGCGAGTGGAACTTTGGTAGAAACCTTAGAGGATATGTCAAATTATTATACAGAAATTAACGAAACACATCGCCAAATGATAAGTGCAATGACTTATCCGACGATTATAACTATTTTTGCAATTGGGGTTATTATTTTTATATTGGTTTATGTTGTTCCACAATTTACAGAAATATATGCGACAAATAATGCAGAAATAACAGGATTAACCAAGATAGTCGTCGACATAAGTGCTTTTCTAAAAGAAGATTATTTATTAATTATTGCTTTAATATTGGGAGCAATTATAGCAGTAATTATATTATATAAATCTGTTAAAGCATTTAAAACAACTGTCCAAATATTTTTGATGCATATTCCAATAGTTAAAGATGTAATAATATATAATGAATTAACAATATTTTCTAAGACATTTGCCTCATTACTTAGAAATAACGTATTTATTACAGATAGTATGGATATTTTGAGTAGAATTACTAATAATGAAGTATATAGAGCTATTTTGTATCGGACAATTAATAATATAATTAAGGGTGAAAAAATATCTGAGGCATTTAAAGACCACTGGGCTATTCCAGATGTTGCTTATTATATGATTGTTACTGGAGAATCTACTGGAGATTTAGCTAATATGATGCAAAAAGTAAGTGATTATTATCAATTATTACATAAAAATATTATCAATAATTTGAAATCTTTTATTGAACCAATTATGATATCGTTGTTAGCATTAATTGTTGGATTAATCATAATTGCGGTAATTGTACCAATGTTTGGTATGTATGAACAAATAGCATAGAATAGGGGATTATATGGTAGTTTTGTTGTTTTTTATCGGCGCAATTCTGGGATCATTTTACTTAGTTGTAGGAACAAGACTTCCCAAAGGAGAAGATGTTCTTTTTTCTAGGAGTAAGTGTGATCATTGTCATAAAGAATTAAAATGGTATAATTTAATACCAATTTTTTCTTATGTCTTGCAAATGGGAAGATGTAGTTTTTGTAAGGAAAAAATTTCTAGCGAACATTTTTGGGTGGAAGTTGCTACGGGATTATTATTTGTACTTACATATTTTTATTTCCCAATGGGTTATAACTTTTGGATTGGTTTAATTATTAGTTCACTTGTAATAATTATTTTTGTAAGTGATTTTAAATATATGATTATTCTCGATTCTCCTTTGATAATAGCAAGTATTTTAATAATTATTTTAAAACTTGTTTATTTTGGATGGCGAAGTACTCTTATTAGCATTATTTCCGGTATGGCTTTATTTTTAGTGATGCTTCTTTTGTTTCAATTAGGGAAACTCATTTTTAAAAAAGAAGCTCTTGGTGGAGGAGACATCAAGTTATCTTTTGTTATGGGCTTAATTTTAGATTTTAACTTGGGTTTAACTGCATTGGTATTGTCGACGTTTGTTGCTCTTCCTTACGCTTTGGCTTCTTTACAAATAAAAAAAAATAATGAATTTCCTTATGGCCCTTTCTTGGCGGGTTCATTATTTATAGTTTTTTATCATTACGATAAGTTTTTAATGTTGCTAGAATTTTTGTTTCCTTTTGGTTAGATTAGGTAAGCAAGAATTCCTACTACTACGCTACCAACCATTAAAATAAGCATAATCCATGTTGCTATCTTTTGGGCTTTTTTATTCACTACTATCACTCCTTGTATGTATTTTGCAAGTGAAAAATCACTTATATTAATAATTTATCATATTTGTGACTTTTTTTCAATATAATTAAGTGGTGATAATATGTGGACAAGCCTTAATAAGAAAATTTATCTTTTTTTAGGGATAATATTAGCAATTGGAATTATTTTGGGGGTTGTTTTTTTAATATATTTGGATGAAGCCAGTAAAGAGATAATATTACTTAATATCAATGAATGGTTACAGGGACTTGAAAATAATCATATCAATAATATTTTTATTCATATAGTTATTTTATCTTCTTTATGTATTTTGAGTATCTTTTTGGTAGGAGTACCAATTTTTATCTTTTGGGTTTTTTATAGTGGTTTTAGTTTAGGCTTTTTAGCTGCTAGTATTATAAATATATTTGGAATTAAAGGTTTGTTATATAGTGTAGTTTACATAGTTGTGAGCAAAGGAATTTATTTATTTTTCTTAGCGATACTTATAGCAACAATTTTAAAGGGAATTTTGCTTATGGGAAGATATGTTATAAGAAAAGAGAGAATAAATAAAGATACAGTTACATTGATGTATAAAAGAGTTTTACTGTGTTTGGGAATTATATTATTTAGTGATATTATTATTTATTTTGGAGGAGCAAAACTGATTACACTCTTTAATTTTCTATTAAATTAAGGTATACTATTAGTGTGATGTATATGGAAAAAGTTATCGTTGGAATTAGTGGGGGAGTCGACTCTGCTGTAGCGGCTTTGCTTTTAAAGAATGCCGGTTATGAGGTTGAGGGATTATTTATGCGAAATTGGGATTCAAATATCAATAATGATGTATTGGGTAATCCTAATAATAATCAAAGTATTTGTCCACAAGAACAGGATTATAATGATGCTTTGGAACTTTGTAAGGAACTGGGGATTAAGTTGCATCGTATCGATTTTATAAAAGAGTATTGGGATTATGTGTTTACTTACTTTTTAGAAGAACTAAAAAAAGGAAGGACACCTAATCCAGATTTGTTGTGTAATAAATATATTAAATTTGATTTATTTATAAAAGAAGCTCAAAAGTTGGGAGCTGATTATGTAGCTACTGGACATTATGCTCGACTTAAAAATGGCAAGTTGTTGCGAGCTATCGATTTAAATAAGGATCAAACTTATTTTCTGGCAGATGTCAAACCAGCTAATTTTCGCAATGTTCTTTTTCCAATCGGAGATTATACTAAGCCGGAGATTAGAAAAATTGCTTTAGAAAATAATCTGAATGTGGCAAAGAAAAAAGATTCAACAGGAATTTGTTTTATTGGTGAAAGAAACTATCAAAAGTTTGTCGAAAATTATTTGAAACCTAATCCCGGAGATATTTTAGATGTGGCAACTAAAGAAGTTATTGGTAGGCATACAGGGCTCATGAATTATACGATTGGGCAAAGAAGAAACGTTGGTATTAGTGGCAATCTAAAACGGCATTATGTTTGTGGCAAAGATGTCCGCAATAATGTTTTATATGTTGCTTTTGGGGAAGATAATGAATATTTGCTCAGTGATGAGTGTGAAATTGAAAATGTCAATTTTATTTCAGGAGTAAGGCCAACTTTTTGTACAGCAAAATTTCGGTATCGGGATACTGATCATTCTGTCGAATTACAATACTTGGAAAATGGCAATATTATTGTCAAATATCCTGGGGAAGCTAAGGCAGTTACTCCAGGACAAGCATGTGTTTTATATCTTGGTGAAGAATGTTTAGGGTGTGGATTTATAAAGAATGTGAAACGTCATGGTGAGTTTTTGTGGTATTTACAAAACTAGTATTGATTTTAAGTGTTAAGTTATGTATAATAGATGTGTAAAGAAGTAAAGGAAAGTGAAGAATATGGATAGACTAAATGAATTATTACAAGAATTAGGGTTATCAAAAGTTAAATTAGCTAAGTATTTGGGAGTATCACGTCAGATGGTATATAACTATTTGGTATTGGATAGTTTGGATAAATGGCCAAAAGAAAAGAAAGTTTTATTGCTTCAACTTTTAGATATTAAAGATGGTAACAAGGAAACAATCAATAAGATTGTTGTTGATACAGAATATTTGATGGGTGTAGAAAAAAGACTCAATTCAGCAATTAAATCTACTAATTCTGCAGAAGCTTATGTCGATTTCAGTGGTCTTTCTAAAGAAAATAAGACACTATTAAATGATTTTGTGTTCTTGTTAAAGGAAAAGTTGGAAGATGAAGATACTTCAGAAGGTAGTGCGATAAAATATATGTATTTTATGTTGCAATCAATGGATAATATTCCTGAAATTAAATATATTTTAGGTTATATGGCTAAATCCAATGGCTTTATTAAACCTGATGAATATGTTTTTGATGAAGATCGCCAATTTATTTTTGAAGGTATTTTATATTCTGCTTTAACTTTATATAATAATGGAGGAGCTAGTAAGAGTAAACTTGCGGAAAGTCATAAACGTTTTATTCAAGAAATAGAACAAAAAAATGAAGAAAAGTTGAGCAGAACACAACAACTTAATACAGTAAAAATTCAAGCCCTAAGAGAACTGGGCTATGATGATATTAATACCAATAATGCTTCAGAGGTATTTGAAAAGATTGCCGAAATACAATCACGTAAAGTTTAATGAAGGTGTTTTATGGCGAAGAAGGAAAAAGTGGTTAAAAATAAAAAAAGTATTGTTATCTTTATTACTATTGTTTTATTAATAACTATTGGAATAATAGTAATACTTTGGCGGCAGGGAAAAAAATTAGATACAGATAGTGAGTTAGTAACGGAACTTTATACTTACATTGGTAATAACGATTTACAAGTTTGTGATGGTTTAGTTACTTATGGTGAAGAAAAAGTTGGGTTTGATGATATCGACAATAACTTACGTATTTGTAGTGCTTATAGTTTGCTTGAGTTAGATGAAGGTTCGACGATTAAAGTCGATACTACTAAGAAAGATAATACTTGTAGTATTGGAAATAATATTGTTTTTGCTAGTGATAATTATGAAGATGATATTTGTACTATTACAAAAATTAGTAGTGATTTAGTCAACGAACAATATAAGAAGATGTATGGTAAAGATATTGAAAACTATGAACAGTTTCAATATAATGATACGACAGTATGCTATTATGAAGATGGCTATTATTATTGTGGACTATCAGAAAGTTATAGTTTAGTAGTAGGAGGAGAGCCACATACTTATAGGTCAATTAAAAAGGCTACTTTGAAAAACGATGAGTTAATTATCTATGATTATTTTTTAAGAATAACTAACAATGAGTGTTATATGTCATATATGGGAGAAAATATCAATAAAGATTGTTCAAATGTATATAGCGATAACCAAGATATAGATTATAGGTTTTTAAGAAAGTATGGGCAACTTTATAAGCATACTTTTTCAAAAATGAATGATAGTTATTATTGGGTTAGCAGTAAACCATATTAGATAGTAATTTAGTTACTATCTTTTTTTTAAACAAGATTGGCAAAGACCAAGTAAAATGATATAATAAATATTAGGATAGTTAATGAGGTATTGTTATGAAAAATGTACATGATGATTTATATGGATATGCGAGACAAGATATAGAAAGAGAAAGTGCGGATATTTTCCAAGAAGTCTATAATATTTTAGATGATGATGGAGTAAAAAAGTCTAAAAACAAAAAGAAAAAAAAGAAAAGAATTTGGAAAAAACTATTGATATTTATTATTTTGTTAATTGGAGCTACAGGTATAGGTTATTTTTCTTATGTTAAAATCTATATGACTGCTGAAAGATTTTTAGATAATACTTTAAAAGAAATTGAATCTTGGAGTGCTCCTTTAGCTAATTATTTTGCGCTAAGTAATAGGGAAGAAAATCCTAATAACACTTTGGGGCATATGACGACAGACTTTAAATTTACTTCTAATGTTGTAGAATATCAAAATTTTACTAATTTGAATTTTATTTTCGATGGTTATTGGGATTGGAATCAAGACGTGGCTTTTTTGGCCTTAGACATTAATAATTTGGAGGAAGATTATCTTTATGGGGATATTTATATAAATAATAAAACAGTTCATTACAATTTGCCAGATATTTATGATAATGTTTTATATAGTACGAGTGAAGATAATATAATGGATGGTATTGCTGATTCTGATATATTGGCAAATATATCTTCCCAAGCGTTATATGGTTTAGTTAATAATGGGGGAAAGTTCTTGGCTAATATATTGAAAAATTCAGATGTAAGGACAAGTTATTCGCAAATTAACGTAATATATGAATATAGTATCAATGAATCTAATAAAGAAGAAATTGCAAATATAATCAATCAATATATAAGTGATGATGGGGTTTTTAGTTTTTTTGAAAGCCTTTTAAATATTGATTGGCAAGTTGAGGCCCAAGATATTCCAAATATTAATATAAAGCTGGAAGTTAATGTTTTTACTAGGAAAATTGATATTATTGATATAGTTGTAGATGATGAGTTATTACATGGAACAAGAATTAATGATAATAAATATCGTTTTGTTGATGAAGCAGATGACTATATTGATTTGGAAATATATGATAATAGATTTACAATGTCTATTAATGTTGATGATAAAACTGATACACAATTACAAATTAATATGGAAAATGAAAGAATTGATGTAACTTTAATAGCTATTCCTGGAAAAATGAATTTAGTATTAGAAAAATTAGATAATGATGAGGAAAGTATTAAGTTTGATTTTACTTTTGAGGATATAACTTTTAATTTTGATTTGACAAATAAAATGGAAGATAATAATATTTTCAGTACTGGAAGTATTACTTGGGATTTGACGGGTTCTTATCTAACTTTAGAGTTTGATAATAAACTCAATTTTGAAGAACAGGTGCCAATTAAAGTATATGAAGATGCTGTAAAAGTAGATAGTTTGCAAGAAGAGGATTATAATGTTATAGCAGATAATTTGACAACCCTTTTAAATAATCTTCCTTATAGTCCCCTTTCAGATATTTTGTTACTTTTAATAGTACAAAATGGGGAAACTAATGGCGAAAGTACAATATAAATAAGTAGAATGGTAGTGATATAATGAATAGAGATATATTGATAATTATTCCGGCGTATAATCCGCCGATTCAACTATTTGAAGCTCTTTTAGATAAACTTAAAGGAGCTTTTGAAAATATATTAATAGTTAATGATGGATCAGATGAAACGTATATGGCCTTTTTTAAAAAGATAGAGAAGAAGTATCATCTATTAAGGCATGAATACAACTTAGGTAAAGGCCAAGCTATAAAGACCGCTTATAGCTTTGCTAGAGATAATTATCCAAATGTATCTGCCTATGTTGTAATAGACTGTGATAACCAACACGATATTGAAGATATGATTAAGTGTTGCGATGAAGCTATTAAACATCCCGATAGTTTAGTTATTGGGGTTAGAGATTTTTCTTTGGATAATGTACCTATTAAGAGTAAATTTGGCAATATAATAACCAAAAATATGTTTAAATGGTTATTTAATTATGATATTACCGATACCCAAACAGGACTTAGAGCTATTAGTCCTAAGTTGGCAGCAAAGTTTTTGGAAATACCAGGGGATCGTTTTAATTATGAATTAAAATGTCTAATAGTATGCTGTGAAGATGGTATACCTATTATCGAGGTACCGATTAAGACAATATATGTTGATAATAATAAAGCTTCAACATTTAAAGTGTTTAGGGATTCATATATCATATATAGAGAATTTTTTTCTTATTTTATCAAGTTATTTGTGCCATATTTGATTAGCTTAGTAGTATTTTTGATTCTTTTTTATTACTGGAATTCAACTGATGACTTGAAAGCTTTAGTGATTGGCAATATAACTGCTGGAATGGTAGGAGTGGTGTTTAATATTTTAGTAAACTATCTTAATTTATATAAACATAATAATTTGGGAAATAATTTAGTATATTTATTAAAAAAAATATTAAAAATATGTATAGGAGGATTTTTAATATATATTGGGTATAATCTTTTAAATATTAATTTATTAGTAAGTAAGATATTTGTCGATATTATTTTAACTATAGGGTTATTTTTGGTATTTAGAAATGTGGGTTTTAAAGATGAAAAAAAGAGCTAATGTTATAGTTATTATTGCTTTAGTATTACTGTTTATTTTAGAAATTGTTTTGATAAAATATGATTATTTTGCCAAGATAGATGCTACTATTTATGGCGGTATTTCACAATTTATTAATCCTGTAAATACTGCAATATTTAAGTTTTTTTCCTTTTTTGGCTCAGAATTGTTTATAATTGGTCTTTGTATCTTGGTGCTTTTTTTGATGAAAGAAAAGAGTAGGGGGATAGGATTTGTCTTTGTAGTCTTTCTAAGTGTTTTATTTAATCAAGGATTAAAACTTATGGTAGGCCGTGCTAGGCCAGATATCAATCAGTTGGTTATTGAAAACTCTTATAGTTTTCCTAGCGGACATACAATGATTATTACAACAATAATAGGGTTATTTATTTTCTATTTATGGAGGAATAAGAAGGGGAGTCATATCAAAAAAGTGGGAGTTACAATAGGATTAGTTATTATTGCCCTACTGGTGATGGTTAGTAGAATCTATTTAGGAGTACATTATTTTAGCGATATTATTGGGGGAATTACAGCAGCATTACTATTATTAGCGATAGTTTATTATTACTACTCTTTTAAGTATAAAGTCCCCTACTACAAAAAAAATAATAGGGAAGGAAGTAAATAGTATATATAACCTTATTTATATTTAATATAAGGTTATAATACGCGCGTAATCATATTATTTATATAAATATAAGGTTATATAGCATATATTAATTTAATTAATAATAATTTATTATAAGAATGTTTTTAATATATATTTGAAGCTATAGATACACACTAATTAATATATGCTTATATAGTTAGTAATTAATAGTTATAATATGCAATATATAGTTTATTTAGATATGTGATTAAGTTTATTTTAATAAAATATAGTTTTAAAAATAATATATATTATGTTAACTTAATTGTGGAAAGCTTTCTGAATAATATTAAATAAAGATATTATATATACTATAGATATATAGATAATATATACTTATATTTTAATGAATATAGATAGATTTTTTAATATACTATATTAATATTAAATATTATTTTCATACGAACAAACGTGCCTAAAAAATAGTATAATTTTATCTTATCCCCTACTCTCTATAATATAATATAATATATTTAAGCAGTAGAATTATATTTTAACAAAAAAATAAGACATTAATTTGTCTTATTTTTCAATGAATATTTTTCTGGTAATAAAGTTATATATCATAACAACTATCGTAGCTAATACTTTGCATAACATATAATAAATATGTAATAAATCAACTCCCAGATACATGACTAATTGATTTATACCTAATCCTATTACGCTAAGAATAGCAAATAGCAAAACTTCTTTATAAGTTTGTTTCTTTTTAACATCAAATACCCAAAAAATACTTAATATATAATTATATGCAAGTGAAACAATAAATGAAATTACAGAAGATATCAAATAATGAATATGAACAAATTCTGTAAGAACATATAATAGTCCGGCATCAATTAGAAAAGCTGTGAAGCCGACGATGCCAAAGCGAAATAATTGCTTAAATATCTTACTATTAATAAATTTATTTATCATTATATCTCCGAAGATTTAAGTACAATTCATATAGTTGTTTATGCTTTTTAACAATTACTTCAAGGATTATACCTGTTATCCATAAAAGCATACTTAATACTAAAAATATCGATGCTACGATTAAAGTTGGGAATCTTGGAACTAGCTTTGTTTGAAAATACTCTATTACAACAGGAATGCCAAAGCATAAAGCTAGTATTAAGAATACTAAAGCAAATAAGCCGAAGAAATAGAATGGTTTATATTCCTTAAATAATGTAGCAATCATTTTTAGAACTTTGATGCCATCACTATAGGTATTTAGTTTAGAAACACTTCCTTTAGGACGGTCACGGTAGTCAACTGGTACTTCAATTAGTTTGAAGTTTTTATCTACAGCATGAATAGTCATTTCGGTTTCAATTTCAAAACCTTTAGATAAAACTGGGAAACCTTTGACAAATTCTCTGCTGAATGCCCGGTATCCCGTCATGATATCTTTAACTTTATTTTTAAACAGAAAATTAATTAGGAAACGGACAATTCTATTCCCAAAATTATGGAATAAACGCTTGTTTTCAGTAAAATATGTGCTAGATAAGCGGTCCCCGATGACCATGTCAGCTCGGCCTGATAAAACTAAGTCACACATTTCTTTTGCATTTTCCGCAGGATAAGTATCATCACCATCGATCATTAGATAACAATCAGCATCAATTTCGCGAAACATAGTTCTAATAACGTTACCCTTCCCTTGACGATATTCATATCTAACGATAGCTCCAGCTTTACGCGCTATTTCATCGGTACCATCTTGGGAGTTGTTATCATAAACATAGATATCGGCATCTGGTAAAGCTTTTTTATAATCTTTAACAACTTTAGCAATAGTTACTGCTTCGTTATAGCATGGTATTAAAACTGCTATTTTTTTATCTTTCATTACTACACCTCTTTACTTATATTATAACTTATCATTTTAGAAAATCAATCCTTAGTATTCCTTTTTTCTAAGAATATTCCAATTATAAATGGCATGGCAAATATAAATGGCAAAGCGTATCGGAAGTAGGTATTAGCAGGACCAACCATGCAAACTAATATCAAAACTAAGGCTGGAGCTAATACTAAAATGTTTTTATATAACTTACGATAGATTGCATAGATTAAAAGCGTCAAAATAATCCAAACATTAAAACCAATATTGGATATTAACCCTATAACTGGGATATATGGAAATGCTACGGCATATTCTGATAAAACTTTTCTTGGTACTTCTAAGGAATTGTAATGATAATCAAAGCCATTTTCGGTAATGCGGTCATCAAACTTGTAATAGACATACCATTTGGTTTTCTCAGGATAAAAGAAACCATAAATATTATTCATCGTTGCTTCGATATAGGTTCCAGGATATTTTAATAAGCCATTAAACCACACTTTGAAATATTCTTTTAAATCTTCATCGGTCGCATATTTATTAAATTCATTTTTAACAGGATCAGCTAGTTCAGGATCATATCTTTCTGCAAGGTCATCATATCCGAGAATTTTATCGATAGTAGCTATTTCATCTTCACTTAGCTCGTTGCCATGGTATTTAGCTACTCTAGCTGTTTGTTGAAAAGGAACAGAGAGCATTTCTCTAATACTACCAGGGGTTATTTTAAAATATGGTAAAATTACTTTATCAAATGTACCATAAAAACCAAAAACACAAAGCATTACTACTAATATTTGTTTCCATTTATTTTTAACTACTAATAGTAAGAATGGTAAAGTTAATAGTAAAACATGAATACCATTATTTCTAAATAGACAAATTAATATTAAAAGAATTATGACGAGAAGATACTTCCACCACTTATAATTTTCTCCTTTAGATTTAATATAATTATGAAGAAAGATAAAGTATAGAAATATGAAAGCTCCGAAAAGAACATCTTTAACCCCACTCATGGCATATAAAGGAAACATTGGTACAAAAGAATATATTAGTAAGAGTCCAATGAGATATTTGGTTTTTAGATTCATCTTCTGCATGTAATAGATGCTAAAAGATAAAACACTTGTTAAGACAACGATTTGTATTAGACTATAGAAAAATAAGCCTAGATTATCATTGCCAATTAAAGTCCCTAGTTTAAGGCAACCGCCGATAAGCATGGTATGCGTAACAGGATGGTGATTTGTCATGACAACATTTTCATCTAATAAAATTGCGTAGTCGGCATATTTAGTTCGGATGCCGAAGAATTGTCTTATTTGAAAGCTTGGGTCTGGCGATAAAATTATCGGATAAAAAGAGATTATGTAAGGAAGCCAGCAAATTATAATAAAACAAAAACTAAATAGAAAGGGATGCTTTTTAAATGTTGCAATAAATTTATTATCTTTTTTTTCTTGCTTTTCTTCAGAGAAATTATTCTTATCTAAGAATTTAAATATATAACTAATGATAACTAAAAATAGATAGTAGTAGCCGATATACATCAATAGAGATAATAAAATATATCCCAAGTTTTTAAAAATGAGGGCTGTGCTACCAACATATAAAAAACTATTACCAAAAATCATGAAAAAGGCTAATATTAAACTTAATACTTTTAAGGAAGTTTTTTTCGGTATAATACTACTTTTTTGATAAAATTTATAGATAAAATATATTAGTAAGGCACTGCCGATAAGACCTAATTTGAGTAAGTCTTTAACATCGCCTTCATACAAATTATAGATATTAAAATCGATAGCTAAAAATGTACAAAGAACTAAAAAACATGCTAATAATTTCTTTTTCAATATAATCACCTATAGGTAAATTATATCAAATTACCTATATTAAAACAATAAGATGTTAATTAGGACAAGTAATGTGCCACAACAAAGTCCTAAATAAAGTGCTTTGTTCTCTTTATATTTGAGAGATTCTGGTAGAAGTTCTTGAATGGATAATGTAATCATTAGACCAGCAACAATAATTAGAATAATGCTAATCATCATTTCCGAGATATAATTTTTTAAAAATACTAAAGCTAGTAAAGCTCCGAGTGGTTCGGCCATACCTGAGACAAATGCATTACGAAAAGCGAGTTTTTTATTGCCAGTTGCATAGTAAATCGGAACAGCTATACTTATACCTTCAGGAATATTATGTAGCATTATAGCTAGAGCTAGTTTAATACCTAAGGATAAGTCTTGATAACTACTTAAAAATGTTGCTATACCTTCAGGCATATTATGAAATATTAAGACAATCATATTAAGTATTCCTAAACGGTATAGATCTTGCTTTTTGGTTTCTCTTTTGATAATCATACTTAACGTGGTGATAAATATATAACTAATTAAAAATGCTACAATAAGTAAGATTATGGACTTGGACATGCCATAAACGTTAAAGTATTGAAAAAAAGATTCGGGTATCAAATCAAAGATACTGATACCAATCATGATAGCAATAGAAAAAGAAAGACAAAAAGTAATGAATTTATTATATTTATTTTTATCTATTTTAAAAAATATTAAGGTAGCGCCGATTAGAGTGGAAAGACCAGCAATTGTCGAGACTACTAGAGGAATAAGTGCATCCATGGACCTCACCTACTCTAGTATATTTGAATTTGTTAGATTTTATAACAAAGTAAAACCAATTATTCCGTTAAAAATAATTGGCACTTTTCTTGAATATTTGCTCTATTGAGTTGTAATTTTATAGCTATAGCGACTCGCTATAGAGGTGTTTAATTAAATACTATTACTTTTATTAAAAATATAACAGATTATTTTTTGTTTTCAATACTTGCTTTGATGAAGGAATCAAATAATGGATGAGGTCTAGTTGGACGACTTTTAAATTCGGGATGAAATTGGCACGCAATAAAGTGAGGATGATTAGCTAACTCAATTATTTCTACTAAATTACTTTCAGGATTGATTCCAGAAAAAGTCATGCCCTTACTTAGCATTAAATCTTTATAATTGTTGTTAAATTCATAACGATGGCGATGTCTTTCAAGTATTTCTTCACTCTTATAATCTTTATAAGCAAGCGTTCCTTTTGTAATATGGCATTTATAATTACCTAAACGAAGGGTTCCCCCTTTATTAATTATAGCTTTTTGATCAGCCATCAAGTCGATGACCGGATTAAGACAAAGTTCATCAAATTCTCTACTGGAAGCATCCGCTAGGCCACAGACATGGCGAGCAAACTCGATGACAGCAATTTGCATACCCAAACAGATACCTAAATAAGGAATCTTATTTACGCGGGCATATTCACAAGCTTTAATCATGCCTTCGATTCCCCGAGAACCAAAACCACCAGGGACAATTATACCTTTAGAGTTTTTGAATACTTCTTTTAAGTTACAATTTCTGCCTTCAAGTTCTTCACTATTTACCCATTTGATATTTACTTTAGTATTGTATTTGTAGCCCGCTGCTTTTAGAGCTTCTTTTACGGAAAGATAGGCATCTTCTAATTCAGTATACTTACCTACTAAAGCAATTTCTATTTCTTTATCGAGATTTTCGACGGTCTTGATGAGATTTTCCCAAGTTTCTAGGTTGCTTTTAGTTACCTTCAAGCCAAATTGTTTTAAGATGATATCTTCAATATGTTGTCTATGGAAATTGATAGGTATTTGATATATATTGGAAACATCCTTAGCTTCAATAATATTTTCTGGAGGAATACTGCCAAATAAACTAATTTTCTTTTTGACAGCTTCTCCTAGGTCGATAGGAGCTCGTGTTACAATTATGTCCGGTTGAATGCCAAGACGTCGTAGTTCGATTATACTATTTTGAGTTGGCTTAGTTTTAAGCTCATTGGAACCAAAAAGGTAAGGAACTAACGTTGTATGAACAAATAAGGAATTGGTGGCTCCTGTTTCTAGGCGAAATTGTCTTAGAGATTCCATCATAACTGCTGATTCAATATCGCCGACGGTTCCACCAATTTCCGTAATGACGATATCAGCTTCACTACTTGTACCAGCTTCATAAATTTTATTTTTTATTTCATTAGATATATGGGGAACTATTTGAATAGTTGCTCCGAGAAAGTCCCCTACTCTTTCTTTTTCGATGACACTCGAATAGATTTTACCGTTGGTAATATTCGATGTATAATTTAATTCTTCATCGATGAATCTTTCGTAATGGCCTAAATCGAGATCTGTTTCACAGCCATCAGCAGTAACAAATACTTCGCCATGCTGAATCGGTGACATTGTCCCAGGGTCGACATTCATGTAAGGATCAAACTTTTGCATGAAGACTTTATAACCTTTGGCTTTGAGTAAAAGCGCAATACTCGATGCGGTAATTCCTTTACCTAAGCCAGAACAAACACCCCCTGTTACAAAGACATACTTTGTCATACTCCACCTCTTTTCAAAATTAAAAAAAGCCTTCGGAGAACATCCTAGGCTCTTTTAAATTATATCATGGATTTTGACAGGCTTCAATAAATGCTCTAAAAATTCTGACAGAAAATTCATCGGTTAAGTCTTCGGGATGCCACTGTACTCCCAAAATAAATTTCTTATTTGGCAAATGAATGGCTTCAATTAGGCCGTCTTCACTATAAGCATCAACTACAAAATAATCTTCTTTAGTGATTGTAAATTTGTGTCTACTGTTTACGTTAATAGTTTTAGATTGGATGATACTTTCTAAAAAATCGTCAACAACTTGAATTCTATGGACGTATTTGTTTGAGCTATGGTGTTTATTGTTGCCAATTGGAATTGTTTGATCACTAGGAATATCCTTAGCAAAATTATGAATATTAGCTACTGCTTGCATTCCTGCACAAATGCCTAGTAATGGCAAATTATGTTTAATTGCATATTTAATAATTAATTCATCAACTTTATCCCAAGTATTACCGCCGGGGATGATAAAACCTTGACAAGATTTAATTCGAGTTACGTAGTTTCGCAGAATTAAATCCCGGGTACAAGCCCCGCTGCTTGCGGCGGGATATATAAATTGATATAATAAGAACCGTGATGTGAAATGAGTAAACTACAAGGAAGGTCGCATAATAAAACAACCTTATTATATCATCTTGTGTGTGCGGTTAAATATCGGAGAAATGTATTAACAGAAGATGTCACAGATACGATAGTAAATGTATGTATGGAAATACAAGAAAAATATGGGATTGAATTTATAGAGATAGGAACAGATGTTAATCATATACATTATTTAATTCAGACACCACCAAAATATTCTCCAACACAGATAGTAACAATGATAAAAAGTATGACAGCGAGGATGGTATTTAAAATAAATCCAGAGGTTAAGAAGAAATTATGGGGAGGAGAATTTTGGAGTGATGGATATTGGATGGTAACAGTAAGCCAAGCAGGTACTGAAAATACCATACGAGAATACGTTAAAAATCAAGGGAATAATAAATATTTAATTGCATACACAAAAGATGATGTATAAGGTATCGAAAAATTTTGCAGATACCTTATCAAGCCCCGTTGCTTGCGGCGGGTTGTAGTTGACATTTACTTAAAATCGATGGCAAGAAATCAATAAAGTTAGGTAAAATGAGTAAAGGAATGGCCCCACTTTCTTTGATTTTTTCTATTAAGTTTGCATTTACTTTATATGACATATCGATAAATCGCAAGCTAATACCAATAATTACCATAACAAATCCCCTTTAACTAAATATTTCCAGTTAATTATATGATTAATTTTGGTAAAATGTATCATAATAATATTGGGAGGTAACAAGATAATGAGTAAAGCAAGAAGTTCTGCTAGAAGTAATGCTAGAAATAATGCTAAGGCTTCTAGTTCAAGTTCAAACAGTGCTAGAAATAATTCTAAAGCACGTAGTAGTGCTCGTAACGAAAGTTGTAATTAGTTTTAATCAATTCCTTTTTCTTTATGAGCTCGAGGATGATGAGAATAATCTTCCTCGATTTTTTTATTGCTCAAATGTGAATATATTTCAGTTGTGACAAGATTTTCATGACCTAGAAGTTCTTGGATAACTCTTAAATCAGCTCCATTGTTTAGAAGATAAGTTGCAAATGAATGTCTTATAGTGTGAGGAGATATTTCTTTAGTAATGCCAACGTCTTGAGCTATTTTTTTTAAAATTTTAAAGAAGCCTTGTCTGCTCATCTTGGCTCCATTTTTATTTACAAAAATATAGTCGCTATTTTTAGTTTTCAAGATAAATGAGCGATATTCATTAATGTACAGTTTTAAATATTCGATAGCTGTATTTCCTAAAGGTATTATTCTATCTTTTTTTCCTTTTCCTAGCACACGGATGATACATTCATCAAAATCTATTTGACTCAGTTTAAGGTTAATTAATTCACTTATTCTAGTACCTGTAGCATACAAAGTTTCTAACATGGCCTTATTGCGATAATCGATGGGTTTGGTAAGTTTGATATTTAAGAGTTTATCAATTTCTTCTGCTGTTAAATAATTTGGTAGTTTTTTTTCTAATTTAGGAGCTCTAATGCCAGTACAGGGATTATCTTTCAGACGTTCGTTAAAAATCATGTAGTTGTAAAAAGAATTTAAAACAGAAAGATAATGGGCTTTAGTTTTGGGGGTAGCAACCATAGCGTTTAGATAAGTGCGAATATCGGTGGTTGTTAGTTGCAAAATATCCTTTTTGGTAGCAATAGCAAACATTTTTAAGTTTTCGCCATACGATTCAACTGTATTGGTGGATAGCCTTCTTTCGTATTTTAAATATTCTAAATAAAATTTAATATTATTATCTTCACAAGTTTCTATTACTTCCATTGTTTTCACCGTATATAATTATACCGCTTTTTAGAAAATCATGCTATAATAAATAAAGTGATGTTATGGAAATTTTAGCAGATAAAATAAGGCCTAAAAAATTAAGTGAGGTCATCGGTCAAAAACATTTGGTAGGACCGGGGAAAATACTTAGTAATCTTGTTACTAATAAAAAACTTTTTTCGATGATTTTTTATGGTAAACCAGGGATTGGTAAGACTAGTATTGCTAATGCTTTAGTAAGTGAACTTGATTTGCGTTATAAATTTATGAATGCAACAATTAATAATAAAAGCGATTTTGATATTGCAATTGCGGAAGCCAAGATGTATGGTGATTTAGTTTTAATTGTTGATGAAATTCATCGGATGAATAAGGATAAGCAGGACTTACTCTTGCCTTATATTGAAAATGGAACAATTATTTTAATTGGTTTAACTACCAGCAATCCTTATCATAAAATAAATCCGGCGATTAGAAGTAGATGTCAAATATTTGAGTTGCATGAACTTGTGAGTGAAGATATTTTTGATGGGTTAAAAAGAGCGTGCTTCTATTTAGAAGATATAAAAGTAGATGATGAGGCTTTAAATTACATTGCCAATTTAGCCGGTGGTGATTTGCGTTATGCTTTAAATTTATTGGAAATGGCCTACTACTCTACTAGTGATAAAAAAGTTACTTTAGAAGAAATCAAAAGCATTAATGCTAAACCAGTATTTTTTCATGACAAGGATGGCGATGGTCATTATGATGTTTTAAGCGCTTTGCAAAAATCGATTCGTGGTAGTGATGTAGATGCGGCCTTGCATTATTTAGCTAGATTAATTGAGGCGGAAGATTTAGATAGTATTTATCGGCGCTTGGCAGTGATTGCTTATGAAGATATCGGTATGGCTAACCCTGGTATTGGGCCTAGAGTTATGGCAGCAATTCAAGCTTCGGAGTTGGTTGGGTTACCGGAAGCTAGAATTCCTTTAGGACAAATAGTCGTTGAAATGGCTCTATCTCCTAAAAGTAATAGTTCCCATATTGCTTTGGATGCTGCTTTAAATGATTTACATAAAGGAAATACTGGCAATGTTCCAGATAATATTAAGACAAATAGTAAAACGTATTTGTATCCCCATGATTATCCTAATTCGTGGGTCAAACAAGAATATATGCCAATTAATTTAAAGGGGAAAATATATTATCAACCAAAGAATAATAAAATTGAACAAAATTTAAATAAATTACATAAAGAAATGAGGAATGAAAAATGAAAATAAGTGTAATTGGAACTGGGGCGTATAGTTTGGCTATTGCTTTAGAACTAGCTAAAAAGAAAAATAAAATATTTATGTGGACGGAAAATTCTAATATTGAAGAAGAATTTAAAAATACCCATAAGCTAGCTTCGATAATCAATGTCAAAATACCTAATAATATTACAGTTTCTGCTGATATGAAAAAAGTACTTGAAGACAGTGAATTGATATATATGGTTACGGCTAGTAGATATGTCGATTCTGTTTGTGATAAAATGGTTTCATATTATAATAAATTAGTACCAATTTGTATTGCATCAAAAGGCATTGAGGAATCGAGTGAAGAATTACTTTCTAATATAATTGGACAAAAACTAAAAACTAAACATATTGCAGTAATTTCCGGGCCGACTTTTGCAATCGATATAATCCACGATGAACCAGTTGCTTTAGCAATTGGGTCGAATTCGCTAAAGACACGCTCCCTAGTTATAAAAACATTAGCTAATGAACACTTAAAGCTTCGCCCTACTAAAGATATGATCGGCATTCAATTATGTGGCTCTGTTAAAAATGTCATTGCCATTGCTGCTGGTATTATATCAGGCCTAGGCTATAGTGAATCAACTCGCAGTTTTTTAATAAATGAATCATTACATGATATTAAAGATATAATCTATTATCTCGGAGGAAATCCTAAAACCATACTATCTTTCGCTGGTATTGGGGACTTAATGCTTACCTGTTCCAGTACTAAATCCCGAAACTTTAGTTTTGGTTATGTTGTTGGTAATACAAAAAATACAAAAAAAATTAAAGAATACCTAACCAATAATACTGTCGAAGGATATTACACCTTAGATACTGTCTATCATATGCTGAAGAAAAAAAGAATAAAAATAGATTTAGTCAATATCATATATGATATTGTTTATAACAATGAAAATCCCGATAAACTAATAACTTTCTTAATAAACAAAAAATGAACCACTATATCGGTTCATTTTTTCATCTAATCATTGTTTTATTATATCATCAATTACATAATAAGCTAAGTATATCCCTGCAGTAGCTGGCGAAAATATACTAGATGCAATTACTTTATCGTTATTAATTGGCAAGCTATTATTATAAACAACAGGTATTTTTAAACTTATATTTTCTTTTCTCAATCGTTGTCTTAAGTTTCTAGCTAAAGCATCATTAACAGTCTTATCTAAAGTACTAATAGTAATACCCTCAGGGCTCAACCTCTTGCCAGTGCCTAAAGCACAAACAATATTTATATTATTATTTAAACAATATTTAATCATAGCAATTTTAGCATTTATATCATCACAAGCATCAATTACATAGTCAAAATTCATTAACTTATTTACATTATTTTCGGCAATATTTTCTTGATACCCAACAATATTTATATCAGAATTGATTAGTTTACATCTTTTTATTGCTTCATCAACCTTACTTTGACCAACATTTTCCTGATTAGTTATAATCTGTCTATTTAAATTACTTACATCGATTACATCGCCATCAAATATAGTTATGTTTTTAATTCCACTTCTAACCAAAGATTCTAAAGTAAAACCACCAACACCACCAATACCAACAATTGCTACATTCACTTTACCTATTTTATCTAAATTATCTTTCCCAATTAAACTAATTAATCTATCAAACATAATTATCACTCCAAAATAAAACCTAGAAGGAGCCCTGCATTGATAAAAACCCGCTCTCGGCAGGTGGGCATCACATGATTTGCTTTAGGATCCTTATGCACTTAATGGATAAGTCTTCTACACCACAAATCAATTAGATTCCCGTATATCATATCTAGTCGGTTTTATATAGACATAGGCTACCCTTCTAGGTAATTTCATTATATCAAATATAAATATTTTTAGCAATAAGTTTAGCTATAATTAGACATTATCTTTGTTAAGTTCTTCTAACTCTTGTAAAATTATTTCCTTCTTTTGGATATTTTCTTTTATTTTTGAATTTTCTTCCGTAAGTTTAGAAGCTTCTTCAGCCAGTTTAGCTAGCTCTTTATCGATCATTTTTAATATCTTATCTTCCAGTTCCATTGTTTATCTCCAAAGCCTTATAGTTTTCGATTAAATGAGCAATTTTTTCGTCAAGAACTTTTTCTTTGGCTAATAGGTCATTTCTTTCTTGGAGAAGTCTTTCTAAAATATTAGCAATTCTTTCTTTAGCTTCTAAACGTGTTTTTATGGCTATGTTTTTTTGAGCTTCTTCAATACCAAGCGTATTATCACCTGCATCTTTTTTTATCGATTCAAATTGTAATCCTTGATTAGACATAGCTAGAGTGATTTCTTCTTGGGCTTTTGGACCAATTCCGGGAACTTTAAATATCATTGGACCATAAGCTTTTAAATCTGCTACTGTAAATATTCTCGCCCGATATAAGGCATAAGCAACACTATTACTTAGCCCTAATTCTTCTCCTACTAAAAGAATGCCATTACTTTGATATCTTTTTATGCTATCTTGGCAACTTTCCTTTTCATTAGGAAAAGTATAACCTAAACTGTGGACATAGTCTTTTAATTCTCTAATAGTCTTAGCTCCGACATTTCTAGCATTTAGTAATTCATTATAATCAGTTATGAGTAGATCGCCGAGAAATGTGATGCCATTACGGATAATTGAAATAATTGTCTTGTTAGATAAAGGTAAAGTATCAATACGTTTAAAAATATAATCATTTGGAATATTATATTGTTCATATACTGCTGCATCAAAAGAAAAGACAAAGCCCATGGTCATTAGGGCACTTCGCACTTGAGAGTAGCCTAAAACATCTACGGTATTTAAAACAATAATAACTTTATCTTCGGAAGCATTAACTAAGTCCCCGATAGTTTTAATATCCGCCGCCAATAAGGCATCGATAAGTAGATGATTGATATTTTTCAATATAGTTATTGGACTTTCTAAAAGATTAGTAGAATTCATAATCCCCCTCCGTTACTAAATATTATATAAAAGTTTTAGGAATTGTCAAGAAAAAAAGGAGTTTCCTCCTTTATACAGTCTTAAGAGCTAATACCTCGGCAATACTAATATTAGTGTCTATATTAATAAATTCATCTAAAGCATTATTTACGTTGCTTACCCAACTTGGTTTAGCTATTTTTACACCATCTTCATTGTAAGTTGGGTTATACACTCTACCAATATCTTCAACGGTAGTTAGTCCTTTACCAAAGTAACCATCGCTTAGTAATTTAACATAACTTAAAATACCATATTCGATATTTTTATATTTAATAAGGCCTCCGCTAGACATGCCTCCGAAAATATTATTTTTGTTGAGCATACTTTGGGCAGTATAGCCAGATTCAATTTGAGCAATAGCAGCAGCAATGCTGAAATCAACATTAGTATAAATATTACTAAAATATTTAAGTAAGGCTAACATGTATTCTTTGGAAGCGTTACATGGGTCAACTTGATTATTAAATAGCTCTTTATTAGTATCTTCTAGCATTAGAAGATATTCACTTAATGTATATTCTAAAGATGTTGTATTTAATAAATTGATATTTTTATAATCACTTTTTAGTTTATTTATAAAGGTATTTTGGTCGATTTTAAAGACATCAGCAAAGAAATTGATTGTGTCTAAATTGTCATTTACATAGATTTCTAATAATTCTTCTTCGCTTAGAATTCTTTTAGATTCTGGTTCAGTTATTTTTGCTTCAAAAGTACTTATAGAACTAACTAAGAACTCTTGGTGTGAACATCGGTGATATAATAGTAACATTACTATTAATATCATCACCCCCAGGATAACCAGAATAATACCCCTCTTATTACTTATTATATAATCTTTCATATATTTATTATACTCTCCTTATTTCAAGTATGTTCATAATTATACCATAAAATACCTGAAATTGCAAATTTGCTAAGGTGAGATGCCTGTTTTTTGGCGTATATATGGGATTTTTTAATTTTTTAAAAGCACTTATGGAAATATTTTATAAACAAGAGAAAAAGGGGCTGTTGAATAATTAGAAAATAATCTAATTTACAACAATCCCTTCTTTTATTTTTCCTTTTAAATAGGGGAATCTAATAATACAAAAAAAGAGGCTTAGAACAAAAAATTCTAATTATTCAACAGCCCCTTAAGCCACCATTATTTCTGGAGCAGTAGACATTGGTGTATCTGATAGACTTTCAATATTTGGAGCATCTTGTATAGTATTTTCGACTGTGTTAATTGGATCTTGGGTATTACCACCAGAATTAGGTGTTTGAGGCATATTGGCATTAACTTGCAATTTCCAACAGCCAGAAACATCACAGTTGCTACTAAATGGCATCGGATTAGGCATTTCCATTTTGACAATCATCGGTATTTTGAATGCCCCACCGAAACAAACGCAATTTCCGGGTTGTAGTACCTTTTGTTTGTCCAAAATATCGGCGGAAATATTTGGAAGCATTTCACCGATATATTTAATATCTAATGGATGGGTCATTTTAAATATTAAGAAGTTATTACATTGAGCTATAACAGTATCTGATATTTCAACTGGTCTTTGACTAATAATATCGAGTATTACCCCATACTTACGACCTTCTTTAGCGATTCGGTCAAAGATATTGTATCCAAGTAAGAAAGTATCGTTATCTTTTTGGATGTATCTGTGAGCTTCTTCTAAAAATAAATGGAAAGGAATCTTAGCTCTTTCTGTATTAGCTTTAGAAAAGTCAAATATTAAACGAGATATAATCTTAACAAATACTTTAGCAAATGTATCATCGACATCTTCTAAGTTGATATTGATAATTTGGGCTTTACGGTTATTTTCTACTTCTATCAAAGAGGATATATATTCTTTAACAGGGATGTATTTACTGCTGAAAAATTCATTCATTTTACTATTTATGATTGAATTTAATCGAACACGTAATATAACAGCATCGTCATGAAGATTTTGGTTGTGTTGGAATCCTTCGCTAATTAAAGTAAATTCCATTGCTCTAGCAAAGTCTTTTAAAGAATAACTGGCTTCTTCTGGCGCTTTAATGGCATCTAAGTCATCATTTATTTTTCCTAAAATATAATTAGTAATTAGGACTGATTCCCCAAAGTTACCATTGGAATCAATTTCAAAGCATTCACTAAATGTTCTAGTATATCCAAGTCCCGGAATGACAGAATCAAAATTAAATTCTGGAGTATTACATACCTCAATAATAGTAAATATTTCATTTTTCTTACTAGCAACAGTTTCATTACTAAATAATACTGCAAGAAGGGCTTTAGCAATCAAGTGATTTTTATAAGCTCGTGATTCTTCAGTATCTGTTGAAAATATTTTGGCTAGTTTTATTGTATGTTCAATTATTGGTAGTTGGGCATGGTTGGATGCTTGCAATAATAAGGCCATGTCATCTAATTTTAATAAACTAACTGGAATATTTAATTTAATATCTGTTGGGTCAGTAGGATTTGTTGTAATAAATTTATAACTATAATTAGGATTAATTTCATTTAATCTACCAAAAGCGTTTTTATATTCACCAAATGAATCGAATATAAATAAATTAGCATTATATTGAATAGCAAATTTATTATTAAAAATATTCTGAATGATTCGAGCAACTCCGCAAGATTTACCTGAACCAGAGTTGCCAAATATTGCTAGATGGTTAGAAAAAAGACTATTGATATTAGGACAGATGTTAAAGCCTTTATAAATAGCACTTTCCCCCAAAATGAAACTTGAGGCATCATAAGTTCCAACTAGTTCCATAAGTTCTTCGGAATTGATCATTCTAATTTTACTTGTAAGCATGGGCTTTCTCAAAACCCCATTTACATACTTACCATTAATATATTCTCCTAAAAATCTTATTTTTATTACTTCATTACCAAGTTCAAATACTTCCCCTAATATTCTTTGATTATTTTCTTCAAATATGACATTCATATTCATTAAATCGGATTCGCTAGCTTCTTTTTGTAAATTTTCTACATGAGCTTCGCTATCACCAATATAAACTATTTTTCCAAACATAATTTATCTCTCCTATGCTATATAAATTATAACATAGCATAAAAAAAAGTAAAAGGTTATTTTACTTCAAATTCTCGACTGGCAAAAACATAATAATTTAAGGAGTCTTTTTCTATCGGAATAAAATAGATAAGTATTTCTGGACTATCTTCTATTTCTTTATTTACTTCATATTGAATAATTGTTCCTTCATCAGTAATATTTAAGTTGATTTCATTTATTTTTAAATCATCTTCATAGTAAATATAATCGACGATATAATCATGATCATCAAAGTTGCCTGATGTTAAAAAGACATCACGGGCAATGCCCAAGTTACTCAATAGTTCAGTGTATTCAACATATGATTCTAGCAAGACAGATTCATGTTCTTCATCATCGTTAGGAATGATGATTCCTTCAGCTATAGTTCGATACCAAGTGCCGCCATTTCCTAACCATATGCCTAAGATGGCTGCAATAAAGATAACAGCAATCACTAGCAATGCTACGATAATATGATATTTAGTTATTTTCATATATTCACTATCCTATTCTCTTGTTACTAGTAAATGATATCATAATATTTGGGGAAAGTCTATGGTTTAGTCCAAAAAGAACAAAAGTCAAACAAGTTTGACTATCCTTGCATCACTACAAGGCATTTCTACTTCATAGGACTCTTTGAGTCCTCCATAGACCAACTTCGGATGGTCGCCACCCTACTATTTTTGTTCACCTATTTAGATTATAATCTATTTACATACATTTTTAAACCTTCAAACATTATATTTACACTTGCATTAACATCACGGTCATGTAATGAGCCACACTTAGAACATTCCCAACTTCTTATAGCTAAATCCTTTACTTCCTTATTTTGATATCCACATACTGAACATACTTGACTGCTTGGATAAAATCTATTTATGGTAAGTAACTTCTTATTTTGCCACTTACATTTGTACTCTAAGACTCGTTTTATTTC
>CALVVH010000002.1 GCA_944363805.1 uncultured Bacilli bacterium
TGATGATTATATAAACAATATTGATAATTACAAAATATTAACTTAGGAGGCGTTACTATGGACTTATATACAGTTAGAAATAATATTATGAAAGGTATTCCTTTGCAAGAATTAAAATTAAAAGTATGTTTTTATGCAAGAGTATCAACTGATAAAGATGAACAATTACATTCTTTATCTGCTCAAGTATCTTTCTTTAATGATTATATAAGTAAAGTTCCTAACTGGCATTTTATAGGTTCATATATTGATGAAGGAATCAGTGGAACATCAGTTAAAAAACGTGAAGAATTTTTAAGAATGATTGAAGACGCTAAAAAGCATAAATTTGATTTAATATTAACGAAAGAAATATCAAGATTTTCAAGAAGTACTCTAGACAGTATTAAATATACAGAGGAGTTATTACAAAATGGAGTAGGTGTATATTTTTTAAACGATAATATTAATACCATTTTACCCGATTCGGAGCTTAGGCTTACCATGATGTCATCAATCGCTCAAGATGAAGTAAGAAGATTATCCGAAAGAGTATCATTTGGTATGAAAAGAAGTATTGATAGTGGAGTTGTTTTAGGTTGTTCCAATATTTATGGTTATGTAAAAGATAAAGGTAAACTTGTTATTGATGAAAAAGAGGCCGAGATGATTAAAATTATCTTTGATAGATATGCTAATACCACAGATGGTTTATCTAAAGTATCAAAGTATTTATATAGCTTAGGTTATAAAAATAAAAAAGGTAAAAGGATAGATACAACAATACTAACTAGAATTATCGAAAATCCTAAATATAAAGGATATTATTGTGGGCATAAAACGAAAGTATTAGATTACCGTACTAAAAAGAAGAAAAAATTAAATGAATCTGATTGGATTGTTTATAAAGATTATGAAAATGTTCCACCAATAGTATCAGAAGAGTTATGGAATAGAGCTAACAAAAAATTAAAACAAAGACAAGATAGTTTTACAAATAGAGCAGTCAATAAAAAAGTATTTCAAAATAGATATACTTATTCCGGAAAAATTTATTGTGGCAGACATGGCTTAACTTATCATAGATCAAGTGCTGGTAAAAGAAAAAATAATCCAGTATGGGAATGTCAAGTATACCGAAAAGAAAGTTTAAAAGGATGTTCTAATCCTAGAGTCTTTGAACAAGAACTAGATATCATTTTTAAAGATATGCTTGGTAAATTATTTAAACGAAGAAAGCATATTTTCGATGATATATTAAATGATTGTAAGAATTATTTAGAAACGAATAATAATGAATCTGAAATAAAAAATATTGAATCTAAAATTTTAATGTTTAATAATAAAAAAGATAAATTACTAGAACTGGTTATTGAAGAATATTTATCTAAAGAAGATTATAAAAAACAGGTAGATTTGATTAATGAAGAAATAATCACTAATCAAAACAAATTAAATGAATTACAAAATAATAAGCAGGATAAAAATTACATAAAAAATAAAATAAATGAACTAAAAAAGATGTTAGATAATTGTTTAACTGATGATAAATGTTATAGTGATGTTTTTAATGAATTAATTGATAGAATTTATGTTTATAAAGAAAATGATAAAAGGATAAAACTAGATATTTATATGAAAACAGGAGAAAGTATAAATGCATTCTCTGATAATTTAGGTAAAAAGTTTCATTTCATAGACAACGTTACAGCAAGTAAGAGCAGTAAGTGCTGTTATAAATGGTGGGACTTTATATAAACCTTATATTGTCAAAAATTTTTTAGAGTCAGAAACAGATACTATTGTTAAGAATGTGAGTCCCGAAGCTATTAAAAGCGTTATTAGCAGTGATACTTCTGAAATTGTACGCTATGCTTTGGAAAGTGTTGTTGCTAAAGGCAGTGGGCACAATGCTTATATTGAAAATTATCGAATTGGAGGTAAGACTGGGACAGCTCAGACTGTTGAAAATGGGGTATATTCTGATTCAAAATATATCTTGTCTTTTATCGGTTTTATGCCTGCGGATGATCCAGAAATTGTTGTATATGTAGCTATTCAAAATGCTAAGAATGTTACGCAGTATGGGGGAACTGTAGCTGCTCCAATAGCGCGGAATATCTTTTTGAGTGCTATCGATATATTGGATATTGCTCCAGATAGTGAAGGAATACCAAAAGAATATACTTGGTTAGATACGAAATATAGTATTATTCCTGATGTGACAGGAATGAGTTTAGATGAAGCAACTAAGGCTTTAAAAGGTTTTGAAATTGAATATAGCGGCAATGGAGAAAAGGTTGTTTATCAATCGCCGAATGGTGGAATGTATGTTAAAGATGGTGGAACTGTGGTTTTAATGCTCGGATAAAATGTCAAATGATGTCAAAAATGGTGGTAAAAAGCGATAGATAAATAGAAAGTATAGTATAATAATAAGGAAGAGGGGATGCATATGTTAATTCTGGCAAAAGCAGCTATGGCTTTGATGCTTGGGTTTGTGTTATCTTTAATTACAGGTCTTTTTGTAATTCCTTTATTTAGAAGATTGCACTTTGGACAATCAGTAAGTAAATTTATTTCTAAAAGACATTTGAAAAAGGAAGGAACTCCAACTATGGGGGGAGTTATTTTTATCCTGCCTGTAATTATTTCCCTAGTACTTCTTTATTTAAAAGGAAGTATCGAGATAAGTTATAATTTAATTATTATTGTATTTGTTTTTATATCATATGCGATACTTGGATTTGTCGATGATTTTTTGAAAATTAGATATCACAATAACAATGGAATAAGTTTAGTTACGAAATTTTTGATTCAAATGGTTATAGCTTTGGTGTTTTTCTACTTATTTATGAAAGGTGGCGGAGAGCCAGTCTTAAGTTTATCATTTTTAAATATTTATATTCCACTCGGATGGATGTTTGGACTTTTCATTTTGTTTTTGTTAGTAGGAACGACCAATGCTGTCAATATTACGGATGGGCTTGATGGTTTGGCAGCAGGACTTTCGGCGATTGCTTTTTTTGCATATGGTATTATTGCGTGGAACGCTGGTTGGTTAGAAGGTTATCAAGAAATTGCAATATTTTGTTTTTTACTTACGGGGTCTTTGATTGGCTTTATGGTTTTCAATACACATCCAGCGCGAATATTTATGGGGGATTTAGGTTCGTTAGCTTTAGGGGGAGCACTTGCTAGTGTAGCTGTAGTCTCTCGCCATGAATTATCACTAGTTTTAATCGGTGGCGTATTTGTTATTGAAACCCTTAGCAGTTTAATTCAAATAATTTCGATTCGCCAGTTTAATAAGAAAATATTTTTAAAAGCACCGCTGCATCATCATTTTGAAGAACTTGGTTGGGCTGAAACGGATATTATCAAAATGTTTTGGGTAGTCGGTTTTATTTTAGCAATGGCAGCAATTACTTATGGTGTTTGGTTATAACCTCGTTTTAACGAGGTTTTTCTATTTTAGGCATTTTTTCTTGAGCTTTTTAATATTTATTAATGGGGGTTTATTATGCCTAGGAAGAGTGATAGATGGTTACTTTTGGCAGTTGGATTGTTAGCAATATTTGGAATTGTCATGATTTATTCAGCTAGTAGCATATGGGCTTTATATAAATATGATGATGCCTTTAAATTTGTGAAAGCTCAAACGGCCTTTTTTATTATCGGATTATTTTTAATATTTGTTATATCCAAGATTGATATAAATTTTTTGCATAAAAAAGCTAATTTGATTTTACTTTTTTGTTTTATTTTGTTGGTGTTAGTATTAATTCCTGGGATTGGAACGATTCGTAATGGTAGCAGGAGTTGGTTTGGTATTGGAGGGCTCGGAATTCAACCAAGTGAGTTTGCAAAAATAGGTTTAATTATTTATGTAGCCAAGTATTTGGCGAGCAATCAAAGAATAATAAAAGATATTAAAAAAGGAGTATTACCAATTCTTTTAGTTATTGCTGTGTTTTTTGTTTTGATTATGCTAGAACCAGACTTTGGAACAGCAATGGTTATTGTTTTAACATTGGTTGTCATGATTTTTATCTCGGGAGTAAAGTTATCCTTTTTTGTTAAAATAGGTTTAGTAGGGTTATTGGGAATTGTTGCTCTAATAATTGTAGCCCCTTATAGAATGGAACGAATTGTTTCTTTTTTAAATCCTTGGGTTGATCCATTGGGGTCTGGATACCAAATAATTCAGTCGCTTTATGCTATTGGTCCTGGGGGATTATTGGGTCAAGGATTTTTAGAAAGTCGGCAGAAGCAGTTTTATTTGCCAGAACCGCAGACGGACTTTATATTTTCAATAATCTCAGAAGAGTTTGGTTTTCTAGGAATATTAATTGTGGCGACTTTTTTATTTTTTATCTTTTATCGAATTATTAAAATTGCTCTCAGACAAAATGATTTATTTAAAAAGTATTTATGCTTTGGTTTAGGTTTTGGGATAATTATTCAATCATTACTCAATATAGCGGTAGTAATAGGGCTTATTCCTGTTACAGGAGTAACTCTACCTTTCTTATCTTATGGAGGATCTAGTTTACTCGTATCAATGATCAGTATTGGAATAATATTAAATATTAGTAAAAGTAATAGTCATAATAAGAATTGATTTATTTTTTCTAGCATATTTTTAGATAATATTATATAATAATCGTAAGGTAATGGTTATGAGACTAGAACAGATATATAGTATATATGAAAAAGGAATTTTAAAAGATATTAATTTTACTTTTGAAGAAGGTAAGTTTTATTATGTCATGGTTCAAAATGCTAATATTGCGCAGGCGATATTTGATGTTATTGCTCTTTTAGGACCAATTATGGAAGGTAAATATATTTGGCAAGATAAAGATATAAGTGGAATTAGTTATAGAGAAAAAATTAATATTCGTTTATATAACTTTGGCTTAATTTTTAAAGAAGCATTATTTGATTTAGATTATAATATTTATGATAATTTGAGATTAGCTTTATATAATAATAAGAAAATTAATATGAATGAAAAAGATGAAGTATTAAATGCTTTAATTAAAAAGTATGGGTTAGAAGAATTATTATTAACTCCCATTAAATTGATGAATGTATTTGATAGACAATTATTTTCCTTAGTAAGAGCCCTTAGTAATAGACCAAAATTTATTATCGCCAATGATCCAACTGGTAATATGAAGGAAGACGAAGCTAAAAAATATTTAGATTATTTGGCAGAATTAAAAAATGAAGGCAAGGGCATCATTATTATAAGTACGAAAATAAGAAATAAAGGGTATGCCAATCAAATATATTGGTATGAAAATAAATGGATGTAGATAATATGATAATAAAGAATTTTTTACGAAAGAAAAAGACGTATGTTTATATAGCATTAGTTATTATTAATTTAATAATAATTACTTTATTAGGGGTGTTAAGAGAGGAAAAAATCCAAAATGCTAATATCTTCTTTGATCAGGCTCATATAGAATTTAGGGCATCTTCTAGTGATTATAATAAAATTAATGATATTAAAAATATTAATCGTATAACTTTGGGAGTTGTTACTAATTTTAATAATGAAACTGGTGTTAAACTTATGCAAGATGAAACTAATTCTTTAAAAGAAAATGAATTAATTGGAGCTCCTAGAATATTTGCTGATTATAATATGGGAGATACGATTAATTTTCCTAGAATTGATTATGATTTTACTTTAAAAGAAATAGAGTTTTACGATTTTGAATTAAATTATATAAATCCCAATACTTTTTTAGAAGTTACTACAAATTATAATGAGTATTTATATTATGTTTATTTAAAAGATTGGAGCAAATTAGATAATACTTTAGATATTTTAAAATATGAAGGTATTTCTTATCGGATTCTTAGAGGAAACTATGATTTAACTAATTCTAGGCCTAGTTATATTAATTATTATTTGTTAAATACCTTATTTGTGGCAATATTCTTATTAATTGTTATTTATTTGATAATAAACATATTATATAGGGATACTGAAAAAGAATATTTGTATCAAGCTTTAGGTTTTACGAAAAGAAAATTGGGTTTTATAAGAATAGTAAAATTTTTATTGGTGTGTTTAATTGGGATAGGTATTTATGGCTTCTTTTATTTGATAGTAAGTATTTTTTAATAAGATATGATATAATATTGCTGGTTTGGTGGTAATATGAACTATAATGAAAATATTGGAAGTATTATAACTGATGCTAGGAAGAAAAAAGGAATTAGTCAAAATGAGCTAGCTAAGAGATTATTTGTGACAAGACAAGCTGTAAGTAATTGGGAAAATGGTAAAGCATTTCCTGATGTTTCAGTAATATTCAAATTATGTAAGATATTAGATATCGATATAAGAAAAGTTGTTGATTTAGATAAGAATATAAAAATAGAACAAGTAATTGAAGTAGAAAAGAAAAAAACTAATCGGCGTAATTTAATGCTTATTGGAATTATTGTTTTGATATTTGCTGCTATTATTATTACATTAGTTATTGTTTTGAATCGTAATCAATTTGTTGTTTATCAGGTTTATTTAGATGCTAAGGAGTTTGAACTCAACGATAGTTTAATTGTCAAATCGAAAGTTAAAAATTATTTTCAATTTGGAACTCTCATATCCCATATTGCTGATACAGATGAAAATACTACATATAATATTAGAGTATATAAGAAAAATGATAATCAGGAGAAATTAGTTTTTGAACAACAATATCGAAATAATATTTATATCGTTGAAGATTATGGCTATGGTGAGTATTTTGATGACCTAGATTCGTCTTTAGATAATTTGTATTTAGAAATATCTTATTTTGATGATGTTAAACATGTATATAATTATAAATTATATGTAAAAGAAGTGTTTAGAAGTAATTCGTTATTATATTTAAAAAATGAAAGTATTGGGCAAGGGGAATTATTAAATATAGAAAAACTAGATGAAAATAACTTATTAAAATATGGTTATACTTACGATGCTAAGTTGGATAATTTTATAAAAACTATGGATAATATTAAAATCAAAGTATATCCGCAGAACAATCTTTTAGTTTATCAAGAGAATTTAGAAGAGGGAATATTAAATATTCAATATTTTGCTAGTCATAATCGCTTTCATGTAACACTTTATAATGCTGATGGTAATGTAATAGATAATGAAAATTATATAGGGGATTCACATGAAAAAAATTATGAAGAAGCAATTATTTTTTTGAAAAATGAATATCAAAATATTGGGGGCAAGTAATACTTGCTTTTTTTTATTGGAAATTTTTGCTATGATGTAACTGGGGAAAGTATTAACAGCTTTTTTTTCTAACCACGTAAGCATTAAATTAAGTTTTAATGCTTATTTTGATGGAAAAATTTTGACTTATAGTGAGATTTGTAGTAAAATTGAAGTCTATTAAGAAGGAGTGAAAGTATGAAAAAAACGAAAATAGTGTGTAGTATTGGACCTGCTAGTAATGATTATGAAGTTTTTGCTAAAATGGTCGATGCTGGTATGAATGTTGCTAGAGTTAATTTTTCACACGCTACATTAGAGGAAAGACAAGCTGTTATCGATTTAGTGAAAAAGGTAAATGCCAACAAGCATAAAAATGTGGCATTACTATTTGATACAAAAGGGCCAGAATTTCGTAATGGTGAAGTAGTTGAAGGGGGAATTGAACTTATTCCTGGTAAAACTATTAAAATAGTTAAAGAAAAAGTGGTAGGCAATCAAGAAGAGTTTAGCGTCAATCATCCTGAAGCTATCGATTCTTTAAATATTGGTGATTTTGTCCAATTAGAAAATGGTTTAATGAAAATCGAAGTAATTGCTAAAGATGCTGATAGTGTAACTTGTAAAGTAATTAATGGGGGAGTTTTAGGTAGCAAAAAAAGTTTATTTGCTCCAGGTGTTAAATTAAATATTCCATTTATTAGTTCGGATGATGAAGAAGATATTCGGTATGCGGTTAGAAATGATGGAGACTTTTTAGCACTTTCATTTGTCTCTAGTAAGGAAGATGTTTTAGCAGCTAGAAAAATAATAGAAGAAGAAAATGGAAATATTAAAATAATATCTAAAATTGAAAGTAAAACAGGTATTGATAATTTAGATGAAATATTATCTGTTAGTGATGGTGTCATGGTTGCCCGGGGAGATTTAGGAGAAGAAGTACCTATTTCTTTATTACCAGTTTATCAAAAGAGAATTATTCAAAAGGCTCGAGAATATGGTAAGGTTTGTATTGTTGCAACTGAAATGCTTGAAAGTATGAAAAAGAATAGTCGACCTACGAGAGCAGAAGTTACTGATGTTGCTAATGCAGTTTTGGATGGGACAGATGCTATTATGTTAAGTGGGGAAACTACTGTGGGAGCATATCCAATCGAAACTGTCAAATATATGGCTAGTATTGCTAATGATGCGGAAGATTATAGTGCTAAACATTTTAGTTACAATGGTAAGATTGGGCGAACAGAATGTATCGCAAAAGCAGCAGTTGATTTAACTAATTATGTCGATGTTAAGGCTATTGCAGTTGAATCGATTAGTGGTTATAGTGCGAGAATGATTAGTAATTTTAGACCACATGCGCCAATTTTAGCAAATTGTACTAGTGAAAAGACAGCAAGAATGTTGGCCCTTAATTATGGTATTTATACTTGTATTGTTCCTTTAATGGATGATACTGATGAATTAGTCGATTTAGTAATGCAAAGAACAACAGAATACTTCAATTTAAAATCTAATGACCGGGTTATTGTTACTGGTGGAGTACCAGGAGTTAACAATGAACGAATAACAAATTTCTTGAAAATGGAAACAATTGAATAAAGGGTTAGCAATAGCCTTTTTATTTTGAGATAATTTATGGTATACTTAAAACAAGTAGAGGGATGTATGAAAATAGGTATAACAGAAATAAAAGATTTATTTAAAAGAAGAGATAAAGATGCCAATAAGTATGATTTTGGAGTTGTTGGAGTGATGGGTGGTTCACTTTCTTTTAGTGGAGCTATCAAACTGGCTAGTATGAGTG
Organism: uncultured Bacilli bacterium; assembly: GCA_944363805.1. The sequence continues at coordinate 9,024 of CALVVH010000002.1, forward strand.
CTTTAGCTATGCGAAGTGGAGCAGGTATAGTTCGGGTTATTGTCGGTAAAAACATTGCCAATTTGGTGGCACCTTATTTATTAGAACAAACACTTTTTGCTTTGGATGGAAATTTACATAAAGCTTTAGAACATCTCGATTGCTTAGCAGTGGGTATGGGCTGGGGAATTAGTGAGGAAAATAAAAATAATTTGGAGTATATATTAAATAATTATACAGGTAAGTTGATAATAGATGCTGATGCCTTAAATATATTAGCAAGTAATTTAGATGTTTTAAAGAATACTAAAGCTCAAGTAGTTTTAACCCCACATTTAAAAGAATTTTCAAGGCTTATTAAGAAAGATGACTTAGGTGGGATAGATGAAAGAAAGCAAGAAGTTCAGAAATTTGCGAAAGAATATGGTGTAATTGTGCTTCTTAAAGGGTGTGTTACAATAATTAGTGATGGAACAATTACTTATTTAGTTGAAGCAGGAGATCCAGGTATGGCAACAGCTGGGTCCGGAGATGTACTATCAGGTATTTTGGCAGGATTTTTAGGATATAATGCGTATAGTCCTTTGAGTGTGGCTGCTGCAGCTTTTATGGCAGGTTTGGCAGGGGCTTTAGCGAGTAAAGAGTATACAGATATAGCAATGGTGGCTTCAGATACTATCAAATATATTCCGGAAGCTATAAAAATAATTCGAGGTGAGGTATGAAAGAGATTAATAGATTAGCTTTGGGTGTTCTTATCTCGACGATTGTTTTTACTCTGCTTTTAGCAGTAGTGTTTGTATGGGAAGTTGTCGCTACTAATGGTCAGTCGTGTGGATTTTTAAAAGTCTATTTAGATGTTAACGGAGAAACAATTTGTATGTCTTATATGAGAGATTTGTTAGTAGGGATAATTGCATGTATTATTTATTTAAATGTTTCTATTTTACCTTTTTATATTTTTGTAATATATTTAAATTTTAGAAGAAAGAAAAACAATAAAAGAATTGAAAACTCAGAAATAATTTATCAAAGAGATTTACCAAATTATAATGCTGCAATTGCTGCTTATTTGGTGGATGGCGTAATCGATGTTGAAAGAGATTATAATGCTTTATTAATAGAACTTATGGAAAGAGGAATAATTATTAAGGAAAATAATGAATATGTTGTCAAAGATCTAAATAAGTGTTTGCTTTTACATACAGAAACAGAAAAATATGTGGCTTCTAATTTAAATAAAAAAGTTAACAAAAGAGCATTTAAGAAGGCAGTTTTGCAAGATGTTAAAAATTTGAATTTAATAACTATGGGAGATATTCCGGTGTTTGGAGTGATACTAGTATTACTATTCTTTAATCAGTTTTATTTAATTGTTTTAGTAATTGTCTATTTTAAAACAGCATTATTACAAGAACTTATTTATAAGCTTACACCGGAAGGCGGTAAAGAAAAAGATAAGATGTTAAAGTTAAAAGCTTTTTTACATGATTTTAGTAAGATTGAAAATGTTGAAAAGTTAGAACATAATATTTGGGAGAGGTATTTGCCTTTTGCCATAGCTTTAGATGAGAATGATAACTTTTTGAAAAAAAATGAAAGTGAGGGAATATGAAAGTAGCAGTAATTGGTGGTGGTGTTGCAGGTTTAGTGGCAGCAATAACTTTAGCACGGAAGAAACATGAAGTAACAGTATTAGAGAAAAATAGTGATGTTTTAAAGAAATTACTTTTGACCGGGAATGGCAGATGTAATTATGGGAATGCTAATCAAGATAGAGCCAAATATCACTCAAGTAGTATAGATGTTGAAAAAATAATTAATACTAATAATTTAATGTTGGTGCAAGATTTTTGGAAATCTTTAGGGATAGTACCAATTGTTAAAAATGGTTATTATTATCCTTATTCGGAAAAAGCTAGTAGTATGAAATCAGCATTAGTAAAGGAAGCGGAAATTCTTGGAGTAAATATTAAATGCAATATAGATGTTTTAGATATTCTAGAATGTGAAAATGGATTAGTAGTCATTGCGGATAATTATAAAGAAGAGTTTGCTAAGGTATTGGTAGCAACAGGGTCAGTTGCTTATCCAAAGACAGGTAGTACCGGATGGGGATTAGATATGGCTTTTAAACTTGGACATGAATTAGTAGATATAAATCCTTCATTAGTGCAACTTTTAACCAATACAGGCTTAGAAAAAGGGTGGACTGGTATTAGAACAAATGTTATAATAAAACACAAAGAAGATGGTAAGATATTAAAAGAAGAAAACGGTGAGATTCAGTTAACCGACTATGGAATAAGTGGTATTTGTGTATTTAATTTAAGTCGAGATATAAGTCGGGGATTAAAGATGGGTAAAAAAGAAGAAGTAATTATTAATTTTGTACCTTGGTGTAAGGAATATTTTAAGGAATACTTAACTAAACGTAATAAAATGTTGCAAGGACGCAATATAACAGAATTATGTGATGCTTTTTTAAATTATAAATTGCTCTATGCTATTTGTTCTAAATGTAATATTGATCCTAATAAATCTTGGAATGAATTAGATAAGCAAAAACAAGAATTATTTTGTAGATGTCTTACGCAAATGGAAGTGGTAATTGTAGGAACTAAAGGTTATGATAGTTCTCAAGTTTGTAGCGGAGGAGTTTCTTTTAATAGTGTTGATGCTCATACACTTGCTTCCAAAATTGTTCCTAATTTGTATTTTGCGGGAGAAGTTCTCGATTTAGATGGTGATTGTGGGGGTTATAATTTAACTATTGCTGTTTTAAGTGGCATTATTGCAGGATGGGCGATGGGAAGTGATAGTGATGCTTAGTTTGAAAAATGTCAAAGTGCCAATCGATGCTAAAAAGGATTATGAAAAAATTATTACTGATTACCTAGGTATTACGCAAGATGAAATAAAATCATATATAATTCATAAGGAATCAATTGATGCAAGAGCGAAACATGATTTTTGTTATGTCTATGAGTTTTATGTCGAACTTGTTTCAGAAAAGAAATATTTGAAAAATAAAAATGTTACTAAGGTAACTGAAGAAAAGTATGAGTTCCCTCAAATAGGATTTAGCAATTTGGAAAACCGGCCAGTCATAATTGGAGCAGGTCCTGCTGGTTTATTTGCTTCCTATATGTTAGCTAAGCATGGATATAAGCCAGTTTTATATGAACGGGGAGAGGAAATCGATAAAAGAGTTGCTGATGTCAATTTGTTTTGGCAAACAGGAAAGCTTAAAACTAACTCTAATGTCCAATTTGGAGAAGGGGGAGCAGGAACGTTTTCTGATGGAAAACTAAATACTTTAGTTAAAGATAAAGGTCATAGAATGCAAGAAGTGTTTGATATTTTTATTGAATGTGGTGCTCCGGAAGAAATAGCTTATAGTAATCATCCACACATTGGAACTGATAAATTACGAGAAGTTGTCAAAAATATGCGGAAGAAAATAATTGCTTGGGGAGGAGATGTCAATTTCAATTGTCTATTAGAAGATGTTATTATAGAAAATAATAAAATTAAAGGAATAGTTATCAATGGAGAAACTATAGATACAGATGTTTTAATTTTGGCAACTGGCCATAGTGCAAGAGATACATTTGATATGCTTTATCAAAGAGGATTAGATATTACTTCAAAGCCGTTTGCGGTTGGGGTAAGGATTGTTCATCCTCAAAAATTAATCGATGAACGCCAATATCCTAAATTAATACCTGGCTTGCCAGTGGCATCATATAAACTTACTTATACAAATTTTGATAAAAGAGGTGTCTATTCATTTTGTATGTGTCCGGGAGGTTTTGTGGTTGATGCTACAAGTAATAAAGGATTGGTAGTTATCAATGGAATGAGTAATTATTTAAGAGATTCGGGATATGCTAATAGTGCAATAATTGTGACTGTCAATGAAAGTGATTTTGGTTCTAATCCTTTGGATGGGCTTAAATACATGGAAGAAATTGAAAGTAAAGCTTATGAACTTACAAAAGGGGGAATGGCTATTCAAAGATTTAAAGACTTTGAAGAAATGCGTGTTTCTAAAGATATTGTTAATATTGATAAGTTCTGTAAAGGTAAAACCGTCAATATCGATATTAATCAAATATTTCCAAGCTATATCAATAGAGCTTTAAGAAATGGTATTAATTATTTTGATAATAAAATACCAGGATTTAAAGAAGGAATAATTTTGGCACCAGAGACAAGGACATCTTCACCTGTTAGAATAATTAGAAATGATGAACTGGAATCTAATATTAAAGGAATTTATCCTTGCGGGGAAGGTTCTGGTTATGCTGGAGGAATTACAACTTCAGCGATGGATGGTATAAAAGTTGCGGAAGAGATTGCCAAAAAATATAATAATATGCTATAATGTAGAAACGAAGTGAGGTGTGAGTAGTGAAGACTTTTAAGAAAAACTTACCAGAAGGTGTAAAAAAACAATTTAGTACATATAAAGGCGTTAAGGTAAGATTAATCAATAAAAATACAAAAAAGAAGAGTAAATAATCCCGTTGGGGATTTTTTTAATGCGCAAAAAAGATATTGGCATTACCCACATAACGTTACAATAATAAAAACTTCTTATTATATAATTTATTTATAGTAGCGTAAGAATCGACAAAATAGTTAGAGCTGATATGTTATACTGAGTTGAAATAATGAGGAGAGTTGATTTTATATGAATAAGACAAATGAAAAGAAGGTATTAATATTTTCAACAATTGCAGTTGTGTTATTAATAATAGTTGTAGTGGGAGCAACATATGCCTTCTTTGTTGCTCAAGGTGGAGTTAGTGCTAATACCAATGTCAATGTCCAAACTAATACTACGGATAGCTTGTCATTTAGTGTAGGTGATGCAATAAGTATTACCGCTAATCAACAAAACTTTGCGCAAGGCGCAGGTAATCAAGCAGGTAGTACTACAGCTAGTGCCACACTAACAGCAAATAATGCAACGAATACAGCAACTAGAAATTATTATTTGTATTTAAATATAACAAGTAATGATTTTACTTATACAACTGTAGAAGAAACAGCAGAGTTGATATTAACAATAGAAGATTCCGATGGAACAGAATTACAAACACTTGGAAGTTATGAATATACAACAGTTGAAGAAGTATCTGGTTTTGATATAACAACAGCAAATGGGTTAATAACAATAGCCGATAATTATGAAATAAGTGCAACAGAACAACCAACAACGCAAGAATGGAATGTAACAGTAACATTTGTTAATTTAGAAAGTGACCAAGAAGGAAATACAAATAAAAGATTTGAAGCAACATTGATAATTCAAGAAGAACCATACGAAGAAGAAGTAACAACATTAGGAAATTTTGCAGAATATATAACAACACAAGTATATACAGGAACTGATGGAGAAAATGGACTTTACTATCACGATGCCGATTTGGCAAACGGAGCTCAAGATAACTCATACCGCTATAGTGGAGCAAACCCAAATAACTATGTATGCTTTGGAGCAACAGGAGCAGATTGTCAAAATGAAGATAATCAATACAGAATTATAGGAGTATTTAATAATCAAGTAAAACTAATTAAGGCAACAAGTTACGGAGATTATGCTTGGGATGCTAGTGTAAATACTTGGAATGCAACAACCAAACCAGATATATATACAACGTTAAATACAACATACTATAATACAATACCAGCAGAATGGCAAAACTTAATATCAGAAACCATATGGCAAGTTGGAGGAATGGCATTGAGTCAAACAAATACAGCAAAACAATATTATGATGTAGAAGTAGGAACAGGCCAAAGTGGATATGAAGAAACAATGAAAATAGGATTAATGTATGTATCAGATTATGGATATGGAGCAAGTCCAGAAAATTGGACAATAGCATTATATAGTTATGATAATTCAACAAATACAGATAATAACTGGCTATATTTAGGTGATTATGAATGGACACTTTCCCGTCGTTCGGACACTACGACTACTTCGTTCCGCGTGTTCAACAATGGCCTCGTCAATTACTCTACAGTGAGCTACAGCTTTGGCGTGCGCCCGTCCTTTAGTCTAGCGTCCACAGTTGAGATAACTGGTGGTACAGGAACAAGCACAGATCCGTACATCGTACAACTGTAAAGTTGTGTAAATCAGCAGATGATTAGAAAATAAACTATACAAATGTGTAGTTTTTTCTTTGGCTATTTGATAAAATGAGGATGTGGTGATGATAATGAAATTAGATGGAAAAGTTGCTGTTGTAACTGGTGGTTATACTGGTGCAGGCCGCGGTATTGTTAATGTATTTTTGAAGTATGGAGCTAAAGTAATTGTTTTGGATTATAATGATGATGTTCATAATATGAATATGGAAAATACTTTAGCTTATAGTGTTGATATTAGAAATATTGTGGCAGTAAGAAAGGCTTTAGAAGATGCTACTAATAAATTTGGAAGTATTGATATATTAGTTAATAATGCTGGAGTTTGTAAGCTTACACCATTTAGTGATACAACTGAAGAAGTAAGAGATTATCACTTTGATATTAATATTAAAGGTACTTGGAATGTAACAAAGGAAACTTTAAAGTATATGAAAGAAGGTAGTGCTATTGTCAATATGTCTAGTGTTACAGGACTAAGTGTTGCTGATCCTGGTGAAGTTGCTTATGCGACAACTAAAGGGGCAGTCTTTGGTTTTACAAAAGGTCTTGCAGCGGAATTAGCTAGCTCTAAAATAAGAGTTAATGCTATAATGCCTGGATATATTCATACACCTCTTGTTGATGGTATGGCGCAGGATAGTAATCCTAATGACCCTGGTAGTGTAATTGAGGGTATTGCTTCAGCTGTTCCTTTAAAAAGATTAGCAACCCCTGAAGAAATTGGCGAACTTGCAGCATTTCTTGCTAGTAGTGAAGCCAGCTATATAACCGGTCAAGGAATAGTTATTGATGGTGGTTCAACTTTGCCAGAAACAACTACAATGGGAGTATAAAAAACTAATTGGAAGGGATAATACATGAAAAAGTATTTAAAAGATTATATTAAATATGTTCAAGATAATAAAAAGAAAGTTAACTTGGATGAAATGGTAGTCAAGATTAATTTCTTTCAACATGAAAGATTGATTCACTTGATAATTACTATTTTCTATGCCCTTATGTTTTTAGTATTTTTAATACTTATTACTATTTCTTATGTTTTTATAATTCCAGCAGGAATACTTATGATATTTTTAATCTGTTATATAGTTCATTACTTCTTACTTGAAAATGGAGTACAGACACTCTATGTTTTGTACGACCAAGTAGTGAATTTGACAAAAAAAGACAAGAAGAGCTAAAAGCTCTTTTTTTTCGACAAAATCTCCTATAGACATATTGCGATTGCCATGTTAGGATAAGCACTCGAAGGAGATGATTTAATTTGAAAAAGATTATTTTGGGGGGATTAGTGTTTTTCTTGCTTATGCTTAATGGTAATGCTAGTAATATTTTTATTAGGGATGATCAAGGTAATAGGTACTCCTATGTTGATCAGCGTGTCGATGGTAATTTAGCTTTTTTACTTTGGGATAGTGATGTTAATACTTATTATAGTAATTTAGCTTATATTGCTAATTTAGAAAATGATTTATTGTTTCATGCAACGGTCCAAATGCTTATTTGGGAAGATATTCATAAAGATAGGGATTATTATGTAACTGATTGGGTAGATGAAATTGATACAAGTAAAGAGGCGGCATTGATTGGGGAGTATTTAGATGAAATAAATGTGGGAGCAAGTATTGCTAATCAAGTTATTAAAGTATTTAATAATGATAATGTAACATTTAAAGTAAATGATGATTTGAGGGCATTTGAAGTAAGTAATGTTAATGCAGATATATACTTAGATGAAATAAGAATAAATGAAAGTATTGCCAATAAAGAAGTGTTGGAATTTAAAGCTAAGGATTTTACAATAATCAATAATTATGTTTATGCTGCTAGTCCAAGATATGAAAATTTTGAAGTGACTTTGGAAGTACAAAATTTGGTCGAAGTAGAATTTATAATGCCTGATAATAAGGAATATGATTTTAAATATGGTGTTTATGATAGTAAAGGAGAATTGATTCAAGAATTTAATTTGAATAATAGTAATAAAGAGATTTATTATCCGAAAGGTAGTACTTACTATTTAAAAGATCTTAGTGAAGATGGTATTTATATGAAAAGTGATGATGTAATATTAGATGATGAAGTAAGAAGGGTTAGTATTAGGAAAGAATATATAGAATATAATATTGAAGTTAAAACTTTATATAAAGATAATATAAAGGGAGATATTAAAGAAGCAAGTAATGATGTAACTATCTATGATGATAATGATGTAATAGTTGCTAAATTAAATAATGATACTTTAGTTAAATTAAAACCTGGTGTATATACTTTTTTAGATAATCTATCAGGAGTTAGGGTTATTAGAAATATTACTAGGGATATGAATATTAGTTTAGTAAGAAGTTTAATAAATGGAATTAAAACTAGTCAAAATATTACTAAGATATGTAAGGATAATAAATGTTTTAGTTATAAAAAAGATAATGGTATATTGATGTTTGATGAAGCAATAATAGCAGATATTTATGAAGTTTATTATGAAGGAGAAGTATTTAGTGTAGATTTTAGTGATTATAGTAAATTACAAGTAATGGATGGGGTAGGAACTATTTTAGAAATGGAAAAGTTAGAGAGTAAAAAAGATGTAATGGTAGATGTTCCAGATACTGGTATGGATTTAGTAAAGGATATATATGCGATTATTAAAAGGAAGTATTATCTTGGGGATATTACTTCTAGTATTGTTTGGTATAATTAGTAGAAAAGATGAAAGTGAAGTAAGGAATGTCTATAGTGAACAAATGGAATATGACAGATATACTAAGGAAGAATATTATGGATTTCTAGATATTCCTAGTATTGATTTACATGCGGGGTTTTATGATTATGATAATCCTTTAAATGATGTTGAGTTAAATATTGAATGGATTGAGATTCCAGTTTTTAATAGTTACTTTTTTGCAGCACATTCAGGAGTTGGCAAGAAAGCTTACTTTAATTATTTAAATACATTACAAATTGGTGATGATATTTATTTATCTCTTGAAAACGAAAAGTTACATTTTCAAGTAAGGAATATTTACCGGACGGTAAAAGATGGGGATGTGAGTATAAGCAAGGAAGAAGGAATGATTTATCTTACGACTTGTGATCAAATAATTAGAGGTTATCAGCTGGTTATTGAAGGAAAATTAATTACATAAATAAAGGGTGTAAAAAATTTTTGTAGGTAAATAGTAGTTAATGATATATTTCATCAACTACTATTTTTTATATTTCACCCCAATGATCACTTTCATACATACATCTTAATGCGATCATATAATTAGCACCTTCAACACTCCATCTCATTCCTGCTTGTTTTAATCTAAGTTGTACTACGGTTTTATTAGAACTTTCTATTGCACCACTACCTACAAACCAGCCATTGTGTTCATAAGTAGAATAATCTATTTTATTTTTGTTGTTTTCTAAATAAACTGGTAAATTATAAACAGTTTTAGGTATTGTTATATCTTTATATTTCTTTAGTTCTTTTACTATCAAGTTACATTCTCTAGAATAACAATAACCGATTATTTTATCTCTAAATTTCTCTACCTTTTTAGTATCATCATTAAATATAAACTTACCATAATTGTTTATATTTTCTATTAAGTGAAACTTATCTAATATTTGAATAGCTTCAGGAAAGAGTTCATCTATCATATTTCTAATCCAAGTGGCACCATCTGATATAAATACAATATTTTCATATTCCCAATATTTTAGTTCTACTGCTTTGGCAAATACTAATATTTTAAAAGTTTCAACATTACCAATATAAGAAACATATTCTTTATGATTAATAATATTAGATTCATCTTTTCTTTTATACATATCATCATCAGAAAAGAAAATACCTAATTTATTTTCTCTCCATGTAGAACCATTTTCATCTTCTATTCTAGTATTAACACTTGCACCATCTGCTTGAATATATAAAGTGCCTTTCTTTTTGGTTACAGTCATATCTATATTAGTGCGATTATTCCAAATTTCTATAGCCTTATTATAGTTATAATCATAAACTAATTTACCTACATATTTAGTTACGTTCATTACAGTAACATAAGATATCTTAACTCCATATACCATATATATAATTTCACTAGCTTTTTGAAATGATGCCTGATTTTGTCCCCAGAATGCTATTTTTATCATCATTTTTAATGACACTTTAAAAGGCAATTTATCTATTCCTAGATATTCATCTAAAGGGGTAATTAATTTGCTTTTCAGACTGTATATATTTAAATCTATATTTCCTTGAATTTGTAAAACAGTTCTATGGATTTTAACTTTTCCAGAAAGTAATATAAAACTCTATTTTTCTTCTATTAAGATGTTTTAATTGATATCCTTTTTCTTTCCATTCTCGTTTTTTTTAATTATTAATTCTTTTTCATTAATATGAGTAGATAATATTTCCTCTACGTGTTTATGTAAATCTTTTTTATAATTTTCAACATTATCAACCATCAATTGTTCAAGAGAATTAATATTCATTTTTCCTTTTTCAACTAATTTATCAAATTCATTTGTAAATTCGTTAATATGCTTATCCTCTTCTTTTTTCATATCTCTTATCCTCCTATAATTAGGATAACATATTATAATTTTACCTACAATAATTTTTTACACCCTAAATAAAAATAAGACTGTTAAAATGCCAATATATTTGATATAATTAGATGAGTTAGGAGCAGATTTACATGGGAAAAACAAGAAGTGAACTTAGAGAAAAAATTATGGTCATCTTATATCAAATCGATATTTATAGTGAAAGAAATGTTTTATATAATGTTGATGAAGTAATTAAAAGTAATATTGATGTTGCTAATGAATTTGTTAAGGATATCGTTTATGGGGTAGTGACTTATAAGGAAGAATTGGATAAGTTAGCTAACTTTTTAATGAAAGATTGGACTATTGATAGAATTGATAAATCAGGAGCAGCAATTTTACGTATGGCTTTGTATGAATTAAAATATACTGATACTCCGGATGTAGTAGTTATTAATGAAGCAATAGAATTATCTAAAAAATATAGTGATGAAGCAGTTCGGAAAATTATTAATGCGGTATTAGATAAATATATAAAGGGTTAAATATGTTTGATGGAAGTAAGATAGATGAAATGGTTACTTTAGGAAGAATTAATACAGCAACAGGAAGTTATTATTATAAAAAGGCTCTAGATGGTTTTATAGCAACAGAGATGATTGCTAGCGAGTTAGCTAAATTGGTAGGGATTAAAACTGGTGATTATGAAACTTTTACTTGGAATGGAATGAATTATTATCTTAGTAAAGATTTGAACGAACAAGGGCCATTTTTTACTTTTGCTGAATTGGGAGTTTGTGCTGATTCTTTAAATGAGTATTGGTATGTTTTAGATAAGTATTATGGAAAATATAGTGAATATTTGATGCGGGATATAGTTAAGGTTTATCTTTTTGATATTTTGTTTTTGCAAAGTGATCGGAACCCAGATAATTTGGGATTAATTAATACACCAATACCACAGATTGTAATGATTGACAATGAGTTTATGTTTGATAATATGCCAGTGGTTTTAAGTTCAAAGTATTCATGTGCTGATTATTTAAATTATTATAAGTGCTCGCAATGGGTGATTGAACCATTCCTAAGAGAAAATATGGAAGAGCTTGAATATTTTTTGGCAATATCTAGCGATGAATTTATAAATTTATTTTGGGAGATGTATGAACGAGTTAATCCGAAAGTGGTAAAGAATGTAATAAGTAAATACGCGGATAATGAAACTATTAAATTATATTTGGCGAGATATAAAAAAAACTATGAGTTAATAAGAAGATTGAAGGGGCGTGATAGTAGTGGACAAAGAATACTTAAAAATAAGTGAATTAAATAATTATATTAAAAGTGTATTAGATAAAGATGCTTTTTTAAATAAAGTATATTTAAAAGGAGAAATAAGTAATTTTAAGAATCATACGCGAGGGCATCTTTATTTTACTTTGAAAGACGATACTTCACGGATTAGTGCAGTAATGTTTCAAAGTAGTGCTGTAAAACTAGCATTTACTCCAGAGGACGGAATGAATGTGTTGGTTTCAGGAAGAATATCGGCATATCCAGCTCAAGGGAGTTATCAAATTTATGTTGATGCGATGGAACCAGATGGTTTGGGGACACTTTATATCGAATATGAAAAACTGAAGAAAAAGTTAGCTGCTCAAGGTTTATTTGCTCAAGAACATAAAGTGCCAATTCCTAGATTCCCTGAGCGAATTGGGGTTATAACAGCATCGACGGGAGCAGCTGTAAGGGATATTATGAGCACGATAAAACGAAGATATCCGATGTGTGAAGCAATTTTATTTCCGTGTTTAGTTCAAGGTAAGGATGCAGCACCAGATATTGTAAGACAAATAAAGCGTGCCGATGCATATGGAGTAGATACTATTATCGTCGGTCGTGGTGGTGGTTCTATCGAAGACTTATGGGCATTTAACGAAGAAATTGTTGCACAAGCAATATACGATTGTGTTACACCGATAATTAGTGCGGTTGGTCATGAAATTGACTGGACTATTGCGGATTTTGTGGCGGACCTGCGAGCACCAACTCCGACGGGAGCAGCAGAAATGGCTGTGCCGACAGTCTTAGATATAAAAACTTTAATCGATAATTATAAAATAAGACTTAATAAAAATATTAAAAATATGGTCAATACTAAATTTATTAAACTTAGAAGTTTAAGACAAAGTTATATTTTAAAAAATCCTATGAGTATGTATGAGATTAAAGAACAAAAATTAGATACTTTGATTGATACTATAAATAAGGATATTAAAAATATAATAAATGATAAAAGTAATTCGTTAAATAAAATTAAAATGTCGGTGGTGTTGCAAAATCCCGAAAATTTAATTAAAGATAAAAGAATTAAATTTGATTTATTAGTTAATACATTAAAGTTAGTTAATCCATTAGGAATACTTGATAAAGGTTATTCTTTGGTACAAGTAAATGATAAAATTATTAAAACAAGTAAAGATGTCAATGTAAGAGATATACTTAGTATTCGTTTACACGAAGGTAGTATCAAAGCTGAAGTAAAAGAAGTAAAATAATTATTGATAAACATTTGTTTGCTAAATATAATTACTAATCCATACAGATATTGAGGGTATGTTTCTATTATTGAGTCAATTTCCAGTAAAAATGCTGAACCTATAAAATTATGGTTAGTAACACTTGGAAGTGAAAGAATTGATGAAGTATTTGATCTATCACTTTAAATGATTTATCAGAAGAAGCAACTTAGGAGATTAGTAGCAAGAGTGTAGTAATAAAAGATAATAATTTAAATTATAAGTATATAGAAGATAATAATAAATTGGAGGTAAATAATGGAAATGGAAAAAACATTTGAAAATGCATTACAAGAATTAGAAGGGATAGTTAAAGAACTTGAAAGTGGCAATGTCGATTTAGATAATGCTATTAATAAGTATACAGAAGCTATGAAACTAGCTAAATTTTGTAGTGAAAAGTTGAGTGATGCAACTGCAAAGGTTAATAAAATATTGACTGAAGATAACAAACTTGAAGAATTTAATGCCGAATAAGGAGGAAGAAATGGAAGTTAAAGAAATAACTAATCGAGATATTGATTTTGCACAGTGGTATACTGATGTATGTAGAAAGGCCGATTTAGTTGATTATTCTGGAGTTAAAGGTAGTATGATTATAAGACCTTTAGGATATGCCATTTGGGAAGAAATTCAAAAGGCTTTAGATAAGAAATTTAAAGAAACTGGTCATGAAAATGTGCAAATGCCGATGTTTATACCAGAGTCTCTTTTAAATGTTGAAAAGGAACATGTGGCTGGATTTGCTCCAGAAGTTGCATGGGTTACATATGGTGGTAGTGAAAAATTAGAAGAAAGAATGTGTGTAAGACCTACTAGTGAAGTTTTATTTTGTGAACATTATAAAAAGATAATTAAAACTTATCGTGATTTGCCAAAACTTTATAATCAGTGGTGTACAATAGTACGATGGGAAAAAACTACTAGGCCATTTCTTAGGAGTAGAGAAATACTATGGCAAGAGGGACACACTATGCATAGAACTAGTGAAGAGGCAATAGCAGAAACATTAAAAATGTTTAAGATATATAAAGATTTTCAAGAAAATTATTTAGCTATTCCAGTTATAACTGGAAAAAAGACAGATAAAGAAAAGTTTGCTGGGGCAGAAGTAACATATACAATTGAGGCAATGATGTATGATGGGTATGCTTTGCAAAATGGGACAAGTCATTACTTCGGCAATCATTTTGCTGATGCTTTTGGCATTCGTTTTACTGATTCAGATAATACGCTAAAAACACCATACCAAACTAGTTGGGGAGTATCTACGAGAATGATTGGGGCCATAATTATGGTACATGGTGATGATCGTGGCTTGGTTCTTCCTCCGAAGATTGCACCATATAAAGTTATGATTATTCCAATTGGAGATGTTTCGGAAAAATTAGAGAAATTAAAAAGTGAATTAAGTAAAGAAAATATTACTTATAAAGTAGATGATTCTAATAAGACACCAGGATTTAAATTTGCTGAAGCGGAAGTTAAAGGTTTTCCAATTAGAATTGAACTTGGCAAGAGAGATTTAGAACAAGATAAAGTAACTTTAGTAAGAAGAGATACTTTAGAAAAAATAACGGTTTCATTTAAAGAAATTGTTCCTAAAGTACAAGAGTTATTAGAAGTTATCCAAAAAGATATGTATGATAAAGCGAAGGTTCGTCGCGATAGCATGATATATGAGGCAAATACTTATGATGAATTAAAAGAAATTGCGACAACTAGGCCAGGATTTATCAAGATTAATTGGTGTGGAGATGTAGCTTGTGAAAATAAGATAAAGGATGATACAACATTAAAATCTCGTTGCTTGATTGAAGATGAAAATGTTACAGGGCCTTGTGTTGTTTGTGGTAAAAAAGCTACAACTAGACTTTACATTGGTAAACAATATTAGTTGAATAATCGCTTAATAATGTATTATAATATTATTAGGTGATTTTTTGTGAAGAAAATATTAATTTCTTTGATTGTCTTAATTGGAGTAATAGGAATAATTGTTATTATGAATTATGATAATTGGTTTAAAGATAATGAGGAGAATAATAATTATATTAAGCAGGATGGGTTTGATAAAATGATTGCTGATATGTCTTTAGAAGAAAAGGTAGGACAAATGTTTATGGTAAGATGTCCTAAAGAAAGAGCAGCAGAATTGGCTAAAGAATATCATTTAGGTGGTTATATTTTATTTTCACGAGATTTTGAAGATAAAACTAAAGATGAAGTTATAAGTAATATTGCTTTATATCAGGAAGGATTAGAAATACCGATGTTTATTGGAGTGGATGAAGAAGGAGGCACTGTCAATCGGATTAGTAAATTTGAAGAATTTCGTAGCGAGCCATTTAAATCTTCGCAAGAGTTGTATGCTGAAGGTGGGTTTACGGCAATTTATAATGACACGATTGACAAAGCTAAGTTTTTAAAGCAACTGGGAATAAATGTTAATTTTGCTCCAGTTGCTGATGTTTCAACAGATTCAAATGATTATATATATGCCCGCAGTTTTGGGGTGGATGCTACTGCCACTTCGGAATATGTATCGATTGTTGTTGCAGCGATGAAAGAAGAAAATATTGGCTCTGTGTTAAAACATTTCCCAGGGTATGGCAATAATGTCGATACCCATACAGGCATTGCTATCGATAATAGAAGTTATGAGATATTTGAAAATAGTGATTTTTTACCTTTTCAAGTCGGTATTAATCAAGGAGCGGATATTGTTTTAGTATCGCACAATATTGTTACTTCGATGGATCCAGATTATCCTGCATCATTGTCGAAGAAAATTCATGATATTTTACGAGATAAATTAAATTTTGCAGGCGTTATTATTACTGATGACTTATATATGGATGCGATAAAGGATTACCAAGATAACGAAGAAGTGGCAGTAAAGGCTGTTTTAGCAGGAAATGATCTTATCTGTACAACAGATTTTGAAAAACAAATTTCAGCAGTTATTGCAGCAGTGCAGGAAGGTGTTATCAAAGAAGAACAAATTGATGTTTCAGTAAAAAGAATTTTAAAATTAAAGTCAACTTTACACTTGATTTAGTAAACTTTGTTGCATTTTTAATTAACTTATATTATACTTTAAGTGTAAATATTATTAGTTGCTGGATAATATTTACGGCCATTTAGTGTCTTATTTATTTTTTATTCTTTCTTTTTGTTTAGTTTTTCTATATAAAATTATTTTCTATTATACTAAATGGCGAATTAATCTGTTGTTTGTTGGTTGGATAGAAGTTCCTTTGAGGAACTTCTATCGTTTTACTTTAAAAAAATGTTTCCAGTTTGGAAATAAAAGTTATTATATTTCTTTTCTATTTATATTTTTAGTTGTTAGAGTTTCATCAAATTTTTTGTTATAAAAATATATTTCGTAGCCACATTCATTGGCTATTTTTTCAATTGTAGCAAAATCTGGTTGCAATGT
The DNA here is from genome assembly GCA_944363805.1 of uncultured Bacilli bacterium. The sequence goes on from CALVVH010000002.1 coordinate 25,746, forward strand.
TCCAGTTTCATATTGGGATAATGTATTTCGGGCATAGCCAATCTTTTGGCTAATTTCTTGTTGACTTAAATTGTTTTTTCTACGCATAGTTTTTAAAATATTTCCTATCACCTTTATCACCGTTTTGATTATCTCATTTTAAGACAATAATTGCTTGACATGTCTTGAATAAAGACTTATAATTTTATTATAATGATAGTCTGATAATAGGACATGGAGTGATTGTATGATAAAAAATGAAAAGAAGGTGCTAATACTTTCAGTATTAGCAGTCGTTTTACTAATAATTGTTGTAGTTGGTGCAACATATGCTTACTTTGTTGTACAAGGTGGAGCATCTGCTAACACTAATGTTAATGTTGGGACTAATACTACCGATAATTTATCATTTAGTGTAGGGGATGCTATAAGTATTACTGCCAATCAAGATAACTTTGCGCAAGGCGCAGGTAACCAAGCAGGCAGTACAACTGCTAGTGCGACATTAACGGCCAATAATGCGACGAATACGGCGACAAGAAATTATTATTTGTATTTGAATATTACAAGTAACGATTTTGAATATACGCTAGATGAAAATATCCCAGAATTGATACTTACTGTAAGAGCCCCAGATGGAACATCAGTTCAAAATATTTCGGGACTAAAATATGTAACAGTAGGAGAAGTATCGGGATTTGATATAACAACAGCAAGTAATGTAATTACTCTAGCTGATAATTATGAAATAAGTGCAACAGACACTCCAACAACCCAAGAATGGAATATCACTGTAACATTTGTTAATCTAGATACTGACCAAGTAGGCAATGCTGGTAAGACATTTGAAGCAACAGTAATAATTCAAGAAGAACCATTAACTTCATCACAAAATTTAGCAAGTTATATAACAGAAACATTATATACAGCAGATGGAGTAAACGGATTATACTTACATGATGGAGCAGGTTCATACACCAATTCTGACCAAGAAGCTGGAGATAATTCATATAGATTTAGTGGTGGAGACTACAAAGTTACAAGTACTGCAGTTGAAGCAGGATTAACGAGGGTGTATACAGCAGCAAATACAGAAACTGATGGAGTAATAAATTTTTATTGTAATGGAGCAAAACAATATGTTGCAATAAGTTGTATTGCTACACAAGAACATTACTATACAACTGCATATAATGAAGAAACGCATTATAATACATTAGAAGAAGCATTGGCCCAAGCAGTAACAGATGGATATTTAACAAGTGATAATATTAAAAACTTTGTATGCTTTGGACCAGGAGCAAGTGAAGGAGCATGCTCGATAGATAATTTATATCGAATCATCGGAGTATTTGATGGACAAGCGAAATTAATCAAATATGATTATGTCGATACGAAAATGTTAGGAGAAGAAGGAGACTATGGCGCAACAAATACAGCAAACTTTTATAGTGGAATGAGAAATGACCATTCCAATAATTATTGGTATTATTGGAATGGAAGTAGTACAAATAACTGGAGTACAAGCGAGTTAAATACAGTAAACTTAAATACAAATTATTGGGATTATCTAACAAGTGAGTGGCAAAGTAAAATAATAAATACAACATGGAAAGTCGGAGGAAACACAGCAGAAAATATAAGCGATGTATCAGTAAAGACAGCATATACAAATGAGATAGTAAGTCCAACCGAAGTAATAACGTATCAAGATGAAATAGGGTTAATGTATGTAAGTGATTATATGTATGCTGTAGATCCAAGCAATTGGACTACAGCGGGAAATAGGTATAATTCAATTAATGGAGATAATTGGATGTATATGGGAGATGCTGAATGGACAATTTCACGTCGTTCTGACATTGCGGACTATGCGTTCGGAGTTGGTTATCGTGGTTATGTAGGAGGTAATGGTGATGTTGATGTCAACATTGCTGTACGCCCCGTATTTTATTTAAACTCTAATGTCCAAATCTATGAAGGCCATGCCGGAACCCAAAGTGACCCATACAGAATAGTTTTAAACCAATAATTACCAAGCCAATTATTGGTTTTTTATTTTTATTTTAAATTACCATAATAAGTATAGATGGTGATTAGATGAAAAAGATAAAAATATTATTAGTATGTTTATTATTTTTGCCATTTAATGTAATGGCTTATTCTGATTATATTATTCCTGGGGGAGAAACTTTAGGTATAGAGATAAATTCAGATGGAATAATGGTTATTGGCTTTTATCAGATAAATGGTAAATTTAATAAAGGCGACCCTAATATAAAATCAGGAGATTATATAATTGAGGTGAATGGGCAAGAAGTAAATACTGTTGATGAACTTACAGATGTAATTGAAGAAAATGTTACAGATGGTTTTGTCGAAGTAACCTATAATAGAAATGGAAAAGTTAAAACAAGTGAACTTGAATTAATAAAAGATGGTGACATTTATAAAACTGGTTTATATGTTAAAGATACTATTACTGGTATTGGAACCCTTTCTTATATTGATCCTGAAACTAAAGTTTTTGGGGCTTTGGGTCATGAGATAATCGAATCTAATACTAGTGAAATTGTTGAAATAAGAAGTGGGGTAATATTTCGAAATTATATAACAGGAATTGATAAAAGTTCTGCTGGTGTTCCAGGAAGTAAAAATGCAAAATTTTATTATGATACAACTTATGGAAAAATTTTAAAGAATACTAATGTGGGAATATATGGTTTGTATGAAGCAGAATTACCTGATAAAAAGCTATATGAAGTTGCAAGTGGTGATGAAGTTAGTATTGGAAATGCAACGATATATACAGTTTTAGATGGAGAGGAAATAAAAGATTATAGTATTGAGATAACCGCAATTAATGAAACTAGTGCCGTTAAGAATATTTCTTTTACGATAGATGATACGGAGTTGTTAGATAAAACTGGTGGGGTTGTGCAAGGAATGAGTGGCTCCCCAATAATTCAAAATGATAAAATTATTGGGGCAGTAACACATGTGGTTATCGATAATCCAGCGACTGGGTATGGAATATTTATAACGACGATGCTAGAAGAAGGAGAAAAATAAAGTTAACTAGCAGTTCGAATCAATTGGATAGAGTTATCTATCCTTTTTTCATATTTGCCTAAATACAAATGGTAAGTATCTTGTAATAAAGAATCAGTAGGATTTGTTTCTAACGCAGTCGATAGTTCTGCTAGAATTTGGGGCATATCTTGTTCAGGATAACTGCTATTTTGGAGTAATTGATAGTAATAGTGAGTTAGATTATCTTGGCTACTTTGGATTCTCTTAATTATCTCTAGAGGTCTTAAACGGGTACCATTTTTATCATAACTATGAATTAATCCTAAATCAGTATGGGGATTAATTCCTCTATTTTTAGTAACCATATCAAAATAGATATCTAAGTTTATTGGGTTACCAAATTCATCGAAACGAACTTGGCGATGGAGGAGTTCATAATATTTTTGAAGTTTACTTTTTATTTCGGTAGATTCTTGTAATTTTTTATCTTTTAGATAATCGAGTAGTAGTAAGGTTTCATGGATATAGGCATCGGCTTCATGGGATAAATAGTTATAATTTCTTTTTTCATATCCCATTAAGGTTTTACCTAAAAAGATATCTTTTAGAAAAAGTTCTCTTTCATATGGGGATGAATAATTATTATCTAGTTGTAAAGTATGCCATATTTCGTGAAATAGAGTATATAGGTTTTCTAATATGTTTGCTGGACTTAATTGGGCTTCATTAAAAATAATATAATAATGGCCATTTTTCTTGGAGGTAATGCCATAATCTTTTGATTCTTGTTTTCTGCCAAGGGCATTAATTTCATGGAGGGGTTTTATCATGATATAACAATTGGCATTTCTTTTTTTGTAATTGTTACTAAATAATTCGAATATTTTCTTGTATGTCTCGGTGTCAATGGTTAGAGTACCACACATTATTTTAGCTATTAGAAATTTGATTATTTTTTCTTGAAATGCTGGAGATAAATGTGAATATTCAAGGAGATAGATTGCTTCTTCAGAAGAAATATCTTCATTATTATTAATCAGCTGTTCAACTTTTTCTTCGATTAAATTTAAGGCCGCAAGAAAACTAGGGCTTGTTTCAACTTGTTGTAAGTAATTAAAAAAGCACATTGGAATTTCGTTTCCAATGTGCTCTTTGACTAATTTTATTAAAGGATTACTATACCAATATATGGGATCGTAATATACATATGGTATTAGATAGTTAGACAAGTAGAAACAAAATTCTGCAACGGAAAAATCAAAATGTTCAACTTGTTTTTGACATTTTGTAGCGATTTGTTTTATTTGACGTTTTATAGAGTTTCCGTTACTAGGAAAATTGTTATCTAATATTAATCTATTCATGTTTTACCTCTTTATTTAAAAATTTTTAAGAAAGTTTTCCAACCATTTATCGGTCATAGCAATCGATTCAACGCTTACCCGTTCATTAGTAGAGTGGGCATCTATGATGTTCGGAGAAATAATTGCTATTTCTAAGTCGGCCATTTTTTCTTGGAAGAAGCCTGCTTCAACGGTTATGTGAAGGGATTTAGCAGTGGCTTTTGGTTCATATGGGCAAGTTTCGATTAGTTTTTTAATAAGAAAGGAATTTTCATCTGAGTAGAAGCCTGGTTGCGAGTCGACTTGATTCAAGTTAAAACCAAATTTAGCTGCATAATTTTTTAACATTTCTAAAGTTGTGTTTGCTTCTTTTTTGATAGTGCTACGCATTCCTATTTCTAAGTGATTATTGGTTAAAACTCCTAGATTTAGGGAAGTTGTAGGTTCATGATGTTCATTATAGTTTATGACTTTACTAGGAAAATTATATATAAGTTCAAGTAATTGGTAAGTGTTAGCGATTACTTGAGATTGGTAATCTTCTTTTGTTACATCTATTTTTAAGTTAGGATATATACTTTGGTATTTAGCTATAAAGTCTCTAGTATCAATAGAATTATCGGTATTTATTAATGCTTCAGCTTTACTAGGAAAGACATTGTTTTTAGTCCCACCGGTGATACTTATTATTTCTAAATCAAAGTTTTTTAAAAATTCCCCAAGCAAGATGATAGCATTACCGCGGTTTTTATCTAAATCATAACCGGAATGTCCTCCGAGTAAGCCAGATAATACTACTTTGTAAGTGTGATGGTAGCTGCTTGGAGTTTTTTTAGACTCGCCATCTATTTCTAAATCGTAGTAGGCAGCAGATGCTCTAATTATTTCATTTTCATCAAAGCCATCGAGATTTAATAAGTATTTACCAGTCAGTTTAGTAGTATCAAAGTTTTTGGCGCCATTCATGGTTGTTTCTTCACTGGAAGTAAAGACCGCTTCGATATTGACGGGTAGTGAGCTATCCAAAATATTGAGAATTTGAGCAACTCCGATACCATTATCAGCTCCTAGAGTTGTGCCATTAGCATGTAAATAACCATCTTCTTCGATAACTTCGATAGGATTATTAGCAAAGTCGAACGGGTTATCACTTACGCAGACCATGTCGGTATGAGCTTGCAATATTAAAACTTCTTGGTCGCTCGTCTTTTTCTTAATTAGGACATTGTTATATTGATCAAGATGATATTCCAAGTTTCTTTCTTGAGCAAAATTGCATAGATATTTTGCCATCCCGCTTTCGTTACCGGATTCACGAGGAATTTGGGCTATCTCTTTAAAAAAGTCAATTGTTTTAGACATTATTGCCACCAACTTTCATTCTTTTTCTAGTGGGTTCAGGAATACGGTCGTTTCCTTTTTCCGTACCATTAGGTAGTATAGTTACATCGTCAAGATTTATACTGTCATTTGCTAGTTCGTAAAATTCAACTTCTCCGCAATCATCATGATTAATTATTCCCCGGTTGATATTAAAGGAATTTAAGTTATATTTTATTTTAGTTAGCATACTTTCAAATAAATCTGGACTTTCTTCATAAGCAAATTCGATAGGGTTAGAATAATGATTTGCGTTTTCAAATTTGGCTACAAAAGTTGGAGCTTCGGTTAATAATCCATCATTTCTGACTGTATAAAAACCAATTAATTTGCCATAAGTGTCTTTATGATGCTCTTCTCGAATGTATCTAGCGCCACCACGAGCACCGTTGATGCTCATGTAATTTCTGCAGTCAGCAACAAAGATAATGTCGAAATCAGGCATTATTTCTTGGTATTTTTCTAAGGCTTCAATGATAATTTCATATATTTTTTTACCAATATTTTTTTCTTCACTATTTCTTTTAGTAATAATACCTGTTACTTCAAAAAATCTTTTACCTGGAATGGGATAATATGGATTAACGTTTGTGGCAGTATTTTGATAATACTTCAATGTCGTTACTCCGAGAATGTCGATATAGCCATCCGGATATGTCTTATAAGCCATAATAATAGGATAACTAAGATAATTTTCAAAAACTTTTTTGGCATTTGGTATATGCAAGTAGTCCTTATTTCCTTGCCAATTTTCGTTGTAAAAATCACTGATATCTTTAATCAGGTGAACGATTTGGATTGGGCATCGAAAATTGGGGTCACATTGCACAACGGAAAAAGTGATGTCCGAATATTCAGCTGTTATTTGGGCACACATTTCGTTTAAATATTGGTAACTACGGTTACATCTTTCAAAAAATCTAGTTTGTCTCATGTCAATCTCCTCCAAGACGAACCACAAAAAAATCCATGGTTCGCAACTTGAGAAGCGCAAAAACCATGGATTTATATACAATCCATTCAGCTTGATAAGCGCTCCGTATCTTATGATACGACAGTGAATTACATATTTTGCAATTCCCCAGAAAAGAAGAGTAACAGATATATCTTCTAATCTTCGGCGGCATTACCTTTCTTAATTTAACAATAATCTGTTTAATTAAATTATTACTATTTAAGGCCGCGACCTCTTTCAAGTGATTTTAATTTTAACATCAATTATAGAGCTTGTCAAGTATTTGACAATAGTAGGTTATTTTGATAGAATAGCAATTATTGAAAAGAGGAAGATTATGGCTAAGACTATAGGCAATGATAAAGCAATAGAATTTCAATCAGAGTTGCTAAAAACTAGGAAAATGATACGTAATTTAAAAACGATTGGTGTTAATTCATCTATGTATATACAAAGAATTGATGAGATTGAAGAAATGTGTCATTCTTGTTTTCTAAAACAACATGGTAGTGGGGCTAGTGATAGTGTGCAAATTATGCAAAGAGCTAATGCTGAATTAGTATATATTAAAGCAATTGGAGAGTTACAGAAATTGCAAAATGAGTTAAAAAACTATGATATATATTTCAGTTCATTTAATTATGTTGATAGTATTGATTTTACTAAGAGTTTTAATCAACAAGAATTAGATGTTATTGCTAGAAATATAATTGGTTTTTTAGATGCAATTAATTCATCTGATACAAGATATTATGCATCAGAAAGGAATGTAGTTGAGAAATTATATCATTTTGCATATCAAATAATTAAATTAGAACTAAAGACAAGTGGAAAAAGTAAGGTTCTGGATTGGGTTAAGGCTAATCCAATTGCGGCGAATTTTATTGACGCAGAAGTTGAACAGGATATTAAATCTTTAGATAAAGATGATTTAGATAATCCAATTTTAAAAAATGCTTTATCAGCAACTAAAAGTAATGGTCTGAATTTTTCTTATTTAAATGAAGGGATAATTTTAGCTACAGCAATTCAGGGTAATGATGAATTATTAGAAAATATTCGGAGAGAACTTATCTCTTTGGCAGATGCATTAGAAGATAATCTTGAACAGATGGAAAAGAACGATGAATTAGCCAATAAATATTCAAATAATGTTTTTGAGTACAAAAAGAAGTTGAGACGAAATAGGATGCTTAATATTATTAAAATAATTGGTAGTTTATCGATTGTTACTGGAATCCTTCTTGGTGGGTTTAAAATTGGTAAAAATATTTGTAAGACATCATATCCAACTAGAAATGAAATATATTCTGAAAGTGATAATGTTCAGACTCCTAAAATAGATGGTTATTTCACACCGATTGTTCAAAATATACCAGATGATGTTGATGAAGTAACAACTACCAATGTAATTGTATATGAGTCTTGGACGGATACGGGGCGAGGATATTTTGCGCGAAGTGTTACAACATACGATGCAAGTATGGTATATGATGTCAATTCTACTCACTACAATAGTTTGGGAGATTATGCTAGTCTTGATTTAGATGCTTTTGGTATTGATGGAGACGAAACTATGGAATATAAAGATACTTTAACTGCCGAAGATATGTATAATGGGACTATAGTGGAAGTTGAGAGAATAATTCAAGACATAGATGAAGAAAAAGCGGAATATAGTGGCTTAGCTGGTTCTGTTATCTTAGGGGAAATGCTTGTAATTTCATCGTTTATACTTGTTGATTTGATAATTAGGCAAAAATATTCATTTGAAAAAATGGTTACTTCGATTCCCCAAAATATAAGTAAAAATAAGAAAAATAGAAAAGCATTAAAAAATTATCTAGAAAAATTGGAAAAATTACTAAAGGAAAACAAGCAACTTATTTTAGAAAATGAAGAATTTAGAAATAGATTTGTGGAATTGTATCAAAAATATGCCCCATTTATTCAAAATAGAAAAATAGAAGAAAAATATCAAAAATTAGTTAGAGAGAAGTAGATGAAAAGTATGACTAGAGGGAATGCAATTAATTATAAAAGCAAAAAAAAGGAATTTGTTATATTGCTAAATAATTTACAAGCTTTAGGGTTAGATGTTACTCCTTATTGTGAGGCTTTTAAAAGTATTTGGGTTAATTGTGATAAAGAATTAGAAAAACTAAAGGAAAAAGGAAAGGGTTTTTCTACGGATAGTAATTTAGATTTGATTTATGCCAAATACTTGAAGCAACTGCGGGATTTAATGGCCAATCTAAATGTTTATAGGAAGCTACTTAGAGCATATGAAAATTCGCATGCGTATAAAGAGGCTGCCGAAAAAGGAATGTTAACAGAAGAAAATATAACTATATGTGTTAATGATGCCATTAGAGAAATTGCTAGGTTAGTAACTATATGTGATTTTAAAGATCCTAATTGTAAAATTATGTTACAAAAAATATTGTCGGCATATACAATTCTTATGAAAAAAGAACTGTTTTTTAATGGACATAGTATTTTGATTGATTATATCGAAAGAATAGGTCTTGCCGAAATATTTATTAGTCTTTTAGATAATAATGAAATCAAAGCGGCTTCTTTAGAAGAATATTTAGTAAGTGATCCTAAGTTTTCTCAAAATATTTTAAATGAGCTTCAAGCTCAATACAATGCTATTGAAGAAAAGATAGGAAGAAGGGAAGAAGTAGAAAAAGTTCTACACAAAAAAAATATTGCTAAAGGAAAGATGATGAATCGCAAAAAACAAGCTAAGGTTTCTAGATTAGTTGCCAGCGCAACAGCTTTAGTAGTTTTGACATCTGGCTTAATTTATGGGGCTAACAAAGGCTTGAAAGCTTTAGCAACTAATCGTCTATATCACACTACTAAAACAACTTGCTCGACCATTGATACAACTGAAAAGACAACTAGTAGTTACATTGAAAAAATTAATAATGGAGAAAAAATATTGGTTGTTTCTTATACTCCGTGGGAAGAGTATCTTGAAGATAATTACACCAGAACTGTAGTTAGTGCTGATGTTACCAGTATTGATTATCCTAAATTAGAAAATTATCTAGATATAAATCTAGCCAATTTAAGTAATGTTAAGGTTGAAACTGAAACTGCAACTAATTTGACAGATGCCGAAATTTATGAAAGGCAAATTACAGAAGTTATTAGACTAATTCAAAATCCTGACGATGCTATACTTGATACAGATAATTTCATCTACAAATATAGTCTTCAAATTATTTTATTTTCTTTATTAACTGTTTATGTAATTATCAAAGGAAGTTTTCTTTTTGCTGGTATAACTGAAGGTGTACTTTCAAGTATTTTGGAAAATATTTATAATAATTTAAAAACACGCAAAGATTGCGATAAAATATTAGCTGAATTAGATACTGATATAGCAAAATTGATTGCTGAATATAATACTAATGATAAAAATATTGATATACTTATGGAAAAATTTAGGTTTATATATGATAAATATCGTTTTTTAATTCAAGATTCTACTATTTTAGAAAAATATGATAGTTTAGTAAGAAAAAGCCGATTAATTGATTAAAAGCAGGTTTAAAATCTGCTTTTTTCGTGGTATAGTAATATTGGTGATAATTTTTGAAAATAGTAGATAAGTTTCCTATAAAAAAGAATATCAAATTATATCGGGTGATTCAAAATATTGTTAATCCTAATATTGTTAAGAACGAAAAATATGCTGATTCTTTTTTAGATGGCGTGAAAGTACGGGTTTTTGATCCATGGAAAAGTCAAAAACTTATCATCTATATTCATGGGGGAGGTTGGGTTTCCGGTAATTTAGATACTCACAGTAACATATGTTTTAAACTCGCTAGTGATTTAAAGAGAAAAGTTATATCTATAGGATATCGTTTAGCTCCAGAATATCCATATCCAGCTGGCTTTGATGATTGTTATAAAGTAATTAAACATATTATGAATAATATATCTTCTTTTGGCATTACTTGGGATGATGTTGTTTTAATGGGGGATTCTGCCGGAGGTAATTTGGCTTTTGCTCTTAGTTTAAAAGGACTTTATGAGCGAACATTTAGGGTAGGTAAGTTAGTTTTAATTTATCCAGCGACCCAAACAGATTATACGAAAACTACTAAATATTGTTCAGTTATAACTAATGACGGTAAAGGATTTTTGACTCGAAAACATTTAGAAGATTATATTAATATGTATTTACTTAAAAGAGAAGATAAAGAAGATATATATGTAAATGTGCTAAACGCTAAACATCTTTTTGGGTTGCCTAGAACTTTGGTAATTACGGGGACGGATGATCCACTTCATGATGAGGGAGTAGCGTTAGTAAAAAAATTAAAAAGACATTTGGTTAGTGTCAAACATTATGATATAAAAAAAGCAGTTCATGGGTATTTTACAAATATTTTAGATAAAAAATATACCCGAATAACCATAGAATATATTAAAGGATTTATAGGTGATTAACGTTGAGTAAATGGTATAGATTAGATAATGCGGCGAAGATATTTCCGCCGTCGCAGAATAAATATGATGCCAAGATATTTCGTTTTAGTGTCAGTTTAAAAGAAAATATCGATGCTAATATTTTAAAGCAAGCGTTAGCTAAAAATTTGGAAGAATTTCCTATTTTTAGGTCAGTATTAAAAAGAGGGCTTTTCTGGTATTATTTGGAAGAATCACATATTGAGCCGATAGTTTGTGAAGAACATAATCGTCCTTGTAGTAGTTTTGATAATTCGCTACTTTTTCAAGTAACTTATTATAAAAAAAGGATCAATTTGGAGGTTAATCATGCTTTAACAGATGGGACAGGTACTTTAATGTTTTTAAAAAGTTTAGTAGCATATTATTTAGATATTAAATATAGTTTAAAAAATAAAGAACTAATCAATATAGCAAGTACAAAGGAAAGTAGTAATGACTCTTTTAAAAAGTTTAAAACAGGAAAAATAAGAAAAGTTGTTTCTAGTAACAATATTGCTTATCAGGTGCATGATGAGAAGTATGCGGAAAATAGACTTAAGATAATTGAAGGAATTGCTGATGTAAAAAAATTACTTGAGTTAGCAAAAAAGAATAATGTAACTTTAACTGTTTATTTGACAAGTGTGTTAATAAAAAGTATTGGAGAAGCAATGGATATAAAGGACCGGAAGAAACCGATAGTTATTGTAGTGCCTGTCAATTTACGAAATTATTATCCGTCTTATACAGTACGAAATTTTTTTAATGCTGTCAATATAAGTTATAAATATAATGGAGAGACTACTAGCCAAATCGCCAAAGTAGTTAAAGAAGAATTTAAGAAAAATTTGGATTCTGAAAATGTCAAGAATAAGATGAACAATATGGCAATATTGGAAGATATATTTATTCTAAGACTCATTCCTATATTTATTAAAGATTTGGTTTTACGTTATGTCTATAAATTTACCGATAAGTATCAGACGATGACTCTATCAAATATAGGGATTATCAATATGCCAGAGATATATCAAAAGTATATTGATTATTTTGATGTATTTATTAGTACATCAACAATTCAGCTTTGTATGTGTTCTTATTTAGATAAGATGTTGCTTAGTTTTACTTCACAATTTATCAATAGTGAAATTGAGAAAAATTTCTTTAGATATTTAGCTGATGATGGGGTAAATATTGTAATAAATACTAATAAAATTAGGGGTGATAAATAATGCAAAGGTGTTTGAAATGTAAAGTAGATATTGCTAGTGATACTAATATTTGTCCGCTTTGTAAAACACCAATTGAAAAAGGAGCAACTGCCGATGTTTTTCCACGATTAGAATATAATTATAAGCATCATAGCTTACTTTTAAATATTTTAAAAGTATGTTCTTTAGTAGCAGTAGTGCTATGTTTATTTATCAATTTTACGATTAGTAGATCGATTTCTTGGGCTTGGTTTGTTATTGCTGGAGTCTTTTCCTTTTGGCTGACTTTAGTTACAGCATTAAGAGGCAGAAAACATTTTATGAAAATGTTATTTGCAGAAATGCTTTTGATTATCGTGGTGTCTATTCTTTGGGACTATTTTACTGGTTTTAATTTTTGGAGTATTAATTATTGTTTACCTTTTTTATGTAGTATTTATACAATTGCTATTATGATAATGCGGATATTTCGGCAGAATTTAGCTAAAGATTTTATCTTTTATGCAACAATCAATTCAATGATAGGTTTGGTACCAGGGATACTACTTATTTTAAATAAAGTTACAGTTCTTTGGCCAAGTTATATTTCAGTGATAATAAGTATAATTGTCTTAGTCTTTTTGACTGTATTTAATAAAAAACAAGTGAAAAATGAACTAGAAAGGAGATTTCATATTTAATGGATTTAACATTTAAAGTTGGTGAAAATGAACGATTCAATGTCAGGAGTGCTGCTATAATTAGGCATCAAGATAATTATCTCATCAGTAAAAGAAATGATAAGGATTATTATAGTATTTTGGGAGGACGTATTAATTTTGGTGAAGATAGTAAGGCAGCTGTTTTGCGAGAGATAAGAGAAGAATTAGGTTGGGATTTATCTGATGCTAAATTGGTTCGTATTATGGAAAATTTCTTTTCTTATTCAGATGGAACGAAATTTCATGAATATTTATTTGTTTATCTTATGAATGTTAGTGAAGAATATTTTAAAAAGGGAGATTTCATCAATTTAGAAAATCCCAATATGCATATGTTGTGGTATAAGAAAGAGGATTATTTAAAATTAAATATTAGACCGTTGGTTATAAAGGGTGTTTTAGAAAGCCCTGATTTTGAACATTTAGTAGTTAGAAATTAATGAAAAAGTCATCTTACGATGACTTTTTATAATGTTTCTGCAACATTTTCTTGAGGATATTGATTGTCTATAGGTTGTTCAAGATTATTGTTAGTTAAATCGGGAATAGTTCCTTCCATGTTTGGTTGTTCTATTACTTCAGAATTATAAAATTCATTAGGTTTGGTATCAATTGTAAATTGTTCTGGTTGTGGAAAATCATTTAAATTTGGGATTTCTGGATTAATAGTTTGTTCAACTTGAGGTTGTTCAACATATTGTTCTAAAATTGGTTCGGTATTATTTAGGTTAGTAACTTCAGGGTTACTTAATTGATCGATGAATGGTGGGGCAACAAACTCTTGATTTACTTGTGGAGTTTCAATGAGATTTTGTTCTGGAGTTTGTACAGAGTCATCTGTGTTAGTCATTTCCGGGGTGTTTATTTCTTCAATTGTAGGTTGTTCTGCAAATTCTTGATTTTGAGTTATATTTGGATCTAACATTGTAGGTTCTTCGATAAATTCTTGTGTAGCAGGAATTTGTTCGATAGTTTCAACAGGATTATTGGTAGTAGGCATTACAGGTTCAATAAGTTCTTCAGTTACTGGGGGAATGCTTTCTATTGGTTGATCAATTAATTCTTCTGTTGTTGGTGTAGGTGATGAAGTAACTTGGGGAGGTGTATCTATTTTGCCCATGAATGCTGCTTTTAAATCGTCTTCATCTTCACCAATATCATCGTCAACATCGATAACTCTAAGTATTTCATCGATACTTGTAAGACCAGCGACAACTTTTTCTAAACCATCTTTAAGAAGACTGGTAACGTCACTACGATCATAAACAAGGTGCCGAAGTTCATTTTTGCGAATGTTGTTGGTTATAGCATCTCTTATTTCTTGACTAATTATTAGGACTTCGTGAAGAGCAATACGACCAGTATAACCATTAATACATGCATCACAACCTTTTGGAGCGTAAATGGTATCTACTTGTTGACCTAAAACTTTCTCAAATAATATCTTTTCAAAATTTGTAGTTGGTCTACTAGTACGGCACTTTGGACATAGTCTTTTAACTAGTCTTTGAGAAATTATACCAGTTATGGCACTTCCAAGCAAATATCTTTCAACTTCCATGTCGAGTAATCTTTCGATGGTATTTAAGGAGTTGTTGGTGTGAATAGTTGAAAGTACTAAGTGACCAGTGATAGATGCTCTAACAGCAATTCGTGCGGTTTCATCATCACGAATTTCTCCGATCATTATAACGTCAGGGTCTTGACGTAAAATACTTCTTAGAGTGTTACCAAATGTTAGGCCGATGTCTGCCATAACTTGAACTTGATTGATGCCAGTAATTTTCATTTCGACTGGGTCTTCAACAGTGATTATATTGCGTGATACTGTATTTAGTATTTGTAACATAGCATAAACAGTTGTTGATTTACCAGTACCAGTAGCTCCGGATACTAAGATGATACCGTTAGGAATACGAAGTAATTTGTAAATTTTTTCCAAATTATTTTCTGATAAGCCGAGATTTTCTAAGCCACTTGTACTCATTGTGTAGTTCAAGATACGAATAACAATTTTTTCTCCATCGACGATAGGTAAACTCGAAACACGAAGGTCTAGGTCGTTAGTATCAGTTAAGTTTTTGATAGCACCATCTTGAGGTAGTCGTGTTTCAGTAATGTTCATACCAGCGATAATTTTGATTCTTGTTAAAAGATTCTTTTTAACAAAATTAGGAACTTTAGCGTATTCTAAAAGTTCCCCATCGATTCTAATGCGGACATTTAATTCATTTTCGGTTGGGTCAAAATGAATATCGGAAGCATTTTTAGAAATGGCATCCATAATCATTTCATTAACTATATCTACGACTGGTTTATTTTCATAATCAAAATCTCGAAACATTTGTATCACTCATACCCTTTATTCTAAAAATAATTATACAATAAATGTTCCATTTCTACAACCCATAATTTTGGATATTTAAAAAATTTTGACTCTTATAGGAAATTTTGTAAATTCATTAAAAAAAGTTGACGCACATACATTTGTTTTGTAAAATTAAATTGTTATTTTCCAAAAGAATAAAAGGGTTAATTTGAATATAGAAATTGATATTAATGATAAATAACATGGCTTAGATGAAATCAAAAAGGGAAAAAATTAAAGTAATTAGAAGTTGGTTTGAATTAGATAGTATTCTTGCTAACTTTGGAGTAGAAAATAAATTGCTTCTATTGTATAATAATTTTAGTAAGGAGGTTAGCATATGGAAGATCGAATTGTTGAGGGCGATTTAAGACCAGAAGATATATTTGATAAAAGCATTCGGCCAGAAAATTTGGATGAATACGTTGGCCAAGAAAAAATAAAAGAAAACTTGCGAATATTTATTGAAGCTGCAAAGATGCGTAATGAACCGCTTGATCATGTGTTATTATATGGTCCTCCAGGTTTAGGAAAAACTACTTTGGCTCATATAATAGCAAATGAAATGGGCAGTAATATCAAAACTGCAACCGGACCTTCGATTGAAAAGAGCGGCGATTTAGCAGCTATTTTATCAACATTAGACCCAGGTGATGTTTTATTTATCGATGAAATACATCGAATCCCTTCATTTATTGAAGAAATACTTTATTCGGCGATGGAAGATTTTACAATTAATATTGTGATTGGTACTGAAGGAAAAAGTAGAAGTGTCAAAATAGACTTGCCTCCATTTACTTTAGTTGGAGCAACAACTAGAGCAGGAGATTTATCTGGACCACTTCGTGATCGTTTTGGAATTGTAAACAAACTAGAATTTTATTCGGATGAAGAACTAGCTGATATTGTTAAAAGAACAAGTAGAGTGCTTAGTATGAATATTGATGATGATGCGGCCGTAGAACTGGCTAGAAGAAGTCGTAAAACTCCCCGGATTGCTAATCGTTTATTTAAAAGAGTTCGTGATTTTGCCTTGGTTAAAGGTGATGGCAAAATAGATTTAGATATAACTTTAGAATCCCTTGATCGGCTTAATGTCGATAAATATGGACTTGATTCAATTGATATTGAGTATCTAGAAGCATTAATAAATAAGTTTAATGGTGGACCTGTTGGAGTTGAAACTATTTCGACGGCCATCGGGGAAGAAATATCAACGATTGAAGATGTTGTGGAACCATTTTTATTACAAGAAGGATTTATCAAAAGAACTAGGAGTGGTCGAGTAGCAACCGAAAAATCCTATGAACATTTAGGAATCGATCACAATCGGAGTTTGTTTGAAAGTGGGGGATTATTTTGATTTTAGATGGCAAAAAAGTTCGTGATGAACTATTAGATAATTACAAAGAAAAAATAAAAAATGAAAATCTTGCTATTAAATTAGCTATTATTTTAGTTGGAGATAACGAAGCTAGCAAAATATATATCAGAAATAAAGAAAAAGCTTGCGATTATGTTGGTATTGTTGTTGAAAAGTATTTGCTTGCGGCTGATACTAGTGAAAGCGAATTAATATCATTAATTGAAAAGTTAAATGATGATCCAAGTGTTACAGGTATAATTTTACAAAGTCCTGTACCAAGTCATATCGATTTTGATAAATGCAGTGGTTTAATTAATTCTAGAAAAGATGTAGATGGTTTTACTGCATATAATATTTATAATCTTTATTTGGGACATGATACTATTTTACCTTGTACAGTAAAAGGTATTATTAAATTAATAGAATATTATAATATTCCTATTGCTGGGTCTAATGTAGTTATTGTTGGCCGTGGTAATATTGTGGGGCATCCACTTAGTTTAGCCTTATTAAATATGGATGCAACAGTAACAGTTGCTCACTCGAAGACCAAAAATCTGGCTAATTTAACAAAGAATGCCGATATATTAATATCCGCAACGGGGCACCCGCATTTAATAAAAAAAGATATGGTAAAAAGTGGTGCTATTGTTATAGATGTTGGAGTCTCACGAGTTGATGGGCATATCGTCGGAGATGTCGATTTTGAATTTGTTAAAGAAATTGCTTATGCTATTACTCCAAATCCTGGAGGAGTTGGGCCAATGACAGTAGCAATGATTATAGATAATCTGTTAATGATGAAGGGAAGGGAAAATAATGGATAAGATTTTAGAAAACGCTTTAAGAAAGGAAAGAGTTAGACAAGAAAATAATATTGAGTTAATTGCTTCTGAAAACTATGTATCAAATGATATATTAAAATTACAAGGTAGCATATTAACTAATAAATATGCTGAAGGGTATCCAGCAAAAAGGTATTATGGTGGTTGTGAATATATCGATATATTTGAAGATACTGCTAGGGACTATGCCAAAAAATTATTTGGAGCAAAATACGCTAATGTGCAACCTCATTCCGGTTCAAGTGCTAATATGGCAGTGTATCGCGCATTACTTAATCATGGCGATAAAGTAATGGGAATGAATTTGTCAAACGGAGGACACTTAACTCATGGTCATAAAATGTCTTTTAGTGGAATGGACTATGAAATAGTTGACTATGATGTTGATCCTGAAGCAGAAATGATTGATTATGATGCTTTAAAAGAAAAAGTATTAAAAGAAAAGCCTAAAATGATTATTGCTGGTGCTAGTGCTTATTCGCGGACTATCGATTTTGCTAAATTTCGTGAAATTGCCGATTTAGTTGGAGCATATCTTTTTGTTGATATGGCTCATATAGCAGGACTTGTAGCAGTTGGACTACATCCAAGTCCAATTCCTTATGCTGATGTTGTAACTACAACTACCCATAAGACTTTAAGAGGACCACGTGGTGGTTTGATTCTAACTAACAATGAAGAAATAGCCAAGAAAATTGATAAAACAATTTTCCCAGGTATTCAAGGAGGCCCTTTAATGCATGTAATCGGAGCTAAAGCACAATGTTTCTATGAAGCATTACAACCAGAATTTAAAACTTATCAAGAACAAGTTGTAAAGAATATTAAAGTTTTAGCTGAAACTTTAGAAAAAGAAGGATTTCACATAGTATCTGGTGGAACTGATAATCATTTAATACTTGTTGATGTTAAAAGTGCATGTGGCTTAACAGGTAAGGAAGCTCAAAATTTACTTGATACTATCCACATAACGGTAAATAAAAATACTATTCCTGGTGATACTGAAAGTCCAGTGCGTACTAGTGGTATTAGACTAGGTTCACCAGCAATGACTACTCGTGGGTTAAAAGAAGATGATTTTGCGCGTATTGGTGAAATTATCGCCAGTGCTTTAAAGAATCATGATAATAAAGAAGTGCTTGATAATCTAGAAAAAGAAGTATTAAAAATTACAAGTAAATATCCATTGTGGTATGAATAAGGAGTAAACTATGTCAAAATGGGATCAAGATTATATTAAATTGTGTAAAACAATTTTGAGTGAAGGAAGAGAAGTTGAAAATAGAACTGGAACTAATACAATCAAAATACCCAGTTATCACTTGCATTTTGATTTACAAGAAGAGTTTCCTTGCCTTACAACAAAACAACTTTATTTTCGCCAAGCTATATTAGAAATGCTTTGGATTTATCAAGCAAAGTCTAATGATGTACGTTGGCTTCAAGAGAGAAATGTTCATATTTGGGATGAATGGGAAATAAATGAAGATGGTCTTTGGATTGCTACTCAAAATGTTTTGGAAAATGGAAAACTGGTAAAAAAAGAAGTTACCAAAGATTTTGGCAAAGATATGGCTCATACAATTGGAACTGCTTATGGTTATATTGTTAAAAAATTTGGATTTACTGACAAGATTATTAATACAATTAAAAACAATCCAACTGATCGCCGTTTAGTTATATCTTTGTGGCAAGATGATTATTTGGCTACTGCTGTTTTACCTAGTTGCGTTTGGTCAACCGAATGGGATGTTACTGATGGTAAAATAAATATGTGGGTTCATCAAAGAAGTTGTGATGTTCCTCTTGGCTTACCATTTAATGTCACTCAATATGCAGTATTATTATCACTTGTTGCTCAAGTATGTGGCCTAAAACCAGGAACTATTGATTATAGTATTAAAGATGCCCATATCTATGTCAATCAAATTGATGGTATTAAAGAACAAATAGCTAGATTTGAGCGTGATGGAGATTTGCCAGCTCCGGAACTATGGATTAACCCAAAAATAAAAGATTTTTACAAGTTCGATAATTCTAAAGATTTAAAAGATATAAAAATTAAAAATTATAAACATATGGGACCAATTAAGTTCCCAATATCCCAATAATGATTAGTATTATTGTTGCAATAGGCAAGAATAATGAACTTGGTAAAGACAATAATTTGATTTGGCATATAAAGGAAGACTTAGCAAATTTTAAAAAACTAACAATGGGTAAAAAAATAGTGATGGGAGCCAATACCTATCACTCTTTACCTAAAAAGTTACATGGAAGAACTTATATAATTTTATCTAAAAGTTTAACTAATATCGAAGGTGCTACAATATTTTCTGATTTTAATGAATTATTAGACTATTTAAAATCTTTAGATGAAGAGATTATGGTTATCGGTGGCGCAAGCATTTATAAGTTATTTTTGCCATATGCCGATAAACTATATTTAACAGAAATTGATGCAGATGCAGATGCAGATGTATATTTTCCAAAATTTAATAAAGCTGATTTTAATATAGTAAAAATCGAAAATAGGACTGATGATAATTTAAAATATAAATTTGTAGAATATGTGAGGGAGAAAATATGAAAGGTAAGTTAATTGTAATTGAAGGAACAGATTGTTCTGGTAAAGAAACGCAAACTAAAAAAATTGTTGAAAGATGTGAGAAAAAAGGTATAAAAGTATATAATTATAGTTTTCCAAGATATGATACTCCAACTGGTAAGATTGTTGGTGGACCTTATTTAGGGAAATCATATATTTGTGATGGATGGTTCCCAGAAGGGGCAACAAACGTTGATGCTCTTGTAGCATCTGCTTATTATGCTGCTGATAGAAGATATAATATTAAAGAGATAGTAGACCATTTAAATAATGGAGATATTGTTTTATTAGATAGATATGTTGAATCTAATATGGCTCATCAAGGTGGTAAGTTAGAGACTCGCGAAGAAAGACAAAAAATGTATGAAAAACTTGATGAACTGGAATTTGGTATCATGGAACTTCCTAGACCAGATGCTGTCATATTTTTGTATATGCCATTTGAATACGCAGCCATATTAAAGCAAAGCCGAGCAGAATCAGCAGACCAACATGAAGCTAGTAAAGAACACTTAGAAAGAGCTGAAAAAGCTTATTTAGAACTTACAGAAAAATATGGTTATATAAAAATAGATTGCGTTAAAGATGATGTAATTAGAACTATTGATGATATTTCTGATGAAGTAATAGAAAGATTTGAGGAAATTATTAAATGAATATCGAAGAATATAACTATGATTTGCCGGAGGAACTTATTGCTCAAACTCCCCTTAAAAATAGAAGCGATTCTAAAATGTTAGTAATGGATAAAAAAACTGGAGAACTTCAAGAAACTATATTTAGAAATATTATCGATTATTTAAATCCTGAAGATATACTTGTCTTAAATGATACTAAGGTAATTCCAGCAAGACTAATCGGGGAAAAAGAAGACACCCATGCAGTTATCGAACTTTTACTTTTAAAAAATATTGAAGGAGACATTTGGGAATGTTTATCTCGTCCTCAGAAAAGACTACATGTAGGTACAATTATAACTTTTGGTGGAAGATTATTAAAAGCAGAAGTCACTGAAAAAAAGAATGAAGGAATAGTTATAGTTAAATTATTGTATGACGGTATTCTGATGGAAATATTAGATAAATTAGGTACAATGCCACTTCCGCCTTATATTCATGAAAAACTAGAAGATCAATCCAGATACCAAACTGTTTATGCTAAGAATATTGGTTCGGCGGCAGCGCCAACGGCCGGGTTGCATTTTACTAATGAGTTATTAGAAAAAATAAAAACTAAAGGAGTAACTTTAGTTTATGTAACACTTCATGTAGGACTTGGTACATTTAGACCAGTTGAAGTAACGGATATTACTAAACATCATATGCATAGTGAATATTATGTTTTAACTAAAGAAGCAGCAGATACTCTCAATAATGCTAAAGGAAAAATATATGCAGTGGGAACCACTTCGACCCGAGTTTTAGAAACTGTAAGAAAAAATCATGATAGTTTTGTTCCTTGTAGCGGTAATACTGATATATTTATCTATCCTGGTTTTGAATTTAAGGCCATCGACGGTTTAATTACCAATTTTCACTTACCTAAAAGTACGTTGTTAATGTTAGTTTCAGCATTATCTAGTAAAGAAAACATATTGAACGCTTATGATTATGCTATAAAGCATGGTTATCGTTTTTTTTCTTTTGGAGATGCAATGTTTATAAAATAAGTTGTTCGGGAACATCGAACAACTTATTGTTTTGGGGAAAAACTTGCGTTTTTGATGTAAAAGTCGTGGGAAAAACTTGCAAATTCATATCAAAAGTCGTGGGAAAAACTTGCATAGTTTCAGAATTTGCCAAAGAAAATTATAAAAGTTATATTTATATAAACTTTGAATTAATGCCAGAATATAAAGAAATATTTAACGGAAATTTGGATATAAAAACCTTAATTATGAAACTAGAATTAACTTTTCCTAATATTCCGATAATACCTAATGATACGATTCTTTTTTTATACAATAGGAAAGTCATACTTTTTGAAAAAACTACTTGACACACATACATTTGTTTGATATAGTTAATTT
>CALVVH010000003.1 GCA_944363805.1 uncultured Bacilli bacterium
TCTTTGCTTTTGATTGGGAATGTTAATAATGTTTCAAGTGTTCCTCTTTCTTTTTCTCCAGCAGTGGCATCAGTTGCTGGGTAAGTAGCTGATACAGTTATAGCCATAAGGATAAATAGAAAGGCATAATTTACTATATAGTTACTGTAGAAGTTTTGTTGTTCAATACTTTTTTGTTCATAAGTAAGTAGGTTATTAAAAGTATTGATGTCGACGTTGTTTTCAGTAAGGTAATTGGCTTCTAAAACAGATTTATAACTTTCTAAATAACTTTGAGCCATGGAAGCTGCCCCGCTACTTTCGATGTTGGCTTCATCGTAGTTGATAACGTAGTTATTGTTTTCTTTAGTTATGTAACTGTTTAGTTCTTTGTTATTAAAACTATTTTCTAGTTTTTCGGTTGAGGCAATTGTATAATCTATTTCTAGAGTATCTAATATTTCAATTTCAGCAGGAGTTAATTCGTAGTTAAAACCTATTTTATTGTAAGTTTCAACATCGGCTTCTGTTTGACTTTGAAATAAAGCAGACATCCCTATAATTATTAATGGAATAAATATGGGTATTATTAGCATCATGGCTAATGATTTTTTATCACGGAATAGTTCACGTAATTCTTTTTTTAATATAAGTAATGTTTTATTCATGAGTGTCACCTACTAAAGCGAAGAAAGCATCGCGAAGATTTGTGGTTTTTGTTTCTTTTTTTATTTGTTCTGGAGTTCCAGTAGCAATAATTTTACCTTTATTAACCATGATAATCATATCACAGATGTTTTCGGCTTCTTCCATATAATGGGTTGAATAAAGAATGGTTTTTCCTTTTTCTTTTTCATTTTTAATAAAATTTAAAATTATTTGACTAGTTATAATGTCTAGACCACTGGTAGCTTCATCAAGTATATAATATTTGGGATTGTGAACCATGCATCTAGCAATGTTAACTCGTTGAGTTTGACCAGTTGATAGTTTTTCGATACGATTATATAAAAATGAATCCATATTAAGTATTTGGCTAATTTCTTTTATTCTGGTATCTATTTCACCAGTTGGTACATCATATATTTCAGCACACATTTTAAGTAGTTCATATGGGGAAATAGTGCCATAAATTTTAGTATTACCAGAAAGATAAGCAATCATCTTTTTGATATCGGTTTCATTTTTTTCATAAGTTAGGTCATCAATGGTAATACTTCCTTTGTTTGGAGTCATGATACCAGCGATCATACGAAGAAGTGTGGTTTTACCAGCACCATTTGGGCCAAGGATTCCTAAAATTTCTCCTTCGTTGACATCGAAAGATAAATTATTTACAGCAGTGAATTCTTGACGCTCTTTTTTCTTGTTAGTTTTAACAAATTTTTTAGTTACATTTTTTACAGTAATCATAATTTCCTCCTTCACAATTATATTATAAGTGACAATATTATGTAAATAGATTTTGGGCTTTATATCGTATTTTTTAAATTGTGCTATAATTAGTATGATAGGAGGTAGTTAAGTTTGAAGGCTGTAGCTATCAATGGGGTAAGACAATTTGAAATAAAAGATATTCCAGAACCAAAGGCTGATGGAAGTAAGGTAATTATTGAAGTTAGTAAAACTGGTATATGTGGTTCTGATATTCATTATTGGGTAAATGGAGAACCTAAAGGACTTGTTATGGGACATGAATTTGCTGGTGTTGTTGTAGATCCAGGAGATCGTTTAGATTTAATTAAAGGAGATAGAGTAACGGCATTACCAATATCACCATGTGGTAAATGTGAAGCGTGTCGTAATGGTGATGTACAATTTTGTCCAGAAACTTGGAATCAAGCAGTTGGTTTGTCAGTAGATAATCCAGGAGGACTTACTAGCAAAATTGCTGTTCGGAGTGACATGGTAATAAAGGTGCCTGATAATATTCAAGATGAAGAAGTAGCAATGGTAGAACCACTTGCTGTAGGACTTCATGCTGCTCATTTAGGAAGAATTGCTGTTGGTGATGATGTTTTAGTAATTGGGGCTGGTATTATTGGACTGGCATCTGCAGAATTTGCGAAGAAAGAAGGCGCAAGTTATGTGGCAATTACCGAAACTAATAAAGCAAGAGGACAAAAAGCAGTTGATTTAAAAGTTGCTGATGAATATTATGATGCAACAGATAAGGATTTAGTTAGTAAGTTAATGGCTAAAACTAATGGCGGTTTTGATGTAGTTATCGAATGTGTCGGTAATGGGGCTGCTGTAAATAGTGCTATATCGATGGTTAAACCTGGTGGTATTGTTGTTTTAGTAGGTGTTGCAACGGATGCAGTACCAACTTATACAGTAATGGCTGTTATGAAAGAATTAGTTGTCCAAGGAGCTATTGCTTATACTTATAATGAATTTAAATCTTGTATTGATTTAATAGCTCGTAAGCAAGTTGATGTGCTAAAGTTTGTCGATGATATTGTGCCTTTAGAAAGAGTACAAGAAGCATATGAAAGACTTACAAGTGGAACAGATGCTGCTGTTAAGATTTTAGTTGATCCAAAAAATTAAGAGATGTGTTTTAAAAACATCTTTTTTTTGTGTGTTATAATTTTTATAAGGAGGAACTATGAAAAAAAGAGTTATTGGTCTATGTTGTGTTTTGGGATTATGTCTTATTGGAATTATTGCTATGTCTTTAATACCAAGAGAGGCAAAGTTTGTGCCTGTAGAAGGTATTTCAATGGAAATTGTCGAAGGAACACTTACAAATACTGGGGCAACAATTGTTATCACTGATTTATCAGGAGAAGATAATACTTATGGGGAAAGTTACAGAGTTGATAGAATGGAAAATGGTAAGTGGTATGAACTTGAAGATATTGTGGAAGGTAATGTCGGTTGGCAAATGATTGGTTATTCAGTTGGAGAAGACAATAAATTAAGGATGGATGTTAATTGGGAATGGCTTTATGGTCCTTTAGATAATGGAAAATATCGAATAGTTAAGAGTTTTATAAGTGAAAATCCATATGATGTTAGACATGTGGCTGCTGAATTTACAATAGAATAAATTAATTATTTTGTGATATACTTATTATGGTGAGGAAAAATGCTTGAAGAATTAGAAAATAAATATGTAAATTTATTGATAGATAGATGTCTAAGTTTTAAAAAAGGAAAGTCTTTGTTTATCAATTATTATAGTGATAATGAAAAGTTTGTTGAAAAATTAGTAGCTAAAGCTAAGAGTATAGGAATAGATGATATTTATTTGGATAGAAATGATAAGGAAGAAAGACATAGAAAGTTACTACAAAGTATTGATGAAATAAATAGTGATGATTATTTTGATGATCATATATGGGATGAATATGCAAAAAAGGATGCAGCTTTCTTGATGTTGTCGACGGAATTTCCAGGATATTTTTCAGATATTCCATCTGAAAATATGATGGCAGCTTCACTTAAGTCGAGAACTAGTAAGCCAGTTTATAAGTTAAAGCAACTTACTAATGATATTTCTTGGTGTATTGCAGTAATACCTAATAAGATATGGGCGAAAGAAAAATTTCCGGATTTAAGTGACGAAGATGCATATAACGAATACTTTAAATTAATGTGTCATTGTACAATGGTCGATAGGGAAAATCCGATAGAAGAATGGGATAAGTTTTTAGATAGACAAAGAAGTTTAGTTAGGGCTTTAAATGATTTACAAATTACAAAGATGCATTATACAAATTCATTAGGTACTGATTTAGTAATTGGTCTTTCACCAGATGCATTATGGCAATGTGCTGGATATGAGGGAGAAGATATAATAGTTAATATGCCAACATATGAAGTATTTACTTCACCAGATTATAGATTAACGGAAGGAATTGTTTATGCATCAAAACCCCTTATGTATGGTGGAGCACTTGTAGATAAGTTTTGGGTTAAGTTTAAAGATGGTAAAGTAATAGATTATGATGCAGAGGTAGGTAAGGAAATATTAAAAGGGATTATCGAAAGTGATGAATATTCATGCTTTTTAGGAGAATGTGCTTTAGTTGATAAGAATACTGCGATTGCTCAAACTAATTTTGTTTATGGCGAAACTTGTCTAGATGAAAATGCTTCTTGTCATATAGCTTTTGGGGATGCATTTCCAGAATGTTTAAAAGGTGCTGAAGATGAAAGTATTGACGAAAGAAGAGAAAGGGGACTTAATCACTCTGATAATCATGTCGACTTTATGATTGGAACCGATGATTTAAATATCGTGGCAGAAACAAAGGACGGAGAAAAATTAATATTTAGAAATGGAGAATTTAATTTATGAATGATTTACCAATAGATATATTAGTTAATAAAGATAATTTACTTCCAAGTGATTATTATCCAAAGGACTTAGTTGTAACTGATCAAAATGAAAATAATTTTCATAATTATCAAGACCCTAGGTTAAAACCGATGGTAAGAAGAGATATTTATCCATATATTCAGAGAATGATGGAAGATGCCAAAAAAGAAGGAGTAGAATTTATTGTCGATAGTGGGTATAGGTCTTATAATTATCAGCAAAAAGTTTTAGATAAATTAATTGCTGAATTAGGAGATGTCGCGTATCAAAAAGCTGCTTTGCCAGGAGCTAGTGAACATCAAACGGGCTTAGCTTTTGATATAGCATACTATCATAATGGTGTATTTGATGATGATGTAAAGGAAGAAGACAAAGAAGCAATTTGGCTTGCTAATAATTCTTATAAATATGGTTTTATATTAAGATATCCTAAAGGTAAAGAAGAAATAACAGGATTTCAATTTGAGCCATGGCATTTTAGATTTGTTGGTTTAGAACTTGCTAAAGAATTATTCGATGAAGGTATAACTTTGGATGAATATTATGATAGAAAAGTAAATGGGACTTTAAAAAGATAATGTTAAAAGTTTTTCCAGTGAATTGGAAAAACTTTTAAATTGGCAGAATTTTTTCAATTCAACCAAAAAACTTTTAAAGTTATTTGAAATTGTTGTAATAAGTTTTTGTTTGTTAATAGAAAAATACATGACAAATTGACAAGTTTATTTACTTTTGTTATATAAGTTTTCAATCATTTTATCTATTATTTCTTTATCTTCATTAGATAGATAAGCG
Organism: uncultured Bacilli bacterium; assembly: GCA_944363805.1. The sequence continues at coordinate 5,105 of CALVVH010000003.1, forward strand.
TACTTTGCAAATATACTATTTTCATCTATTAAACCTTCAACACAAGTATTTAATGCTTTAGCAATTTTTAAAGCAACTGGTAATGATGGTGTTCTAGTATTTGTTTCATAATAAGTAATACTTTGTTGTGATACACCAACCATCATACTTAGTTTTACTTGTGTTATTTTTTTATTTTCTCTTAAAGTTTGCATGCTTTTAAAATTTAATTTGCTCATAAATACAACCACCAGTTTTATTATCCCCTAAAGTTTTGTTTATAACTTTTACTTTGAGTGGTAATTTTTGCGAAAGTATGTTATTATTATTCTAGTGAGGTGATATATGGTGAATATTAAAAAAAATTTAATACTTATGATAATTGGCGCTTTTGTTTTAATTGCAATTGTTTTGGGAGCAACATATGCATATTTTACTGCCCAAGGTGGTGGAACTGGAAATATAGATGTTAATGCAGGGACAGCAACAACAGATAACTTGTCATTTCAAGTAGGAAGTGCAATAAGTTTAACAGCAAATCAAGAAGACTTTGGTAGTGGAATGGGTAATAAGAGTGGTAGTACTTATGCAAAAGCAACGTTGACGGCTAATAATGCTACAAATAATGCAACGAGAAATTATTATGTGTATTTAGATATTACAAGTAATAATTTTGAATATACAACAGATAAAGAACAAGCAGAGTTGCTATTAAAAGTAATAGCGCCAGATGGTACAGAATTAACAACACTTGGAAACTTAGAAAGAAAAACAAGTGGAGGAGAAACAGGCTTTGATATAACAAACCAAACTGGTTCAATTACCATCGCAGATAATTATGAAATAACATCAACAGGAATAGTAACACAAGAATGGCAAGTAGAAGTAATATTTGCAAATTTAGATAGCGATCAGAATGTTAATACTGGAAAGTCCTTTAGTGCTAATTTAATAATTCAAGAAGATCCAATGCGAGTAATTGTAAATTTAGCAAGTTACATAACTAATACATTATATACAGAAGATGGAGTAAATGGATTATATTATCATGATGGGACAGGAAGTTATACAAATTCAAATTTAGAAGCAGAGGATAATAGTTATCGCTATGCCGGAGCAGATCCAAACAATTACGTATGTTTTGGTAGTGATGAAACAATTTGCCCAGCGGATAACCTATATAGAATCATCGGAGTATTTGATAGACAAGTAAAATTAATTAAAAGTGATTCTGCTGAGCCAAATATATTGGGTGCTGAACCAGTAGCAAGTGGAGAGCCAGATTTAATGTATTATAAAGGTAGTTTAAGTCAATTATCTACTTATTATTGGATTAACATTAGTTTACCATTAAGTAATATATGGAGTAATAGTACATTAAATACTGATATATTAAATGGAACTTATATAACTACAATAGGATTTGAATGGGAAAATATGATATCAGATCATGTATGGATTGTTGGTGGAAATAATGTAAGCAATTTAAGAGAAACTAATGCAAAAAGTGCATATAATTCTGAAATAATAAGCCCAGGAGATAATGCAACATACAATGCAAAAGTGGGACTTATGTATATTAGTGATTATTATTATGGAGCAGATCCAACAAATTGGGCATATAAAGGTTTTGATAGAGATACAGAAACTGATTATAGACTTTCTATAAATGATAATTGGATTTCTTTGGGTATTTATGAATGGACTATTTCTCGACGTTCTGAAAATAATTCAACAGTATTTTATATTGCTGGTCCCGGATTTGTCAATGATAGTGGAGCACAGGCATATTTTTCGGTTAGACCTGTATTTTATTTGAACTCCGATGTCCAAATCTATGAAGGACATTTTGGTACCGCATCAGATCCATATAGAATAGTACTTTAATCAAAATCAGTATAGCATTTTATTTGTTGCTATACTTTTTAATTATTGAATATTCTTTTATTAAATCGTTTAATTTAAATGTAGCATTAGCACTTGATGGACTAGGAAGACAAAATATTGGTATTGTAGTTTTATAATTTTTGATTAGATTGTTGTATGCTGTTTTGCCGGTGCAAAAGATAGCTTGAATGTTGGCAACTTTTGTTATCATATCGATATCATTTAATTCATAGTTTTTGATCGAAGCATCACTTGAGGCGTGAATATCACAAGATTTGAAGACATCCCATAGGGCTATGTGATTTTTATGTAGGAATTCTATTTTTTCTTTCTTAGTTGATAACTTAGTATTAAATAAACTTTCTAGAATTGGCCAAAATCTATTGGATGGATGGGCATAGTAGAAACCAATTTCTCGGGATTTGACACTAGGTATGGTTCCTAAAATTAAGACTTTGGACCTTTCATCATATATTGGGGATAATTCGTGAGTTACTAACATAAAAACACCTCGTAAGTATTATAAATATTTTGTAAAATATAAGCAAGTGGTGTATAATTACTCTGGAGGAAAAAACATGGAATATAAAAGATTTGGAAGAACTATTGTTGTTAGAATTGATAAAGGAGAAGAAATACTAGATAAAGTTAGAGAAATAGCTTTAAAAGAAAATATAAAGCTGGCGAATATTAATGCTTTAGGGGCTGTTTCAGAATTTACAGTGGGTGTATTTAAAACTGATGAAAAGAAATATTATAGTAATGAATTTAAAGGATACTTTGAAATAGTTTCTTTAACGGGAACAATTAATACAATGAATGATGAATTTTATACACATTTACACATGAGTGCTGGTGATGATACTGGTAAAGTATTCGGAGGACACTTAAATAGAGCAATAGTTAGTGCCACTTGTGAAATGATTATTAACATAATTGATGGTCGAGTAGATAGATATTTTGATGAAGAAATTGGTCTTAATTTATTTAAATTCTAGTAATATAACAAAACTGTAATAATTTTTACAGTTTTTGTTTGCTATAATTTTAGTGAGGGAGGGATTTTATGCTATTAATTATATCTATACCTTTTATAGCATTAGTAATTATAGTGGTGGGAAAAATAGTAAATATAAGGAGAAAGATAAATTATGAACGAAGTACTCAAAATTGAACATTTAAAAAAATATTATGGCAATAGTAATAATATTACGAAGGCTGTCGATGATATATCTTTTAATATTAAAGAAGGAGAATTTGTTGCCATTATGGGAGCGAGTGGATCGGGTAAGACAACACTTCTTAATACGATAGCAACAATAGATAATGTGACAAGTGGACATATTTATGTCGGAGGAATTGATATTACAACGTTAAAAGAAAAGGATGTGGCAAATTTTCGGAAGGATAATTTAGGATTTGTTTTTCAAGATTTTAATTTATTAGATACATTATCGATTGGAGAAAATATTGCAATGTCTTTAGTTATTAATGGGGAAAATCCGGAGGCTGTCGATAAAAAAGTAAGTGATATTGCAAAAAAGTTAGGAATCGAAAATATTTTAGAAAGATTTCCTTATGAAGTAAGTGGAGGTCAAAAGCAAAGAGCAGCATGTGCTAGGGCCTTAATAAATAAACCAAAATTGATACTAGCAGATGAACCAACAGGAGCATTAGATTCGAAGTCTTCGAGAATGCTATTAGAGACGATGGAAGAGATGAATGAAAAACTCAATGTTACGATTATGATGGTAACCCACGATTCTTTTAGTGCTAGTTTTTGTGAAAGAATATTATTTTTAAAAGATGGTAAGATATTTAATGAAATATATAAGGGAGATAAAACTAGAAAAGAATTTTTTAATGAAATACTTGATGTACTTACATTACTGGGAGGAGACTTAAGTGATGTTAAGTAAGTTAGCAGTTAGGAATGCTAAGAGAAGTATAAAAGATTATGTTATTTATTTAATTACTGTTACGTTAGCATTTTCCTTCATTTTTGCCTTTAATTTAATTAGTGATGCCAAGGCGGTTGTAGAACTATCGAGTATGATGGTAAACTTTAAACTAGTAATGTATTTTGTCAATGCTTTTATAATACTTGTCATATGTTTTTTAATTAATTATACAACAAAGTTTATGTTTCAAAAGCGAAGTAAAGAATTTGGAACATATATGTTAATGGGGATACCTAAGAAAAAGATTGCGAGAATGTTTACTTTAGAAAGTTTAATTTTAGGTTTTATTTCCTTAATTATTTCTTTTGGTATTGGTTATGTTCTTAATATAATAATGACTTATATTATAATGAATATATTTGATGCTCCGTTTAGTGTAGATATAACGTTCAGTTGGAAGGCTGTTTTATTATCATTCTTATATTTTGCTATTATTTATTTGATTGTTTTATTCTTTCTTAGAAGAAGAATAAAAAAGATGAAGATTCATGATTTGCTATATTATGAAAAACAAAATGAGAAAACAAGTAAATTAAAAAAATATCGGGGATTAATATTTATTGTAGCAATATTTTTAGGAATTGTAACAATAGATACTTTTGATAGAGAGTTTAGAGCGGTGGAAGTTAATCCATCGTTTGGAACAATAATGCTTTGTTTGATATTAATAATTATTAGTATTTATGGGGTAATTTATAGTCTAGGAGATTTCATTCTTAGTTTTGTTCTAAACAATAAGAAATTAAAATACAAAGGTAACATTTTGTTTGTGGCGAGAACTTTTTCTTCTAAGGTTAGGTCGATGAGTTTTACGCTCGGGACACTTACAGTTCTTATTACACTTACACTCATATGTTTAAATTTATCAGGATTATTCAAGGGAATGTTTGAGTATCAGATAAATACTTATGCGCCATATGATATTGTAATTGCAGATGATGAAGCGAAATTTAAAGAATATATAGATTTAGTTGATGATGAATATACAATAAAAGAAAGTATATCTTATAATACTTATATGAATACTAATAATGCTGTTAAGAAAGTGTTGGATAGTGAACTTAATGGTTGGCGAGATTTTGATCAATTAATTAAATTAAGTGATTATAATAAGTTACTGGAAATGCGAGGAATGGAAACTGTTACTTTAGATGATAATGAATATATCTTACATGTTAGTAGAGGTTATGAAGGATTTAAAAATAATCAGAATCTAGAAAGTATAACTTTGGATAATGGAATAGAATTGCAACAAAAGTTATTTACATCGTATAAATATACAACTTCATGGGCATATGGAGGAGGATATGTAGTTGTTGTACCTGATTATGCAGTAGAAAATTTGGATGTTGTGGAAAATCATTTGGTTATCAACACAGAGGAAGAAACTACGGAAAAGTTTGCTCAAAAATTAGTTAGTTTTGCAGAACCAGATTTTTGTGAAGAAGATGAATATGGTTATATGGTATGTTATAGTTTATCTAGTATAACTGTAAGAGGGCAAGAGGTAGCTAATAATAATGGACTGATGACTATTTGTCTATTTGTTTGTTATTATATTGCGATAATATTTACAACAATTGTCGGAACAATTTTGGCAATTCAGTCTCTAAGTGATTCAACCAAATATAAGTATCGTTATCAAGTATTAAATAAACTTGGAGTAGAAAAGAAAAAACTAAATAGGACAATATTTAAACAACTTAGTATATTCTTCTTATTTCCGGTAGTTTATCCAATTATTGTAAGTTTCTTTGTAATAAATTCTTTAAATAAAGTATTTAAGATTGCTTTAGTTAGTGATACAACTTATTTAAGTTACTTTGGCATAAGTTTATTATTATTCTTTGGAGTATACCTATTATACTTTATTGCTACATATTTTGGATATAAGAAAAATATTGATGATTAGAACTAGTTATGCTAGTTTTTTTCTATTATAATAGTTGGTGGTGGTTATATGGACATATTAATTATCGAAGATGATTTAAAAATTAGAAGAGAGTTAGATACTTTACTTGTAAGTAACGGTTTTCAGGTATTAGCAATTACGGATTTTGAAAATATAATAGATGAGTTAAGAAATTATAAGTATGATTTGATATTACTCGATATTAATTTACCTGGAGTGGATGGATTTGAAATTGCTTCAATTGTGCGTAAGGAAAGTAATGTACCAATTATATTTGTAACCAGTAGATCAAGTGATGAAGATGAACTTAAAAGTATTATAACGGGTGGTAATGATTTTATAACAAAACCTTATAATAAACTCATTCTTTTAGAAAAGATTAAAAGAGCATTAAATAAAAGAGATAATAAGGAAATATTAGAAGTTAATGGGGTAATATTAGATCCTTATAAATCAGTAATTAGTTATAATAATGAAAAAATAGAATTAACTCGGAATGAATTTAGAATTATTTATTACTTTTTTATAAATAAAGATAAAGTGCTTAGTAAGGAAGAATTAATTGAACATCTGTGGAATGATAAGTATTATTTGGATGAATCGATTTTATTAGTAAATATCAATAGATTACGTAAGAAATTGGAGGTAATTGGGGTAAAAGACTTTATTAAGACAGTGCGAGGAAAGGGTTATAGTTTATGATGGAATATATCGAAGAAAAGATTGGCATAATTATTTTTTTAGTCTTTTATTTATTATTTTTAGTTTTGTTTTTATGGATTTTTCAAGTTCCAGGATTAATAATTGTAGTGTTTGCTTTGGTATATGCATTAATATTTATGGGCTTTTTTGTAGTCAATTATTGGAAAGAAAAGAAAAACTACCAAAATATTGTGAAGGAAGTAGATAATCTAGAAGAAAAATATTTAATTAGTGAAATTATAAGAAAACCTAAATCAATAGAAAATCTAGGATATTATTATGCTTTGAAAGAAGCATGTAAAGCTATGAATGATAAAATAACGAATATTGATAATGAAAGAAAAGAGTATCAGGAATATATTGAATCTTTTGCTCATGAAATTAAAACTCCGATTGCTGCTCTTTCTTTATATGCCGACAATAACAAGGATGAGGTTATAAAAGAAGAAATTAATAAGATTAATAATTGGGTAGAACAAGTATTGTTTTATGCGAGAAGTGAAAATCCAGAGAAAGATTATTTTGTAAAAAAACTAAATTTAGAAGAAGTAGTGCATGGAGTAATTTTAGATTATAAAGATACTTTGTTAAAATTAAAAATATCTTTAAATATTCATGATTTAGAAAATGATGTTTTTACTGATGAAAAGTGGCTTTCTTTTATAATTAGTCAGGTAATTCAAAATGCAATTAAATATAGAAATAAGAATAATAATGAAATAGAAATATATAGTAAAAATAGTAAAAATATGGTAACGTTAGTTATTAAAGATAGAGGAGTAGGTATTCTTGGTAGTGATTTACCTAGGGTATTTGAAAAAGGGTTTACAGGAAGTAATAGAAATAAAGAATATGCAACAGGTATTGGACTTTATTTATGTAAGAAGTTATGTGATAAATTAAATTTGAACATAAGTATAAATTCTTTAGTAGATAAATATACGGAAGTTAAGATAATATTACCTATAAGTAACTATAATTTGCAAAATAACAGTAGATAAATTATTATAAGTAGGATATAATGATTTATATGGAGAGTGAAATGAATGAAAAAAGTTGTGTTTAGTTTATTGATGTTTTTAGGGCTTCCTTTGATGGTGCAAGCTGCCATTATTGATGTACCAAGTGCAGATATGTCCCTTACTTTACCGGATGAATGGTATGTTTTTACTAGAGATAATATTGAAGGTAATACAGAGTTGGAAGAATTAGAACTTACCTATGATTTTATGAATGATCTTATGAATGAAAATGATATGTATGTTGATGCCTTCGATGATGAAGAAGAATTTATTGTTTCTGTAGTACCAGTAGAAGATGTTGGTAATTTAAATGATTATTTTGATTCGGAAATTGAAGATTTGGCAGTTGAAATTCAAGGAATTGCAGGAGCAGATGGTTATGAACTTTATGAAAATGATTATAAGTTTATCTATTTAGAATATATGGATGCAGGGTATTATATAATTAATTATTATACAATTATTGCTGATAGAGCGTATACATTTACTATTCAAAAGGAAGCAGAATTCACAGATAATGAAAAAAATTCTTATAAAAATATAATTGATTCAGTGCATTTTGATAATTATATAGCAGTTGATAATAGTAAAGAAACATTGGTAGTAGCTATTGGTATTGGCTTAGTGGTCGTCTTAGGTATAGCTGCGGTGATAATTGCTAAGGTTAAAGGAAAAGATAATATAGAAAATAGTCAAGAAAATGTCTAGTGGTTCTAGACGTTTTTATTTTTAGGAAAATTTGTGATATCATTATTACAATAGGTGAAATGTATGACAGTTAATGAAATTCCTAAAATTATTTTACATTTACATTTAGATGGTTCTATTGATATCGATGATGCTTATAAATGGGCGAAGGAAGATGGAATAAAAATTACTAAGAAAGAGTTAATAAAGGAATTACAAGTAAATGAAGGGTGTCGAAGTTTGGATGAATACTTAGAAAAATTTACTTTTCCTTGTAAGTTGTTACAAACATGTGCTAGGTTAGAAGAAACAACTTATCATCTTTTTAAAAAATTAGCTAAATTAAACGTCATCTATGGAGAAGTTAGATTTGCACCCAATAAACATTTAGAAAGAAATCTTACTTTGGATGATGTAGTGATTTCAGTGATTAATGGCTTTAATAAAGCTAATGTAGAAACTGGCATTATGGGAGGAATAATTCTTTCGTTAATGCGAGGAGATAATAAAGAAGATAATTTTAAAGTTATAAATATAGCTAAAAAATATTTAAATAAAGGGGTTTTAGCAATTGATTTAGCTGGAGCAGAAGCATTATATCCAACGAGTGATTATATGGAGTTATTTAAGTATGCTAAAGATTTAGAAATTCCTTTTACAATTCATGCTGGAGAAGCTGCTGGGGTAGATAGTATTGCCTCAGCACTTGATGTGGGGGCCAAAAGAATTGGTCATGGTGTTAGAGTGATTGATGATGAAAATTTACAACAAAGATTAATAGATGATGATATTTTATTAGAAGTATGTGTAACTAGTAATTATCAAACGGTAGCTATAAAAGGAAAACATCCTATTGGGAAATTGTATAAGGAAGGAATAAAGATATCCATTAATACAGATAATGATACGGTTTCAAACATCGATATTAATAAAGAATATGAAAAGATTATGGAAGAAACTAAGATGACTATAGATGATTTAATAAAATGTAATGTTGATTCGATTCCTTTTATATTTGCTAATGATGCAGTAAAGGAAAGGTTGAAAAATAGGTATGAAGAGATTAAATAATAATCTTTTTTTTTAATAATTATTGACAACTGTCATATACTGTTATATACTGTATAGCAAGGAGGCAGAAATGAAGTTAATTATTAGTAATAGTAGTTCTGTACCTATTTATGAGCAGATAAAAAAAGCAATTATTGAGCAAATTATGAATGGTGAACTGGTTGAAGATGAAGCTTTGCCATCGATTAGAAATTTAGCACAGGATATAAAAATTAGTGTTATGACTATAAAGAAAGCTTATGATGAACTTGAAAGTGAAGGCTATATCATTTCAAGACAGGGTAAAGGAACTTTTGTAGCACCGATGAATATGGAACTGGCTTTAGAACAGGCTCAAAAAGATATTGAAAGCAATATTGAAAGGGCAGTTGGGATAGCTAAGCAGTTTAAAATAAAGAAAGATGATGTTAAAAATTTAATTGATATATTTTATGGAGATGATAATTATGAATAAGGCAATAGAAATTAAAAACTTAATTAAGAGGTATGATAGTAATTTTCAATTGGGAGAATTAAATTTGATTATTCCTGCTGGGGAAATTATCGGCTTAATTGGAGAAAATGGTGCTGGTAAGACTACATTAATCAAATCTATTTTGGATATTTTGAAAATTAATAAGGGAGAAGTAAAGATTTTTGGAAAAGATATTAAAAATAATGAAATTGATATAAAGGAAGATATCGGGGTAGTTTTAGATAATTCCTTTTTTCCAGAAGTACTAAATGCTAAAGATATCGATTCAGTAATGAAAAGTATCTATAAAAATTGGGATAGTAATCTTTATTATACTTATTTAAAAGATTTTAATATTCCAGTTACTAGTAGTATTAAAAAATTGTCGAAAGGGATGCGAAAGAAGTTGGAAATTGCTACAGCTCTTGCGCATCATCCTAGATTGTTGATTTTAGATGAACCGACGAGTGGCTTAGATCCAGTGGTGAGAAATGAGGTTTTAGATTTGTTTTTGAAGTTTATCGAAGATGATGAACATACTATAATTTTTTCAACACATATAACGACAGATTTAGAACATATTGCAGATGAGATTGTTTTTGTCGATGGCGGAAAAATATTGATAAATAAATCTAGAGATGAAATATTAGATAATTATGGAATACTTAAATGTAATTTGGATGAGTTTGCCAAGATAGATAAAAGTGATTATCTGGCATATAAAAAGAATAAATATAATTATGAAATTTTGGTTAGTGATAGAAATAAAGTAAGTAAAAAGTATAAAAATATGGTTGTTGATAAAATAACTTTGGAAGATTTGATGGTATTAATGATAAAGGGGGATAAAATATGTTAGGTTTAGTAAAAAAAGATTTACTTATGATTAAGGGGAATATAAGACAAGTAATATTATTCTTAGTAGTATTTTTGATATTGACTTTCCAAGAAAATAATATTATAGTCATTGTTCCAGTATTTGTAGCGATGATGGTTTTTATTACGACATTTAGTTATGATGAATATAATAAATGGGATGCATATGCTATAGCGTTACCAATTTCTAGAAAAAATATAGTGAAATCAAAGTATATTGCGAGTGTAATTTTATGGTTAATTGCTCTTTTGGTAACTGTTGTTATCACAGTAATTATGGGGATTATTGGGCAAAATATAAATTACTTTGAAATGTTTGGAATGATTTTAGGTTGTGTGTTTTCTATCGTATTACTTGAAGCAATAATGTTTCCTTTGATATTTAAATTTGGAGTAGAAAAGGGACGGATTGGATTATTTGTAGGAGTGTTTGCGATTGCAGCATTACTTGGCTTCATTTTTACAGGTGTTGATTTAGAAAATGCTACTGGTTTTATTGAATTTTTTAATAAATATTATTATATTTTGTTACCTTTAGCTATCATTATATTGTTGATGGGATCGTACTTTGTATCTAAAAGAGTATATTTGAAGAAAGAATTTTAGAAGAACAATCTATTTTGTTCTTTTTCTTTGTTATTATTTATGATATTATGAGAGTATGTGAGGTAGAATATGGATGCAAAATTGAAAATGCTATATGAAAAGGTAATAGATAAGGGGATAAATTTTACTACACATGATTTAAATATGTGGGGGTATAATGCTAAAGCAATCAAAGAGTTAATTGAGCTTGGAATGATCAAGAGAATTAAGCGAGGATACTATGAATTTATTAATGTCAAAGACTTGTATAAGTATGGGGTTGATTTTTGGCATGATGATAAAGAACTTGCTAAAAATTGTTTTCGGCGTTGTTTAGAAATTGATGCAAAGCATCAATTAGCAGCATATAATTTATTTTTTTCAGAAGTGTATGCAGGAAATTATGAAAATGCAGTTCAATTTTTAGATATATTAATTGAGGAAAATAATCAAAAATATCAAAAAGATTATAATTGTTATTTATATTTACTTAGTTTTCTTATAGATTTACCAGAGAAATATCAACAACTAGTGGATAATATGGAAGTTCAAGATTTACTCGTAGATGCTGATGATAGAAGGTATAATGATAAAGAAAAAATGAATGAAATAAGAGGTGCTATATTTAATGGCAAGTGGTCTTATGCTTCTAAAAATTTATATATAATGAAAACAGGCTTATCTGTAGATTTTGTGCTTGGTAGATTGTTACATGATGTACAGAATAAAATGATTGATACACTTAAATATTTGTGGGAACAAGGAGAATATCGAGATTTTATTGGTCTTTTAGAATTAAAGCAAGATCGTTATTCATTGAATCGTTTGGAATTTATTTATCTATATTTAGCTAGAACTTATGTTAATATACTGGAAACTAGAGTTATTCCTAGGAAGGAGAAAAAAGAAGATGGGACAATTTTTGATTATATCAATGCCAATGATTTTGCTAAGGCTTTAGAAATTGATAAAAAGCAAAAAATAAATCCTTTGCTCAATATGTTGTTAACAGATATTTGTAATCTTATTAAGACTATTCAAGAATCGGAAAAGAAAGAAGCAGCAAAACCAGATTTAGTTACTATTTTGTTAAATGCCTTACTTAGTGGCAATATGCCTTTGGTGAATGAGGTTTTACAAAGATATTTGCAAGATATTCATAAAGAAGAATATTTTGAATTTATATTAAATCATATAAAGTTATGTCAACTTGAAAATGATCTTTCCTTTATTGAACCAATGCGTATTTTAGCTAAACTTAAAAATGATACTTTTTCAGTAGATTTAGAATATTATAATGAGTTACTGCAATATTATGTAAAGAAAAATAACTGGGAAGCTGCCAAGTTAGTTGCAGAAATGTCGGGCTTTTTAATGAAAAAAAGTAGTGATTTCAAAGAAAGCGTTGGGGATACGGAAAATAAAGGTGAAGAATTAGATTTTTATTTGCAAGTGAAATATAATGAATTAATGCGTGATAAAGGTTTAGTGTTATTAGATCCGATGGATGTTCAAGAAAGACTGAAAGTAATAGAACAAGTAAAAAACTTACCAGATATTATGTGGTTTACTATTGGGGATGTCGAACCGAAGCGATTGGTGCTTCATTATGTTCCAGAGTTAAGGGAATATGTCGATTTAAAAACTTTGTTAAAAAATTTAAGATATAAATATAATAAGAAGAAATATCGGGAAGTAATTGCTGATTGTTTGTTAATATTGCAGTTTAAGAAAGTAAAATCATACCCTTGTTTTAGAATAGGAGTTGCTTATGGGCATATTGGAGAGTATCAAAAAGCAAATGATTATTTGTTGATTGCTCAGGAATTAAGTAAAAAAGATCAAACGAGAGCTTATGACTTTTCTCATTTATATTCGATATTTCATGATTTTTCTTATCAAGGAAGAAATGCAATTAAGACTTATGTCAATGTAGAACTTCAAGAATTTGAAGAACAAGATGTCGATAAGGAATTTATGACAATAAAAGAAGCTGTACTAATTGATGGAATGGATGCTAAAAGTATATGTCAACATTTTGGATATGATAAGGATCAAATTGGTAGAGTATTAATTTTGTTAGCCAGAGAATGTTATATGATTAAGAATATGGAACGAGGAGATAATTATATAAAAGAATTTGAAAGAATGGCTGAAAAAAGTAGAAGCAATATTGATTTGATGGAAGAAGTAAAGAGAAATAAAAAAATTTATGCAAATCAAGGAAATAGTTTAGTTAGAATGAAGAGTGAGCAAAATGGAAATAATTGAATATGAAGAAAATACTTGACCGGGAGTAACTCTCTGGTAGTATATTTAAGATGTACTAGGAGAAAATAGTATGGAAAGAAGGGATATTTATGGAATATGTTAAATTAAATAATGGGGTAGAAATGCCAATCTTAGGTTTTGGGGTATATCAAATACCTAGAGAAGAAACTAAACGTTGTGTATTAGATGCAATAAACGCTGGTTTTAGAGCAATCGATACTGCTCAAAGTTATTTTAATGAAGCAGAAGTTGGGGATGCTATTAAAGAAAGTGGTATTCCAAGAGAAGAATTTTTTATAACGACAAAAATATGGATTGATAATTATGGCTATGAAAAATGTAAGGCATCAGTAGAAGAATCACTAAAAAAACTTAAAACTGATTATATCGATTTAGTTTTATTACATCAACCATTTAGTGATTATTATGGAGCATATAGAGCTTTGGAAGAATTATATGAAGAAGGAAAAATTAGAGCAATTGGGGTAAGTAATTTTTATCCGGATAGACTTGCTGATATGTGTCTATTTGGAAGAAAAGTTGTTCCTGCCGTTAATCAAGTGGAAACTAATCCAATGAATCAACAAGTAAAGGCTCAAGAAAATATGGAAAAATATGGAGTACATATTGAAGCTTGGGCACCATTTGGGGAAGGAAAAAACAATATGTTTAGTAATCCAACTTTAGTGGAAATTGGTAAGAAATATAATAAGAGTGCTGCTCAAGTAATATTACGTTGGTTAATTCAAAGAGGTGTAATTATTGCTTGTAAATCAACACACAAAGAAAGGATGGAAGAAAATTTCAATGTATTTGATTTTGAATTATCAAATGAAGATATGGAAGCGATAAAGGCTCTTGATACAAGTGATTCATTATTCTTTAATCATCAAGATCCAAGTATGGTTGAATGGTTTGATAAGATGGTTTATGAAAGAAGAGATAAATAATTTATGGGCATTAAAAGATTTTGCTTTTAATGCTTTTTAAATGGAAGAATATATGGTACACTTTAAATAATTAGGAGTGACTATTATGAATGTAAAAAATAATTATAATGAATGTATTACTAATTTAGCATGTTCAATTAGAAAATATTTTGAGTTAGAATATAAACATAATACTTTGGAATATGTGGATAAGTTGTTGAGTGAGAAAGATCCTAAAAATGTAGTAGTTATTTTATTTGATGGGATGGGTTCTAAAATACTTAAAAGAAATTTAGATAATGATGCATTTTTTATAAAGAACATGAAAAGGGAAATGACAACTGTTTTTCCGGCGACAACTACAGCAGCAACAACTTCAATGAGAACGGGACTTAATCCAGTAGAACATGGATATTTAGGTTGGTATACTTATATTGAACCACTTGGTAAAACAATAGAGATGTTTTTTGGAACTAATAAAGAAGATGGAGAGTATAATGTAGGGTTTGATGAAGTAAGAAAGAAATACTTTAATTATAAAGATATTACGCAAGAAATTAATAATGTAGGAAAGTATAAGGCAGTGTCTTTGTTTCCTTTTGGAGATAAGCATTATAAAGATTTAGATGAAATGTTTGATATTATTGATAAAGAATGTGCTAGTGATGGTAAAAAATATATTTATGCGTATGATGAAGAACCGGATTATACAATGCATGATTATGGACCCGATAGTGTTGAAGTAAATAAACTTATAAAAGAAAGAAATGAAAAGGTAGAAAAGTTATGTGAAAATCTTGATGATACAATAGTTTTTGTCATTGCTGATCATGGACATATTGTTGTTGATAATATATTACTTGATGATTATCCGGATTTAATGGCTATGCTAGAAAGAACTCCATCACTTGAAGAAAGAGCAGTTTCATTCAAAGTAAAGAATGGAATGCATGATAAGTTTGCTAATGAATTTAGAAAATTATTTGGAGAATATTTTAATTTGTATACTAAGGATGAGGTAGTTGCTAATAAGTTATTTGGTGATGGTGAGGAAAATCCTTTATTTGAAAGTGCTATTGGAGATTTTATTGCTATTGCTGAGGACTCTAATAAGGCTTTAGTTACTAAGGATAGTTCAATGCTTTATTCACATCATGCTGGATATAGCGATGATGAGGTGTATATTCCTTTAATAGTTATAGATAGAACCAATTAAACTTTTATTTTTAGATGTTTAATGCTATAATATTGGCACTTGGTGGGTGTTATTATGTATAAAAGTAATGTAAACTTAAATTTATATAAAACTTTTTATGATGTAGCAAAATGTGGAAGTATTTCGAAAGCAGCACAAAGTACCTATACTTCTCAACCTGCGATTAGTAAAGCAATAAAGAAATTAGAAGACGAATTGGGAGTACAACTTTTTTATCGTAATTTAAGTGGCGTAGAGCTAACTAATAAGGGTAAAGAATTATTATATTTTGTGGAAAAGTCATTTAACAATTTGATAGTTGCTGAGCGTAATATGCTAGAAACGGAAAATTTGGAAAGAGGTAAATTATCAATTGGTATGCCATCTAATATAGGTTCATTTTTTCTATTTGATAAGATTATGGATTTTCATAAAAAGTTTCCTAATATTGAAATAACCATAATAACTGGTTCAACTTCAAGTTTAGTCAATTTACTTGATACGCATAAAATCGATTTTGCAATTGATACCTCACCGATAGATGAACATCTAGATGAAGGTATGAAGGTGGCTAAGTTAAAAACTGTTAATTATGCTTTTATAGTGAGGAAAGATACAAAATCGTTAGATATAAGTTCTATAAAGAAGTTGAATGATCTAAGAGAATTACCATTGATATTGCCAATTCCAGGGACAGCAAATCGCAATGATTTAAATGAAGTTCTTACTAAGAATAATGTTGAAATTCAAAATGTTATTAATATTCATACTAGTGAAATGATTATTGCAGCAGTTAAAAAGGATTTAGGAGTTGGTTATGTAATTCATAATTTAGTAGAATCGGAAATAGAAAGTGGCGAAATTGAAGAATTGGAACTAAAAGAGAAATTGCCAACAGTAGATATTAATATTTTATATGATCCACATTTTTTAACTACGGCTCCAAGAAAGTTTATTGAAGAATATATTGACTATAATCTGGAGTTATATTAATTATTAGATGTAGTTATACCTATAAATATAGTTTATAGAAGTTATGAAAAATGAGTATTTGTAAAAAAATACTTGTTTTTTTATAATTAAGGTGAAAGGGAAAAAGTAAATTTTTGGAGGTTTTTATGAAAAATTTAAAATTAAGTTTCAAGGAAATATGAATTGGTTATTAATATGTTTAAATGGAAAAGAGGTAATAAAATGTTAAAAAAATTAGGAACTTTTAAAGATTTTTCGGATAATTCTTTAAAGACAGTGTTTGAAAATGATGATAAGCAAATAATTGAAATGACTCTTCTTGCTAATAAAGAAACTATGGATGTTGTCTGCGTACCAACACATCATTTCTGTAATTTAGGATGTAAAATGTGTCATTTGACTAACAAAGGATTAAATAAAGCAATGGTGCCAATAAAAATAGGAGATTTTGTTGATGCTTTATTTCAAACAGTTAGAGTTAATGGTAAGAGAAGAACAAATAAAGATAAATTGTTAATTTCTTTTATGGGTGTAGGTGAGCCACTTTTAAATCTTAAGTTGATTGAAGATGTTTATAGATTTGAAGAAACAGTAAAAAAAGAATTAGGTTATGAAACTGTGGGGTATGCAATTTCAACAATGATGCCTAATAATAATATTTTATTACTTAAGGATATGGTTGATAGGTTAGGTATACCTTTAAAAGTACATTTTTCGATGCATACGCCGATCGATAAAGAAAGGTTTATATTAATTCCTAGTACGAGAGTTAGTGTTGAAGAAGCATTAGGGTATCTACAAGAGTATCGCAATACTATTAGAAGTAATAAGAAAATTATGAATGAATACGTAAAATTACATAGGACTGATGATCCAGTGGAAATTCATTATACTTTGATTAAGGATGTTAATGATGGTAAAAGACAGTTAGATGTTTTATGTGATTTATTAAAAAAATATCAAATTCCTATAAAGTTTATTAGATTTAATCCAATTAATGAATTAAAGATAAGTGAAAATGAAAAGTTATGGATAGATGCTATTGCAAAGTCTGTTCTAGGTTTAAGAATAAAAACATATAGTCCTCCGGGAAGAGAAATTGGTAGTTCTTGTGGGGAATTTACAAAACATTATTATCACGCAGAGATAGAAACTGAAGATGAAAAAAGAGAATTTGAGGATTGGAAAGAGAAGCATCAAATATTTGAGTAAAACTTATGAATAATAAATCATAAGTTTTAATTTTGCTCTTGGCACGGGAGTTAATCATGGGTGTATTGTGAAAATGAATGGAGAAATGATAATGAGTAAAGTTTTATTTATGAATTGTAGTCCAAATAAGGATGGGAACACTTTTAGAATTGGAAAAAATTTATTAGATAGTGTAGAACATGATGTTTTACAAATGAGTGATTATAAAATATCACAATATGGAGCTGTATATGAAGATGACCAAATTAAAGAAGTATTTAATAAAATTAAAGATTATGATACTTTGGTAATTGGGTCTCCGGTTTATTGGTATACAGTAAGTGGAATTTTAAAAACTTTTATCGATAGACTTTATATGTTGCCGGAGGCTGAAGTATTACGAGGAAAGAAGTTATATTTATTTGCTCAAGGTAGTGCTCCGGATGAAGATACAGTTAAGTCTATTAAGTTTTTAGCAAGTAGAGTTGCTTATTTAATGGGAATGCAACTAGAAAGTGTTGTTGTGGATACTGATAGTGGTAATAAAATACTTAGTGAAATGAAAGTTATGAATTAAAATGAAAAATTTTTTTATAATAGTATTAGTTATAGTAGTTGGAGTGATTCCTTATTAAAAGGATGACTAGTTTTAGTTTTGTTAGTCATCCTTTTCTATGCTTATAAGATTACTATAGTATTTGGTTTTGCCACTTAAAACAGCGTTGTAAAAATTTTGTTTCCAATGGATGTAGTCGATACTTTTTTGAAGTTCTTGCATTTTACTTTCTAATTCTTTAAGTTTAGCATCGAGTATTACTTGTCTTTGGGGAATTGATTTTTCTCCTTCAAGACAAAGATTTAGATATTCTTTCATTTCTTGGATGCTCATATTGCAATTTTTTAGACAAGATAAACTACTTATCCAAGCAACATCATTATCATCGAAGATACGATAGTTATTTTTGTCTCTTTTAACATTGGGAACTAGCCCTTCATTACAGTAAAACTTTAAAGTGTCATAACTTAAACCGGTTTGATTACAGGTTTCTTTCATTGTATATGTCAAATTTTATCAACTCCTTAAAAAAAACACTTGACCGGGAGTTACACCCGTCGTGTATAGTTAAATTGTATAAAAAAGTTAATAAATTGTCAAGGAGGATGAATATCAAGAAATAGTAAAGAAATACTAAAATTAAAAAAAAAGAAAGGAAATGGTGATATTTATGAATAAGAATGTAGCTATTGGAATAATTGTAGTCTTAGTAGTTGCTGTACTTGGGGTTGGAGGTTATTTTCTATTAAATAATAGTGCTGATGAAGAAAATAATAATAATGTGAATAATAACAATAATGGCACTAATAACAATGAAAACAATAACAACAATGGAAATAGTACTGATGATGTAAATGTCTCTGGAGGTAATACTTTAGTTGTTTATTTCTCTGCACAAGGTCATACTGAAGCTGTTGCAGAACAAATTGCAGAGAATTTAGATGCTGATATTTTTGAAATAGTACCAGTAGATGAATATACATCTGATGACCTAGATTGGACAGATGATAATTCTAGGGTATCTCGTGAATATGAAGATGAATCATTACGTGATGTTCGGTTAGTTTCAACAGAAGTACCTAATTGGGAAGATTATGACACGATAATTATCGGTTATCCAATATGGTGGGGAATTGCTGCTTGGCCAGTAAAAACGTTTGTTGAAGCTAATGACTTTAGTGGAAAAACTGTTATTCCATTCTGTACATCTTCTTCATCTGGTTTAGGTCAAAGTGGTGAATTACTTCGTGAAGCCTCAGGTGCTGGTAATTGGCTTGAAGGACAAAGATTTAGATCTAATCCAAGCGATGATGATATTAAAGAATTTACTGATAGTTTAGCAGGATAAGAGATTGATTAATTTCAATCTTTTTTTCTTGGAAATATGTTATTATTAATGTAGAGGTGATTTGTATGGGAGCATGGAATTGTTCAATAAATGGAAATGATACGGCTCAGGATTTAATTTATGAATATCGGGCGACTTTTTATTATAATGATGTTGATACTGCTTTAGAAAAGATATTTGATTACGTGACTAAGCATTTAGATACAGATGAGTATACTGATTTTATCTATTCTTTAGCAGATTTTATGTGGAAAAAGGGAATTTTAACTGAAGAAGTTAAAAATGCTGCCATTAAAATGATTGATTCAAATTGTAATATGGAAATATGGGCATTATCTGGAGAAGAAATATTAGCAAAGAGAAAAAAAGTTTTACAAGAATTTAAAAATAAATTATTATCTAAACAACCGGAAAAGAAGAAAATTACTTTGGGTTTATATATGAATTCTATATTTAATGATGGTGATGTTATTACTTTTAAACTAAATACTAAAGACCTAGATTGTAGTGATTACAGAGATATTGATATTAATATGGTAAAAAATTACGATGGGAAATATGTCGTATTAAGAAAGTTATATGATCACATTAGTTATAAATCCTCGGTAGAGCCTAGAGTAAAAGATACTTGGGCAGTATTTCAAATAGTACCTTGCTTTTTTGATGAGTTACCTAGTATTGATTTGTTAATTTCTTTGTTTAATCATGATATTCAAAACAAAGAAATGATTTGCACAGAAAGTAGTTTATATTATTTTAAAAAGCGAAACTATGAATTATTAGGGAATGTTAAAGATAATTTAAAAGATGAATATAAGTATAATTATATAGAAATTACTAGTGTATATTTAGGTATAAATAAACCTTGGTATCATGGAGATGTAGAAATTATTAAAAAAATTATGGCATTAAAAGATCATATATAATTGTAGATAAATTTATGTTGAGATTCAAGTAAAGTTATTATAAAATTAGTTTTGAATAGCGAGGTTTACTATGAAAAAAAGACAAGAAATATATGATTTGTATTGGTATTTTGCTTGGGAAAGACAAAATATATTTTGGAAGAAATTAAATGGTGAAGAGGCACCGTGGACTGATGATTATATATTACAACAATATAAGTTTTGTAATAGTTATCGAGTAAATGATAGGGTTAGTCAATATTTACTTAAAAATGTCATTTATAATGGAAATAAATATGTAGATGAAGATATGCTTTTTAGAATTATATTATTTAAACTCTTTAATAAAGAAGCAACATGGGAGTTGTTAGTAAATGAGTTTGGGGATGTAACTTTAAACGGATTTAATTTTGAAAGGTATTCAAAGGTACTTAGTGAAGCAACTTTAAAAGGAGTAAAAATATATAATGATGCATATATAAGTTGTGCAAATAAGGCTTTTGGGTATGACAGAAAACATGATAATCATCTAGCATTATTAAATAAAATGTTCAATGAAGATAAAATTGCTGGTAAAATAAAATCTTGTAAGACAATGAAAGAAGCTTTTGATATTATAAAAAGTTATCCTTTGATAGGAAACTTTATGGCATATCAATTAGTGACGGATATAAATTATAGTGAAGTTGTCGATTGGCGAGAAGATGAATTTACGGTGGCAGGTCCTGGTTCTCTTCGAGGAATAAAAAAATGCTTTATAGATACTGGAGATATGAGTAATGAGGATATTATCAGATATATGTATGAGCATCAAGATGAAGAATTTAAGAGATTAAATTTAGATTTTAAGAGAATTGGTGATCGTCCATTACAATTAATTGATTGTCAAAATATTTTTTGTGAGTTAGATAAATATTGTAGGGAAAAAGTACCAGAATTAAAGTCAAATAGAACAAAGATAAAGAAGAAATATGTATTTAAAAAAGGAAAAATAGAATATATGTATCCACCAAAATGGGGAGTTAATTAATGTTAAATTAATAAAATGTTGATAATATATAAAAAAAGCAATCTTATTGATTGCTTCTTTTATTTTAAAGTTCGGATTGTTCGAACTTATTTTATAATGGAGCAGGTGATGAGATTTTCCATTGATTTGAATTAAGTTTGTTAAATTGTTGTGGTTGGTGGCGAAATATTTACCGCCACCCACTACAACAAAATTATTAGATAATTAATTATCTATGAATAGAAACTATAAGAATAGGGAGGACCCCTATCTATTACTTGATAGTAGTCTCATAACTCCGACAATTTATGAAAAACCTATGTTATATGATTATAAAATTGTTGAGTGTGGTTCTTATGTTCAAGTTTATTATTATAAACATTCTAGGATTAAAAATCCTAAAAAAGATGATGATGTTGATTTAAACTTAAAAAAATTAAATGCTGAAGTTAATACTTCAAAAAAAGAAACTAAATTGAAAACTTCAAATGAGATTGAAGAAAGAAATATTACTCGTAGTAAATTACAATGTCAACGTATTGCTAAGGCTAATATGGAATATTGGAAGTCTTTTGTAACTCTTACATTTGAGGATAATATTACTGATGAAGAATTTGCTAATAAAAGATTTAGATATTATGTAGATAAGATTAGAAGAGTAAAAAAAGACTTTAGATATATTTGTGTTAAAGAACATCAAAAACGTGGTGCAATTCATTTTCATTTACTTACTAACTTAGAGTGTGATACTGATTTGATTCCAAAAAGACCTTTAAAAAGATTATATAACAAAGAAAGCAAGATTTGGAAAGATTTAGATTATTATGATTTAAAATATTGGAATGATGGTTTTTCTAGTGCTGAGCCTGTTTCTGGCGATGCTAAAAAGATAGTTGGTTATATTTCAAAATATATGACCAAAGATATTGATGACAGATTATTTGGACGTCGACGTTTCTTTTATTTACAAAATTGTATTGTACCTAAGATTAGTTATATCGATAGTATGGATAGTAGGGATTTAGAATTTTTGCAAAAAAAAATTCAAGATAAAGAACTTATATATCAAAATAAGTATTTAAATGCTTATGATGATAGCGAAGTATCTTTTCAAGAATTCCTCCCACATTGATATTATATAATAAAAATTATTAAATTAAAATATCTTTTTAACTTTTATGGTCGGTCATTGTAAAGTAAAGGGGCGACTAGTCGCCCTAGAGTAATTTTTTGTCAAGTGAACGTGGAATAACGGAGCGAGTAGTTCATTTATGATCTACGAGCGAGTATATGCCGCGAAAGCACTTGATGAAAAATTGCGATGAATATAATGGTGTTTCAAACGAAAGGTATATTTACCTTTTGTTTGATAACTATCCGACTGTAAAATGCTTTAGGTTACGATAGTAACATAAAGCCTAAAAAGTTTTGTATTACTTTTTCTAAAAGTAATATTAAAATATTTTAATTAAATAATTGGAAAGGAGTGTAATAGTGGAAATTTTTATTGATAAAGATTTATATTATTTATTTAATCTTTTATTAGATTTGGATAACTATAAATTTGATTATGATGTTACTAGAGCGATTGAAGATTTAACTAGTTTAGTTTGTACTAAATTAACTAAAGATTTTGATTTTGATAAATATGACATTAATAATGAAAATGTAGTTTATAAATTTTATCCAAACAAGAGAAAATACAATTAATTTTTAAAATAAGCAAAAATGTGTTGACATGGTAAATATATTTTGATATATTTATTGTGTCGTATAAAATACTTATGCTTATTCCATTGAGTATAAGAAAGGAGTTGATTATATGGCAACTTATAATAAAAAGATTGAACTAAAAAGAGTAAATGTTAATTTACCTGCAAATTTAGTTCAAAGAGTTGAAGATTATGCTTTAAGTCTAGGTGTAAATACTACTAATGCATATATTATTCTTTTAAATCAGGCACTTGATTACAAAGATACCTTAAATAATTTACCTGTACTTTTAGACCTTATTTCTGAGTATAAAACTTCAACTTTAGAAAATGAAAAAGAAAGGAAGTGAATAATAATAATTGTCTAATAAACATCTTTTTCTTGATGTTTATGATGACTATATGCTTTATGCAAGGAAAAAACAAAAAAATCAAAGTTTCACTAGCATGAAATATAAGTTTGATTTACATGTTTTACCTTATTTTAAAGATATGTTTTTAGAGAATATCACAAGTAAAATTATTTTAGAGTGGGAAGAACATATTTTAACTTTTAATTTTTCTAATAATCAAAATAGAAATTTATATTATATTCTTAGTGGCTTTTTTGAGTATTGCAGTGTATTTCTTGGGTTTGATAAAAAGATTATTAGCAATGTTGGTTGTTTTAAAAGAAAGTATGAAGATAAGAAAGCCGATTATTATACTTTAGAAGAATTTTATCAGTTTATTAGTGGTTTTACTGATGAAGATTTTGTTTTTAAGCAGTTCTTTACTTTAATGTTTTTTACTGGTTTACGTCCTGGCGAGGCTATGGCTTTAAAATTTAAAGATTTAAGCAATGGATACATAAATGTATCTAAGACAATAGAAAGCCACGGAAAACGTGATATAACGACTCCAAAGACATATTCTTCTAATCGACAAGTAAAAATTGATAGAAAGTTAGAAAAAGACTTACTTAAGTTAATAAAAGTATATGAAGATAAAGGAATACCTTTTAATAGTGATTTATTCTTGTTTGGAGCAACGAAACCTTTATCTCCTAGTACAATTGATAGAAGAAAAGAAAAAGCCTGTAAAAAGGCTGGAATTAGGTCTATAACGTTACATCAATTTAGACATAGTCATGCTACTATGCTTCACAATATGGGTATTCCTATTACTGAAATATCAAGACGTTTGGGACATAGTAAAGTAAGTACAACACTAGATGTATATAGTCATACTGATTTAACACAAGAAAAAAGAGTGTTTGACACTCTTAATTCAATTAGATTTAACCGTTTCACTAGCATGAAATATAAGTTTAAATCTATATTAAAACGGATATTCCGTTCTAATAACTAAATAAATGGAGCAGGTGATGAGAATCGAACTCACGTCAGGAGCTTGGAAGGCTCTTATTCTACCATTAAACTACACCTGCGTTTTTCTTTACGTGATTGATTATATCACATAAAGAATATATATTTCAAGTGTTTTTGCTAATTTTTTTCGTGTTCTTTTTTCCAATTTTCAACTTCTTCAGCATCATCTAGATGTATTTTGGTGTGACCAATTATTTGATAGTCTTCATGACCTTTACCAAGAATTAGTAGAATGTCTTCGGGTTCAAGCATTTCAATTCCTTTTTTGATAGCTGTTCGGCGATCAAGTTCAACTTCATAGTTATCAGTTGTAACACCTTTTAAAATGTCTTCCATAATTTTAGCTGGATCTTCAGTTCTTGGATTGTCGCTCGTTAAAATTGCATAGTCACTTAGTTCGGTAGCAATTCTTCCCATGATTGGTCTTTTGATTGGGTCACGATCTCCACCACAACCAACAATTGTTATAACTCGATTAGTTTTAAGATCGTTGTAAGCTTTAACAACTTTTTCAACAGCATCAGGTGTGTGAGCATAATCAATTACAGCATAGCCATCATTGATTTTGTGGGTTTCACATCTTCCTTTTGGTGCATGCAATTTGTTTGTTTCTTTGATGATTGTTTCGATATCATAGCCAAGGGAATGAACTATGGCTAAAGATGTAATGTAGTTGTAAACATTGAATTTACTTGTCAAATTAGTTGTAACATGATAATCTTTATTGTTGTAAACAAAGTCAATATCAGTTTCAGCTGGAGTTATATGAGTATTTTTTATATAATAATCATAATTTGGATTGAAACCTAAACGAATACCTCTGTGATATTTATCGATAAATTTTTGACTCGCTTCATCATCGCCATTGACAATAAGTTTACCATTGGGAACTAAATAGTCGATAATTTTTAATTTTGCATTTAGATAATTTTCCATTGTTTTGTGATAATCTAAGTGATCTTCGGTTAAATTAGTAAATGCTACGGCATTGAGGTGTAAACCATATATTCTTTCAAAAGACAAGGCATGGGAACTTATTTCCATGACAACTGTTTGACATCCTTTATCAGCAAGATTTAGCAAAAGGGTGTAAAGAACCAAAATATTGGGAGTAGTATTGTCAGTTTCATCGGCGATATTTTTATATTTAAAACCTAAAGTTCCGATATAGCCACATTCTTCACCAAGTAAGTTTAATAGTTGGTAAGTAAGGTAAGCAGTAGTAGTTTTACCATTGGTGCCTGTTATTCCTATTATTTTTAGTTTGTTTACTTTTTCAGCGTATTCTTCTTTTAAAGCATGTTTTAAGTATTCTTCAGTTGATGATACAACTTCAACTGGGACATCACACTTAACGTCTTTTTCTGCAATGATTTTGCTAGCTCCATTTTTAACAGCATCTTCTATGTAATTGTGGCCATCCACAGTATGACCTTTTAAGGCTACAAATATTTGGCCATCTTTCACTTTACGTGAATCTGTTTCATATAACATGTAAAAAACCTCCTTGATATAAGTTTATTATAACATGAGTTGTAACTTTACAATAGTTTTTCTTGTTTTGTCGTGTTATAATAATGTAAATATGGAGGTTTACAATGAAAAAAATAATATTAACTGGGGATCGTCCAACTGGACGGTTACATTTGGGACATTACGTAGGATCATTAAAAAATCGAGTTGCTTTACAAAATAGCGGGGAATTTGACAAAATTTATATAATGATTGCCGATGCCCAAGCTCTTACTGATAATTTTGATAATCCAAGTAAAGTTAGAAATAATGTTATTGAAGTAGCATTAGATTACTTGGCAGTGGGAATAGATCCAGAAAAGACAACAATTTTAATTCAATCGGAAGTAAGTGAACTTACTGAACTTACATTCTATTATATGAATTTGGTGACTTTGAGTAGATTACAAAGAAATCCAACAGTTAAAAATGAAATTGGACTTCGGGGATTTGAAAAGAGTATTCCAGTAGGTTTTTTGAATTATCCAATTAGTCAAGCAGCAGATATCACAGCTTTTGATGCGACATGTGTACCTGTAGGTGTCGATCAATTGCCAATGATTGAACAAACTAGGGAAATAGTTCATAGCTTTAATAATATATACGGGGAGTCTTTGGTTATGCCAGAAGCAACTGTGCCTGAAAATGAATTAGAACAAAGGTTACCAGGAACAGATGGCAAGGCGAAGATGAGTAAGTCTTTAGGAAATTGTATATATTTAGCAGATGATGCGGAAACAATAAAGAAAAAAGTTATGAGTATGTATACAGATCCTAATCATATAAAAGTGGATGATCCGGGTCAAGTGGAAGGAAATGTTGTTTTTACTTATTTAGATGTATTTGCCAAAGATGAAGATTTCGTTAAATATTTACCAGAATATAAAAATTTAGATGAACTTAAAAATCATTATCGACATGGGGGACTTGGGGATATGGTTATTAAAAAGTTTTTGAATAATATTTTACAAGAATTTTTAAAACCAATTAGAGAAAGAAGAGAGGAATTAGCAAAAAATATTGAATATGTATACCGAGTTTTGGAAAACGGAACAAAGGATGCAAGAATACATGCGAAAAAAACAGTTGATAGAGTTAAACAAGCAATGAAGATAGATTATTTTGAAAGTGATGAATTTTTAAAAGAAATAATTGCTAAATATCAAGAAAAATGATAATATTTTAATAGAGAAAAGGGTGAAGATAAAGTGGCTAGTTTTGATACACATTTTGCTCCAGATTTAACTAATTCAACCGCTAATGAAAGGGCGGTGTTTCAAGGTACAAATTATCGAATTACAGTTTTAACTGAAAGGTTGGTTCGTCTTGAATATAGTGTGGACGGACATTTTTCTGATAACTTGACGACTTTAGTTAAAAATAGAAGGTTTAGTGTGCCTCAATTTAAAGTGGAACAAGATCAAAATTATTTAGTTATTACAACTAGTTATTTTATGCTTCAATATTTAAAAAATAAACCTTTTTTAGGACCAAAATTTGCACCAGATTCTAATTTGAAAGTAGAGCTTTTAAGTACTGATAAGATGTGGTTTTATGGCCAGGCAGAAGCAAGAAATTTTAAGGGTGGCGCAATAAGTTTAGACAATTACAAAGGAAGAATTGCTCTAGATAAAGGTTTGTATTCAACTGATGGTTTTGTCTCTTTAGATGATTCGGGAAATTTTGAAATTGATGCCAATGGTTTTTTAGTAAAGCCAGATGTTAATAAAGTAGATATATATTTGTTTATGTATAAAAGAGACTTTGGCATGTGTTTAAGAGATTATTTTACATTGACGGGTTATCCTCCGTTAATTCCAAGATATGCTCTTGGTATATGGTGGAATAAAGAAAGAATTTATAATTTTGATGATACTAAAGGTTTAGTTAAGACTTTTAATCGGCATCAAATTCCTTTGTCAGTATTACTTTTAAGTGAATTTTGGCACATTAAAGATCCAAGTGATTATAATATGTATCGGACAGGTTTTACCTTTAATAAAGATTTATTCCCAAATCCAGTAGAGTTTATCAAATATATGCATGACCGAGGAGTTAGAGTTGGAGTAAATATTGATCCTGAGGAAGGTGTACGTAAGGAAGAAGATAGGTATTTAAATGTAGCTCAAGAATTAAATGTGGCTGATGGAATAACTATTCCTTATAATGCGTATGATAAAAATTTTATGTCTACTTATGTAAGACATTTAATTGATCCGATGCTCGATATAGGGATAGATGTTTATTGGCTAGATTATAAAAAAGATTTAGATTCAATTCAAACATTGCAATATTATTATAATAAAGATTTTGATAAAATTAAAAATACACGGCCTTTAGTTTTGACACGGAGCCCTTTAGTGGCACCACATCGAGCAGGCATCTTGTATTCTGGGGAAACTATTGTTTCTTGGGATACCTTAAAATTTTTGCCATTTTATAATTCAATGGCAGCAAATAAGGGAATTACTTGGTGGAGTCATGATGTTGGGGGGTATAAAGATGGAATTGAAGATAGTGAATTGTATTTAAGATATATCCAATTTTCAACTTTTAGTCCAATTTTTAGATTTAGTTCAAAACGAGGAGTATACTATAAAAGAGAACCTTGGATGTGGGATGTTAAAACATTTACAGTAGCTCGGGAGTACTGTTGGCTTCGCCAAAGACTAGTTCCATATCTATATACTGCGGCGTATGAGTATCATAAGACAGGGAAACCTTTAGTTCAACCAATCTATTATACTTATCCGGAAATATATGATGAACCGACCTATCGTAACGAGTATTATTTTGGAAAAGAATTATTTATTGCTCCGATTACTAAACCGAAAGATGTAACGATGAATAGGTCAATTGAACGAGTGTTTTTACCAAAAGGAACTTGGTATGATTTTAAAACAGGTAAGAAGTTTATAGGTAATAAAAGATATGTAGTATTTTATAAAGAAGAAGAATATCCAATATTTGCTAGAGCGGGAGCTATAATACCACTAGCAAATTTAGACAAAAATATCAATGATACTAATCCACCGAAGAGTATGGAAATTAATATTTTCCCTGGTCAAAGTAATGAATTTAAAATGTATGAAGATGATGGAATAACTAAACTTCATGAAGATGGTTATTACATTGTAACAGCAATAGATTATAATTACTTGCAAAATAACTATACGGTTATAATTCATCCAACAGAGGGAAAGACAGAAATAATTCCAAAACTTAGAGATTATAAGATTCGGTTTAGAAATACGAGAGCTGCCGATGATGTAGAAATTTTCTTAAATGGTAATTTAGCTAATCTAGAACGAGAATATTATGAAGATGAAAACGACTTTGTGGTCGATGTTAAGGGTGTTGATACTACAAAACAGCTTACGGTAAATTGTAAAGGTAAAGATATTGAAATAAATGCTGTTAGAATTGTCAATGAAGATGTCAATTCCATTATTAGTGACTTAAAAATTACAACTAAATTAAAAGAAGAAATTGCAGAAATATTCTTTAGTGATTTGGACATTAAATTAAAACGGATTAGAATAAAAAAATTACATGGACTTGATAGAAGATTTGTCAGAATGTTTATAAAACTACTTGAATACTTGGCAGAAATCTAATATAATAAGTTACAAGCAGATGAAGAAAGAGTAGTAAATTATGTTTTTTTAAATAGAGAATTAGTGGTTGGTGAAAACTAATAAAAATCATAATTGAACTTGCTTTTGGATGTGTTGGGGTAATTTCCTTATCAATTATAAGAGAAGTAATTAAGGTGGTACCACGAGTTTTACTCGTCCTTTGGGATCATCTTTTTTTATGGAGGGATAAACATGAATGAATTTATTTGGACACTTATTTGGGGTGGAGCATTATTTGTAATAGTGTTTGTTATCAATTATTTTCTCATTTTAAAAAGAGGATATAAGAATATACAAAAGGCTAAGAAGAAAAAAAGAAATAAAAAAATTGAGGATTTTGTAGGTTTTTCAATTTTGATTCCGAAGTTTAAACTTGATATCAATAAGATGAATCTCAATTATGTATTTGTGTTGTCATCTTTAATTAATGCATTTATTATTGCGTTAGTGTTTGTAATAATTTATAGTATTCCATGGGATTTACCTTTTCAAATACTCCTCGCATTTGTCCTTTTATTTGGACTTATATATGCATTATATGAATTATTAGGAAGGCATTTAGTTAAGAAAGGTTGGAAGAAAGATGAAAAGTAAAATAATAGAAGAAAAGTGGCAAAAATATTGGGAAGAACATAAGAGTTTTGAAGCTGTTACAGGAAGCGATAAAGATCCTTATTATATTTTAGTTGAGTTTCCTTATCCGTCAGGTTCAGGGCTTCATGTTGGGCATGTTCGTAGTTATACAGCACAAGATGCAATGGCTAGAATGATGCGAATGCAAGGAAAGAATGTTTTGTTTCCAATGGGCTGGGATGCTTTTGGGGCACCAGCAGAACAATATGCAATAAAAAATCATATTCATCCTAAGGAAGCAGTAAAAGAAAATATTAAGACTTTTAAAAGACAAATGCAAACATTAGGTTTTTCATTTGATTGGGATAGAGAGTTTTCAACGACAGATCCGGAATATTATAAATGGACACAATGGCAATTTTTACAATTTTATAAACATGGAATGGCTTATAAAGATACGGTGCCTGTAAATTGGTGCCCAAATTGTAAAACAGTTTTGTCAAATGAAGATGCAGCTGGGGGAGTATGTGAGAGATGTGGTACCCAAGTTGTTCAAAAGGAAAAAAGTCAATGGATGCTTCGAATGAGTGATTATTCAGAAGATTTACTTAAGGGACTTGATGATACTAACTTTGCTGAAAAAGTAAAACTTGGTCAAATCAATTGGATTGGTAAATCAATTGGAGCAGAAGTAACATTTAAAATTGATGGATATGAAGAAAAGTTTACAGTATTTACAACAAGGTGTGATACTTTATTTGGGGCAACATATTGTGTTCTTGCTCCAGAACATAAACTAGTTGATGTAATTACAACGGACGATAAAAAATCAGAGGTAGAAGCTTATAAAGAAGCATGTCTATTAAAAAATGAAATGGAAAGAACGGAACTTAATAAGGAAAAGACTGGAGTATTTACTGGGGCTTATGCAATTAATCCAGTAAATGGAGCAAAAATACCAATTTATATAAGTGATTATGTTCTTGCAAGTTATGGTACTGGTGCTATTATGGCCGTTCCGGCGCATGATGAGCGAGACTATGAATTTGCGACTAAATTTAATATTCCAATTATTCAAGTTCTTGAAGAAGTAACTGGTACTCCTTATGAAGGAGAAACTAAGAAAAATTCAATTGTAGCAATTTTGTATGATGAGGCAAATGACAAATATTTGACAGTTAATTGGCATGAAATGGGAGGTCGTTTGTTTATCGGAGGTACAATTAAAGAAGGGGAATCAGCATTAGATTGTGCTATAAGAGAAATAAAAGAAGAAACAGGATATAAAGATATTGAACTTGTTTGTGAACTTCCAAAGATAAATCATCACTATTATGCTTATAATAAAGATAAGTATTTCAATATTGAATCAACAGGATTTTTGTTTAAGTTAGTAAGTAATGCTCAAGATGAACAAAATTTAGATGATGATGAAAAATTTGATTTGGAATGGGTAGATAAAAATACCATTATGGCTGAGGTTAACGATGGGCTTCATAAGAAGACTTTTGAATATGCAATGAAGCCGGGAGCTATGGAAGGTGATGGAATACATATTAATTCTGGTTTCTTAGATGGCTTAAATAAAGAAGATGCAATAAGCAAAATGTTAGAATTTTTGGAAGAACATAAATGTGGTAAAAAACAAGTAAACTATAAAATGCGTGATTGGATTTTCTCAAGACAAAGATTCTGGGGTGAACCAATTCCAATGATTTATTGTAACACCTGCGGCTGGCAACCGATGAATGAAGAAGATTTACCTTTGCTTTTGCCAGATGTTGCTGAATATGAACCAACGGATAATGGAGAAAGTCCACTTGCAAAAATTACGGATTGGGTAAATACAACTTGTCCAAAATGTGGTGGACCAGCAAAAAGAGAAACTGATACGATGCCAAACTGGGCAGGATCTAGTTGGTATTTCTTGAGATTTATGGATCCACATAACGATAAAGAGTTTGCTTCGATGGATGCTATGAAATATTGGCGAAGAGTAGATTGGTATAATGGTGGAATGGAACACACTGCTAGACACTTACTTTATGCGAGATTCTGGGTACAATTTTTGTATAATATCGGTTTAGTTCCAAGTAAGGAAATGATTTGGACTAGAGTAAGTCATGGTATGGTACTTGGTAGTGATAACCAAAAGATGAGTAAATCTAAAGGAAATGTAATTAATCCGGATGATATTGTCAATGAATATGGTGCAGATACTTTGAGAGTTTATGAAATGTTTATGGGAGATTATCAAAGTGATTGCCCGTGGAGTACAGATTCTTTAAAAGGCTGCAAGAGATTCTTAGATAAAGTAATTCGTTTAAAAGAAAAAGTAGTTGATGGAGATAAATATTCTGATGCGTTAGAAAAAATAATTCATAAGAGTATTAAGAAAGTGCAAAATGATTTAGTTGCAATGTCATATAATACTGCTATATCGACATTGATGATTTTAGCAAACAGTTATGATGAAATGATGAATATAACCAAAGAAGATTATCATTTATTACTTACTTTACTTAATCCAATTGCTCCGCATATAACGGAAGAATTAAATGAAAAACTTGGTTATAAACCAATTTGTGAAAGTACATGGCCAACTTATGATGAAGCTAAAACTATAGATGATGAAAAAGAAATTGGAGTACAAGTAAATGGAAAACTTAGAGCTTCAATAAAAATTTCTATTAATGAAGCTGAAGAAAGTATTAAAAGTAAAGCTTTGAGTGAAGAAAATGTCAAGAGACATATTGATGGTAAAGAAGTTGTCAAAATAATAGTTATTCCAGGACGTATCGTCAATATTGTTGTAAAATAAAAAGATTAGTGTGGTAAAGCACGCACTAATCTTTCTTTTTCTTTAGAACTAGGAGGGGTTATGTATTCTGCAATATCAGAAAATTGTAAATCTAAGTTATCATCTTGGCATTTAGCTTTTTCAATTAAATATTCTATATAGTATAGCAAAGCAGGATTGGCTTTAATGTTTTTTAATATTTCAAATAATTCTATTAAATCTTTGTTAGAAAAGAAATCTTCTATGTCAATATTATAGTAGATACTTAAAGCTGATAGTAAGGCTTTAAGGATATCACTAAGTTTAGAATCAGGAATAATATGTTTGTTAATATCAATACAATAACAAACAAGTAAAGTTTTTTTGCTATTAATTTTTTTGCCAAAATCCCAATCTATGAAGAAGGCTTCATTATTTCTTATTAAAATGTTAGTATTTCTTACATCTCCTAAAATGAGGTGTTCATTGATGCCTCTTAAAGATTCAAAAATACTTTTCATGATGGCAATTACATCTAATTGGTTGTTTTCTTCTTGAAGTAGTTCATCGATGTTTTTACTATCAGGTATATATGGTAGTTGATAGCCGTAGATGTGTTCATCTTTTATTAAATCCATTGGTAAAACTAAACCAGAAACATTTTTAAGACTGTTAACATATAAATAGTAGTCATCACGATTTTCTCTATCGCTTATTCTTATTACTTTATATAAGGTATCATCTGGTCCCCAATAAAGGCCGCGTTTAAATTGGGGTAGTGATTCGACTTCTTCTTTCTTTAAATTTAACATAATATCCCCCTTTAATGAGTGCTATTATAACAAAAATGTGCTATTTTGGCAAATTCGACACTATTTTTAGTTAGAATAACATAGGATGTATGGGTGAGAAAAAATGAAAGTTAAAGTATTTGATGAATCACATGAAAAAGATTTAGAAAACTCTATTAATGGCTTTCTAAATTCTGGAGAGTTTGATATAATAGATATCAAGTATCAAGTGGCAATTGCTGTGTGTGGAGAAGAACAAATTTATTGTTTTAGTGCTTTAATTATGTACAATTAAAGCATATACATGTTGCCAGATGTGTCGATATCTTCGGTTATGAATGTTGTATTTCCTGATTCTAATTTATTGATACGATGTTCTAACCGATTTATTTGTCTTTCAATTTTGGCTAGACGATTTTCGATGTTGTCGTTTCCAGTTCCTGTATATTGTGGATATTGAACATTTCCTGGCATATTTGGGGGTCCGGCATAGAATGAATTGTAACTTGTTTGGGCTTGTTGGTAAGGAATACCATTGGGCATCATGTTTGGTATGTTAGGATTATATCCTGAATAAGACATGTTTGCTTCGGTAAAAAATGAATTTCTTGTTTTTTTCATATGATTTCCTCCTACAAGTAATATATGTTAAATTTTAGGAAGTGATATTATGAGAATGCGTAATCCCAAAGATAAAGATGAAGTAATTAGTTCTTGTGATTTTTTTTATGAAGGTTTTAATAATGATAATCCAGTACATTTAGAAATTGGAATGGGAAAGGGAAAATTTATATTGGAAATGGCTTTAAAATATCCTAATATAAATTTTATTGGTGTGGAAAAGTATTCGAGTGTAGCAAGTGTTGCTATAAAAAGGATTAGGGAAATTAAACCGGATAATTTGCGAATACTTATAATGGATGCCAAGAAATTAGAGGAAATACTTAAAGGGAAAGTTGATACAATATATTTGAATTTTTCTGATCCATGGCCAAAGGATAGACATGCTAAAAGAAGACTGACTGCAAGAAATTTTTTAGAAAGTTATGATATATTATTTAAAGGTAGTCCTCATATAGTAATGAAAACTGATAATGATAATTTATTTCAATATAGTTTAGAGTCATTTAAAGAATATGGTTATAAAATTAATAAAATAAGTTATGATTTACATAGTGAGACACTAGATAATGTTGAAACAGAATATGAAGAAAAGTTTAGTAAAAATGGTATAAAAATAAAATATGTTGATGTTAGTAAATAACTAATTATCAACATATTTTTTTAAAAACATAGTTTACTATTTGAAGCGTATTTGATATAATGTATTCAGAAAGGCAGACAATATGTATTCGAATTTAGGAGAAAAGTTAAAATTATTAAGAACAAGAAGGGGCATAACGCAAGGTGACTTAGCACAAGTATTAAATCTAAGTAAAGGACAAGTTTCTAATTTAGAAAATGGAAGAAGAAACTTAGGTTTAAAACAATTAGAAAAAATATGCGAGTTTTTTAAAGTTGATATGTCTTACTTTTTCATAGTGGAAACAACTGATTCTTGTTTGGATTTGATTGAAAAGGCAAAAGTGTTATTTGATAGCAAAGAGTTAACTAATGCTCAAAAGGATGATTTATTTACTTCTATTATGAAAATATATCTAGATTCAAAAGAAAAATAAATGAAGAAGGGTGGTTTTGTGAATCAAGATAAAATGTATTTAATTAATAAAATATTTAATAATGATGAAAATAGGACGGTATGGGATAAGGAAAAAGAAAAGTATTATATTAGCGTTGTAGATATTGTGGCTATTTTGTCAGAAAGTAAAAGTAAAGATTATACTGCTTATTGGAGAAAACTTAAACAACGATTGATAAAAGAGGGAAATGAAAGTGTGACAAATTGTCACGGTTTGAAAATGCTTTCAAAAAGATGGTAAATATCGGATGACTGATGTTGTCGATATTGAAGGAATGTTTAGAATAATTGAATCAATTTCATCCAAAAATGCCGAACCAATAAAACAATGGTTAGCAAGACTTGGTAGTGAGAGAATTGATGAAGTTTTTGATACTTCAATTACGATGCAGAGAGCAGTAGATACTTATAGAGCAAAAGGATATGATGAAGAATTGTGTTAGTGAAGGTGAAATAGTTGATTGTACAGTAAATGCAATTTATAATATTCCAATTGGTTTAATGTATGTATCAGATTATGGTTATGCCCAAATCCTGAAAGTTGGTCATATAGTTTAAGTGATTATAATTTAGTTAGAGATAGTAATTGGCTTTATAATTCTATGTCAGAGTGGACTATTACTAGAAATTCTGCTGATGGAGATGTTTTTCAAATCAATAATAATGGCAGTGTTAGTAGTGCTATGATTGGGTATACAGGAGGATTTAATAATACTAGACCTGTATTTTACTTAAATTTCGACGTCAAATATATTTCTGGCACAGGCACAGAAAGTGACCCTTATCGTATTCAATAAGTTGCTACTTTATATGTAGCGATTTTTTTGATATAATTATTAGTGCGAGGAGATATTAAATGAAGAAAGTATTATTAATTATTGGTTTAATATTCTTAATAACGGGATGTACAAATGTAAAAAATTTGACATATGATGAAATTATTCAATATTTTGGTTCTAAGAGCATGCGGACAAACATGTATAGAACGGGATATAAATACTATTTGCCACGAGGTATGCAAGTAGATAATAGTACACTTTTTAATGAAATACTTGATGATGGAACTTATACTTACTATTTATATGTTGATGTAGTAAGTTATTTAAATAAGGTCGACTATGAGTATGAAGTTAATCCTGCTAGTTTATATTCTAGGACTATTTCTAATGATGATAAATATGGTTATGTTGAGATAAATTTACAAGAAAATAATAAATATTTAGTTGAAATTATGTATAATTATGCTAAAATAGAAGTGATAGTAGATGAAGATAGAATTAATAATGCTATGTTGTCTGCTATAAGCATTTTGAAAAGTATTGTGTATAATGATAGTGTAATTGCTGACTTATTGGAAAATAATATATTGGATTTTGCTGAAGAAGAATTCGATATTTTCAATAATAATCAGGAAGACAGCGATTATATTGAATTTGGCACGGACGATTATCAACCTATTGAAGAAGAAATTCCAGATACGGATTTAATTAACTAGGAAAGGTGAACGCTATGGGATTGTTTAATAAATTAAAAGATATATTATTTGAAGATGAAGAAGTAGAAGAAAAGGAAGTAAAGAAAGAAGAAAAAAGGGAAAAGAAAGAAGCAGTTATGGAACAAGTGAAGCCAATTGCGGAAAAGATTGAACCTCAAAGAAGAGTAGAGAATCCCGCATCAGTGGCTCCAACTAGAGAACAATCTAGAGTTCAAACTAGTTCAACGAATTCTCAACAACCAAAGACAAATTGTTATAATTATAATAATACTATTAATGAAAGAGAGTTATTTAAATCAGATAATACTTTTCCGTTTCCTGATTTCGATGAAGAAGAGTTTTCTAGTTCATATTCTCGTCAACAGCCACAACAAAGAAGCAAAACTACAACTAATGTATTAGAGTATGAAAAGAAAAAGAAAATCGAAAAGAAATATGACTATGGACGTTATGAGAGAACTGAAACTAGAGAGGTAGTAGAAAAGAAAAAGTTTAAGCCTTCACCGATTATTTCACCAGTTTATGGAATCTTAAATGAAGATTATAAAATTGAAGATATAAAAGATAAGACTGAAGAGTATGCTAGTAATAACTTAGATTTTAATAGTGTTAGAAAGAAAGCTTTTGGGGATATAGAAGCTTTGGAAGAAGCTGAACCTAAACAAACATATTATGAAGAAACTGTTACGGTTAAATTAAAAGAAAATGAAGAAGAAAAGAAACAAAAAGTTAAGACTATTGATGAATTATTAGAAGATACTGCTGATGTCGAAATAAATTTGGAAAAGCATAATAATAGAGTTAAACCAGAACCTCCAAAAGTGACAGAAGATTATGAAAAAGTCGATGAGGATTTAGAAGAAATAATTGAGCCGAAGAAATCTGAAAGTACTAATGTAGAATTGGAAGAAGATGATGATACATTGGAAAATGATTTATTCGATTTAATTGATTCGATGTATGATAATAGAGAGGATGGTGATTACTAATGGAATTTTGGCTAGCTTTTTTACCTTTGATAATTTATTTCTTGTTGATTATTCTCTTAATTGTAGGAATAATTTTGGGAATAAAAACTATAATAACTATGAATAAAGTTGAAAAAGTTGTCGATAATGTTAATGAAAAAGTTGAGTCTTTAAATTCAGTATTTAACTTAATTGATTTTACTACTGATAAGATTGCTGGTTTTACAGATAAAGTAATTGAAGTAGCTGGTAATTTATTTAGTAAATTACTATTTAGAAAAAAAAGAAAGAAGGATGATGAATATGAAGAAGAATAGTGGAATTGGTAAGTTTTTAGCAGGAGCTGCAGTTGGAGCAGGATTAGGTATTCTTTTT
The DNA here is from genome assembly GCA_944363805.1 of uncultured Bacilli bacterium. Next base: position 43,529 of record CALVVH010000003.1, read on the forward strand.
GCGCCAAAGTCTGGTAAAGAAACTAGAGCGGATATTAAAAAGAAGTTTAATGAAGTTTTAGAACAAGTTAAAACTTTGCGAGCAGAAGACGTTAAAGAAATGATTGTGAAGAAGGTTAATGAACTTCAAGAACAATTGAAAGACTTGGATAAGGAAAAGGTATTGAAAGTAGCTAAACAAAAAGCTAAGAAAATTCAAAAGAAAGCAGAAGAACTTTATAAATTAGCAGTAGAAAAGGGAACTCCAGTATTAGAAAAGGCTACTAGAGAATTAAAAGAAGCTACTGCAGAAGCTTTAAAGAAAATTGTTGCCAAGTTAGAAGAAGAATAGGATTTTTCCTATTTTTTTTGTCGATTGTTTTTTCTTCGCAAATATGATAAAATTTAATTGGTTAATGTTATGATGAAAAGAAATTTGAAAATTTTTGCAGGTGCTTTAGCTCTTAGTGGGGCATTGATTGCTGGTGGAATATCATATAATAGTGGGATGCCTCATCTTACTAATAGTGATTTTAATGTAAAAAGAGAAAAACAAGTTGAGGATGAACAAACACCTTATGCAAGTGTTATTACTTCACAAGAGCTTGATAATTTAGTTAGTCCATTAACGGTTGATGATAGTCTTATTATTCCTTTAGAGAAATATTATTCTGAGGATGGTGATCCGCTTTATAAGTTACCAGTTGAATATGATTTATATGATGTAGATCAAAGTTATGTTGTTCCTGGTATAATGCCTGTTGTTGAATTAAATGAAGATTATATTGTTTTTAATGGTGGTGGATCTGTGATTTATCCTGATGGTTCAATGGCATTGTGTAGTCTTGATGGTTGCATTGGGGTAAAGACTGATTGGAGATATGCATTAATTCTTTATAGAGAGTTAATAAATAATGGTAGAGTAGCAGAGATGAATCCAGAAACGATAGCGACATTAGGAGAAGTATTAGAAATTGTAGAGGAAAGATATTATGAAGGAATTGACCGTTACGAAAAATAGGTTCAGGCCACGTGCTTAAGCACGTAAATTGTTAAGAATTTAAAGACAATTTAT
>CALVVH010000004.1 GCA_944363805.1 uncultured Bacilli bacterium
GTCATTACATTACCAAGTGTTTCAATACCAAGTGAAAGTGGTGTAACATCTAGTAAGACAATATCATCAACTTCTCCAGTTAAAACTCCCCCTTGAATTGCAGCACCCATAGCAACAACTTCATCTGGGTTAACACTCTTATTAGGTTCTTGACCAAGTTCTTTCTTAACTAATTCTTGAATATAAGGAATACGTGTTGAACCACCAACTAATATTACTTTATCAATATCACTTGCTTTTAATTTAGCATCTTTAAGTGCTTTCTTAACTGGTTCAAGTGTTGAATCAAACAAATCACGACATAAGTCTTCAAACTTAGCTTTAGATAATGTTACATCCATATGAACTGGGCCATCATCATTTTGGGCAATGAATGGTAAACTGATGCTAGCGTTAGTCATACTAGATAAGTCTTTCTTAGCCTTTTCAGCAGCATCCTTAATTCTTTGCATTGCCATCTTATCTTTAGATAGGTCAATACCATTTTCTTTTTTAAATTCATCAACTAAATAATCAACTATTCTTTGATCGAAGTCATCTCCACCAAGACGGTTATTACCACTAGTAGATTTTACTTCAAATACCCCATCACCCAATTCAAGGATAGATACGTCGAATGTACCACCACCAAGGTCATATACTAAAATAGTTTGTAATTTATCTTGTTTATCAAGACCATATGCTAAAGCAGCTGCAGTTGGTTCATTGATAATTCTTTCTACTTCAAGTCCAGCAATCTTACCAGCATTCTTAGTTGCTTGTCTTTCAGCATCATTAAAGTATGCTGGAACTGTTATAACAGCCTTTGTTACTTTTTCTCCTAAGTAGCTTTCTGCATCCCTTTTAAGTTTACCAAGAATCTTAGCACTAATTTCTTCTGGTGTCCACTTCTTACCATTGGCTTCTACCTTTTCACTAGTACCCATTTTTCTTTTAATTGAAGAAATTGTATTTTTAACATTAGTTACTGCTTGTCTTTTAGCAACTTCTCCAACTAATTCTTCATCACCTTTAAAAGCTACTACTGATGGAGTTGTACGATTTCCTTCAGCATTAGGAATAACTTTTGGTTCTCCCCCTTCTAGAACTGCTACACATGAGTTAGTAGTTCCTAAGTCAATACCTATTATTTTACTCATAAATTTATCATCCTTTCTTTTTTATTCGTTTACCTTGACCATGGCAACCCGAATTACTTTATCTTTATATGTATATCCTTTTTGTAATACTTCAAGTACTACATTTGCAGGTAGATTTTCGTCTTTTTCAGTTAAAACCGCTTCCATTTTATTAGGATCAAATTCTAATCCTTGACAATCAATAACTTTAACTCCCATACTATCTAAGATATTAAGAAGATTAGTATAAATCATCTTAAATCCGCTTAAGAACTTTGATAGTTCATCAGTTAAATCGCGATCATCTAGCTTGATAGCCCGTTCAAAATTATCTACTATTGCTAAGAGTTTAACTATCAACTCTTCACCATCATATTTATAAATATTGCTAATTTCATCTTCATAACGGCGCCGCATATTTTGCATTTCAGCACTAATTCGTAAAACTTTTTCGTTGAGAGTTGTATTTTCTTCTCTTAACTTTTTTTCTATCTCGCTTTCCTTACCTACTTTCTTTTTTTCAGCTTTTTTCTTTTCTTTAATATTTTTAACTTTAACTTTTTCTTCAGTCTTTTCCATCTTGTTCCTTTCTGCTATCTAATTTTTCGTCAACATATTCTAGAAGACTAACAATTCTTTGATAGTCCATTCTCTTAGGACCAATTACCGCAATTGTACCATCTTCGCCATTGATGTGATATTTTTTCCTGATAATAGTTACGTTAGGATCAAATTCCGATTCATCACCAATATAAATTTTGATTTCATTTTCGTCATCGTCATCAGCGCGACTTACTTTTTCAATAAAATCGATATCTTCTAGTTTATTAGCTAATCTTTTAAGTTCAGCAACATCATTATATTCTGGCTGTTCAAATATTTTGGCTCTGCCTTGAACATGAACGCTACTGTTATTACTTACAAAGTCACTAAAGGCATCATAGAAAATATTATATACCGTTTCATATTGATGAATTTGTCTTTTAATAATCGGTTTAACTTCCGTTTCTAGTCTATTACTAACTTCGTTAATTGGAGTTCCAACTAGCATTTTATTAATTATTTCACTAGTTTTAATTACTTCATTAACATTGATATTATTAGGAAGATTAAACATTTTATTTTCGACATTACCCTTATCAGTACAAACAACTGCAACTACTTGGGAATCGTTTAAAGCTATAATATTTACTTGTAACAAATTGTTATCAGTACTACTCTTACCTAAGACAATACTTGTATAATTAGTTATATCACTAATTATTTCCATACACTTAGTTATGGCATCACTGAGTTCTAATTCGTTATTAGCAAATATTTTTTGAAGCTTTAACATGTCACTACCCGTAATCTTTTCAGCTTCCATCAAATGTTCGACATAATAGCGATAGCCTTTTTCACTTGGTACTCTTCCGGAAGATATATGATTTTTTTCAATATATCCTAAATCTTCTAGGATAGCCATTTCATTTCTAATTGTTGCACTTGAACAATCAAACTTCGAACATAGAGCTTTTGAACCTACCGGTTTAGCAGTTTTAATGTAAGTTTCAACAATCTCTTTTAATAGATTATTTCTTCTTTCGTCCATAATCTTACCTCTTTAGCACTTATTTTTCCACAGTGCTAATTACATTATAATATTATGCTTAGCACTTGTCAATATATAACTGCTAATTTTTGAAATTTTGACAAATTTGACTTTTGCTGTTAAGATAATAGCCAAAAAGGAGGGGTTATTTTATGAGTAGTAAAGAATTCCGAGATAGAGTTTACCTTTTATGGAGTGATTGTATTGCGCGAGAACCTAGAGCTTGGCAAAACGATAACAATGTTATCGGAGAAGCCTTAATGGTCGATTATCCATTTGATAAAGAAAAGATTCTTTTACATGCTAAGGATATCGCCGAACTTATTGCCCTGGTTCATTTGGCTACAACTTATGAAGAAATGAAGTTTTTAGATACCGGAGAAAAATGGAGCGAACTAAGGCAACCAGTAAGTATGCTGATGGCTCTTGGTAATACTCTAAAACTAGTTGACTTTAAAAACAGCCGTTTAGAATGGAGCAAAGAAGAAACTAGAAATCCAAAAATTACATTTACATTAAAATAAGCCGTAGAAATACGACTTTTTATTATATTACAATTCTAAATGGGTCTGATGCTGTTCCGGCGTGACCTTCGTAGATTTCAACATTGTTGTTTAGGTAAAATACAGGGCGCACGCCAAAGCCGTAGTTTCTCACTGCATAGTTATCGACGTAGCCAAAGTAGCTCACGACGAACGCATTATTCCCATCGTCCGAACGACGGGAAATTATCCATTCTAAATCTCCCATATACATCCAATTATCTCCTTTTACTCCTCTATAATCATTTGATGGATTAGATGGACTATTATTATCGTAACCTGTTTTTGTCCATCCAGTTGGATCTACTGCATACATATAATCACTTACATACATTAATCCTATTTCATCTTGATATGTTGTTGCTTCTGCTGGACTTGTTATTTCATTTGTAAAGGCTGTCTTTACTGAGACATCTCTTATATTAGCTTCGGTATTACCCCCAACTTTCCATGTTGTATTCGCTATCTTACCTTGCCAGTCAGCGGTTAGATAATTCCAATAATTTGTATTTAAATTTACTGTATTTAATCTACTTGCACCCCATGTATTTGTTTGCGTTCCTCCATTTGCTGTTGATGCATTCCAATAATACAAATATCTTGTATCTGCATCATATAATTTTCCGCTTAAGAAATTTGTTGTTGCCGTTTGACCATAATCTCCAGCTTCTCCTAGCATTATTGTATCGGTATAATCATATTTAATTAGTTTTACTTGGCCATCAAATACTCCTATAATTCGATATAGGTTATCTTCTGAACATGAGCCCTCACTTGCTCCTGGTCCAAAGCAGACAAAGTTTTTGATATTATCTGCAGTTAAATATCCATCTGTTACTGCTTGAGCTAATGCCTCTTTTAATGTTTGATATTGTGTTGCTTCACTATATGCTGTTGTATAGTAATGTTCTTGTTCAACAGGACAACCTGCTCCAACATATTGTTTTGCTCCGTTACAATAGAAATTTATTATTCCATCAGTTTCCGTATTTGTTGCTGTATATAATCTAGTTAAGCCCGCTTCTGTTGCAGTTTCTGTTACCTGATAGTCCCCACCACTAAATCTATATGAGTTATCTCTTGCTTCTTGGTCATAATTCGTATATGAACCTGCTCCATCATGTAAGTAGAATCCGTTTACTCCATCTGTTGTATATAACGTATTTGTTATATAACTTGCAAAATTTTGCGATGAAGTTAGTGGTTCTTCTTGGATTATTAAACTAGCTTCAAAATTCTTTCCAGCATTTCCTACTTGATCAGTATCTAAATTGACAAATGTCACAGTTATATTCCATTCTTGTGTTTCAGTTCCTGTTGAAGTTATTTCATAATTACTTGCTAAAGTAATTACATCACTTGCTGTTGTTATATCAAATCCTGATACTTGGTTATCTCCTTCTCCTACTGTTACATATTTTAGTCCCGAAATATTTTGAACTGGACTGCCATCTGGGTCTGTTACAGTAAGTATCAATTCTGGGGTATTTTCATCTACCGTATATTCAAAATCATTACTTGTAATATCTAAGTAAAGATAATAATTTCTGGTGGCAGTATTTGTGGCATTATTGGCGGTTAATGTCGCGGTTGCGGTTGTACTGCCCGCTTGGTTACCTAAGCCTTGCGCAAAGTTATCTTGATTGGCAGTAATACTTATAGCATCCCCTACACTAAATGATAAATTATCTGTCGTATTTGTTTGGACATTGACATTAGTATTAGCACTAGACCCTCCTTGCGCTGTAAAGAAGGCATAAGTCGCTCCAACAACAACTATTATAAGTAAAACAACTGCAATCATTGAAAATATTAATACCTTTTTTTCATTAGTTTGTTTTTCCATATAAAATCAACTCTCCTTATTATTACAACTCAGTATAACATATCAACTCTAATTATTTTGTCGATTCTTACACCACTTCAAAAAAATTTTATTGCTAGTTATCATCTAGCATTACTATAAATAAATTATATAATAAGAAGTTATTATTTTTATAACGTTATATGGGTAATACAAGTACCTTATTTAAGTATTAAAAAAATCCCCGAAGGGATTTAGTTTTTAAGATTAGCAATAGCTTTTAATATGCCAATCTTACCATATTCATAAGTTAATCCCCCTTGTAAGTAAGCAACATATGGAGGGCGAATTGGGCCATCGCAAGATAGCTCAATGGAAGATCCTTGAGTAAATGAACCAGACGCCATAATTATTTTGTCGTCATATCCTGGAATATCTGAAGGCTCTGCTAAAGCACTCGCATCAATAGCACTGCCCTTTTGGACTCCTTGAACAAATTTAATTAGTTTACTAGCCTCATTAAAAGTAATTGTTTGGACAATGTCAGCTCTTTTCTCATCCCATCTAGGACTAACTTGATAACCCAAGTTTTCAAGTAAATAAGCTGCTAATACTGCTGTTTTTAAGCTACTTGCAACAACTGATGGGGCCATATATAGTCCTTGAAAAAAACTTTTAGTAGCCCCAAGTGATGGTCCCACTTCTTTAGCTTCACCAGCCACATTAAGTCTTTCACTGCAGAGGTGAATTAAGTCTTTTCTTCCAACAATATATGCTCCGTTGGAAGCAATACCACCGCCGAGATTTTTGATTAGAGAACCTATGCAAATATCAGCACCAACTTCAATTGGTTCTTTAATAGATACAAATTCACAATAACAATTATCAACCATGATTATGACATCTTTATTTACTTCTCTTATTTTTCTTATTACTTTTTCTAAGATATCGATACTTATACTCTTGCGTAAAGAATAACCTATAGAACGTTGTATGTCAATTACTTTAATATCTTTTTTAGTGACCCTATTTATAATTTTTTCATAAGCAAAATCATTATCTATTAAATCAATTTGTTCATATTTGATACCAAATGATTTTAAACTACTAGCATTATCATTAAATCCTATTACAGAATCTAAGGTATCATAGGGTTTACCAGAAATTGATAGTAAAGTATCACCAGGTCTAAGAAGAGCAAAAAAAGCAGTGCTTAGAGCATGAGTTCCTGATATAAATTGGTTGCGCACTAGAGCATCTTCACTTTTAAAAATACGAGCATAAACCCTTTCTAAAGCATCACGACCTAAATCGCCATAACCATAACCAGTTGTACCATAAAAATGCGATTCATTGATATTTTCGTTCCAGAAAGCCTCAAGGACTTTCTTACTATTATAATAAGAAGTAGACTCTATTTCTTTAAATACAGGAGCAATTATTGCTTCAGCTTTATTAATTATTTCTTCAGACATTTTTACCACCATCCACTCTAATAATCGAATCATTAATGTAACTTGCTTTATCACTAGCAAGAAAATAAATTACTTCAGCAATTTCTTCAGGATCAGCAAACCTTTTTAAAAGTATTTTATCTTCTTCTTTACTTTTAAAATTCGGATCTAAATTACTAGTCATATCCGTATTAATCCAACCTGGAGCAACGGCATTAACCCGAATATTGGGTGCTAAATGCTTTGCAAAATCATGAGTTAAAGCGATAACTCCAGCTTTAGAAGCATCATAGTCGATACTTTCAATATAACCAGTATCAATACCATTAGTACTAGCTACATTGATAATTGTCCCTTTATCGATTAAGTCAATACCATATTTGGTAACAAGATAAGTACCTAATAAATTGGTGTTTAAAACGTTTTGAAATTCTTGAGCATTTTTACTAGATAAGTCATTATCTATAGCAATGCTTGCATTATTGATTAAAACATCGATATTTGGATATTTATCAATTATTTTTTTATACATTGCCTTTACTTCTTTTTCTTTAGAAATATCCGCTTTAACTAGTAATACTTCAACATTATAAGTACTTTCCAATTCTTCTTTTAAGTTGTTAGCAAAAATATCTGATGTCACATAATTAATTATGACATTATATCTATTACTCGCAAATACCCTGCTGATAGCAGCACCTAGACTGCGAGAACCACCAGTAACTAAAACTGTTTTACACATAATAATCACCGTAAATAATATAGCATTTTTTAAGCTTAAAAAAAAGAATAACTTGCGTTATTCACTTATTATGATACCATTTTCGTCAAAACGATAATGAGGAATAGAATATTCTTCGTTAGAAGTTTCTTCTTTTGAGGTAGTATTTTCAACATTTTTAGATTCAGTATCAATTGTCTGTGATGAGTTTTCTTGTTTAAGTGATTCCGGCTGGTCTAAGGCTTTTTCGGCATCATCGGATTCGTCATTTTCCACTACTAGTAATCTACTTTTTACTTCTTTACTCTCAGCAGGAACAGTGAATGGATTTTTTATATCTACTGAATCAAGCAATTCCATTATATCAGAATCAACTTTTATTTCAGGCACTTCATCATAAACTACTACACCATTTTTATCATATTTAACATTGACAAAATTGGAATTCTTTTCTAAATCTTCTGCTGGTTTAGGTGAATTTAAATTTTCGTTTAAGACTTCGTAGGAATCATCTTTAAAACCAGTAAAAGCGATACTAACAATATCACTATGATTAAAGGAATATAAATCATTAGGTAAAAGCATGCCTTCAGGGTAGACACAACCTAGATAATCATACATTTTGACTACATTCATATATTTAATAGAATAATAGCCAATAATCATAATTTTTTTATTAGAATCGTTTATGGTAACAATACTTCCTATTGGTAAATATTTATTTTGCATTTAATCAACCCCTTTAGTATTTATTGTTTTGCTTTATTTTTTTGTCTTTCGATAACTACATTGATTACACCACTCATGTTATTTATCTTATTAGTCAAATATTTCTTTTCTATATCGGATAATTTTCCTAGGACGTATTCAGCTCCAGTTTTCTTTACTTCACCGATTAGGTCTATTCCTAAAGTATTTAACTCTTCTATCATAAGCATTTGAACAAATTCAATATGATAACCATATATTACACCTGGTTTATCTTCTAGTCCTTCTTGTTTTAAGGCTTCAGACATACTCATTTGGCCTTTTCTTTTTAAGTAGCCTTCAACCAAAAGTTGAATCATAAAATTAAATTGTTCAGAATCTGATGGTTGAGGATTAACTATTTCTTTTCTTACTTCATTTACACTTGTATCGTTCACTTTTAAAACCCTTTCTTATTAAATTAATGAATCCCAAATTACTCCCAAGAGTGAATTTTCACCGAAAGCAACATCACCGACCCATTGGGTTCCGATAGCTATTTCATTTAACCCATATTGTAAGACGTTTGGAATCGTACTTCCAACTACTCCAACTGTGTCAAATATTGCATTGCCTATGCCACTGATAACGCCATGACTAGAAAGTGTATTATCAAAGGCTCCTTCATATGATCCAATGAAGTTTTCCCAATTATCTGATGATTTTTCAATAAACATCGCATTGGCATCAGTAAAAATGCCTTTTTCTTCACTATTACGACCAGCTCCAACTCGACCAGAAAATCCTCCACCTTCTCGGCCAACGAAATTTCCTCTTTTAATAGTGTTTATCCCTGCAAGGGCTCCCATTTTAGCCACAACAGATTTTAAAGTGCTTTCAGCTTCTTCAACTGATGATTGGTAAGATGATAATTGACTATCCAAAAATTCTTCAAGTCTTGGCAAATCAGTTTTCAATGATGCTGTAATAGATGAAATTTTTTCATTGATAGTGCTGATTATATTTCTTACTTCAACATTTTGGACGTTATTATAAACATTTTGGAGTTCACTTTCTAATGAAGGAATGTAACTATTTAATAAAGTATTGTCCAATGTTGAAATATTAGAATTTATATTGCGAAGTCGGTCGGTGTCAATATTAATAATTGCCATATTTTATAAGCTCCTTTCTATAATTGGTCCAATACGGTTTGAACAGCAGATAAATCACTTTGCGCTTGCATATCTGATTGCCCATAACTGCTAATCTTGGATGCTAGATATTCTTTTAAACTATTTAACAATGTTATGGTATTATTACATGTTGTTTGGCTAGTTTCAGCATATCCAGATAAAATAGTAGAAATATTTTCACCTTGAACATTATTAGCAATATTCTTAAGTATTTCTTGATCAGCTTTAATCGTATTAAGTAATTGTTCTTCCATTTCATCAATTCGAGAATATACTTCGTTCATTCTGGAAATAGTAAATTTAATTTCTGCCATTATACTGCTGTCCCTCCTACACTAGTTTGAGAAGTTGCTTCTGTAGCTGTTATGTAGTTTTCCATTGCCATAGCAAATTCTTTATTACATTCAACTATTGTTCCCAAAGTATTGGATTCACTTCTTAACCCTTCACTAAAAGATTGCGCATCTTCTTGAGTTTGTTCCCAATATTCAGCAAGTTCATTTAAAATATAATCAATGGAATCTTTCACAGAACTAATACGTTCTGCATTAGATGCCAACTCTTGAGCGTATTCTTTAACTTGTTGGGTATTATTAATTATTATTGCCATATTCTTTTATCCTCCTTACTAGACAGTTTTAGATATATCTTGAGCACTGGTTGCAAATGTTTCTAAATTAGAATTTAGTTTAACTATTGCAGTAACTAAAATACTAATATTTTGCAAATCCCTTTGCAAAGAGCCAAGATATGATTCGCGGTCGGTGGTATCTGATTGCCAAGCATCGCGGATTTGATTAACATAAGTTTTTAAATCATCACATACATAATATATGTTTTGATTAATTTGTTTTAAATTACTAATTTGTTCCAACAAACCATTAATATCATTTACTTGATAATTATCTGTCATGTTACTTATCCTCCTTTATTTTAACTATACTGAGTATAACATCAAGAAAAAAATATGTCAATAATTCCCCTTTTAATATGCTAGATAAATATGATTGTACTGCCATTGCGTATGTTTGTTTCTCTAATTAAATCATTAGAGGTATAAGCAAGTCCATCTTCCATATTGTAAAGTCTACGGACAGCGTTAGCTTTATATAGACCACCGGATACTTCAGTTAAAGATGAATTCAGTAAATTAATTAATGTCCCTATACGAATATTGACAGGAATAAATATATCGTATTCTTCATCAATTTCTGGAACAAACAGTTTAATAAGAACTTTATTTTTCATCTTTAGCCTCCGTATCGATGGCATATTTTATAATATCGCAATAGCCTTCTTTTACTAAGTAACCAATATTTTTAAATGATATTCTTTTATCTTCAAAAGATAAATTGGGATCACTTACAAATGATTGCATGGTTATTCCTTCACCTAGCCATAGGTAATTGTTTAGAGATACTCTTACTTTAAACCACGGTTCAAATTTAAATGTACTTAGATTATCTTTAGTGTCAAATATTATAAAGTGAGCTTTTTCATTTTGATTTTGGAACACTTTAGTTAAAAGACTATAATCGCTAGCATTCAACTGACTCTTTAATTCGGATAGTCCATTAAATATATAATAAACTTCGTTTGGATCTTTACTCTTAGTATTAAAATAGAAATTAAGATCTTTAATAAATGTTGAATAATCATTGTTAATTATTGAAACATTTGGAATATTTTCAATATCATTACGAGTATCAACTACGTAAACTTTAGCACTTATACTTAATATTTTGATGAAGCCAGATAAAAATTTTTTCTTGCTGGTATCATAATTATTAAATACGATAGGAAATACTTTTTTATTAGCCTTGAAATCTAAATAACTTATAGCTTTGGTTTTAATATTAAAACCAATTGGAATATATAATGAGCTCATTATTTTATCGTATATATCCGTAATATAGACAATATTAGGAATAGTTGGGATACTCTTCGCTTTCGTAGTATAAGATGCTTTTAAGACTTTGGCAAGCTCTCTTAGACTATTGGTGTAATCTTTAGAATCGGCGAACGTAGCTGTTTGGAATTCATAAACTCCAGAATCTAAAGCTACTAGACCTCTACCAAAATAATCACTAGGTACTACTTCTTTTGAAGAATTTAAAACCATTTTGTAATCAGTATCATTAGCTAGTTTGAGACTTATTTTATTGTTAAAATAAGAAAGTGCTTTCAATTTAACAATAGTTGTACTAATGGCACTAACAATGAAGACAATACCATATTTATAACCATCACGCCATAAGGTTTGCAATAGTTCATTTTGGTCAGCAAAGTTTTCTGTGAATATATCGTAGTTGTTTAAAACCACAAGGATAATTGGTAGTTTTTTGCCACTATTAGTAATATAATCATTAAAACTACCAGAATATTCAGCGAAAAGAGTTTTTCTTTTAGTGATTTCTTGGTCAAGCATTGTCAGTAAATCTTTCATTTTATCTACTTCATCAACAGTTACAACATCTCCAACATGAGGAAAAGTGTTGAATACTTTTAAAGCTTCTGAACCACAATCCATGATATAAATATTTACTTCATCAGGGGTATGTTCAATAATTGAAGAACGGATTATATTAATTAGGAAGTTTTCTTTACCACTTCCAGGGATACCATAGATTAATAAGTTTCCTTTTTTAGATAGATCGATATTTAATAAACCTTGCATTTGATTGATTGGATCATCATACTCCCCTATGACAGGATTAAGCCAGTATTTAGTTGGCTGATAGTTATATTTTTGTTTAATATCATTAATATATATAATCGGAGGAATGGGATCTAGCCACAATTTATTGGTTATAATATTTTCTCTTTCTCCCAATTTATGTAAATATTTGACAACATTAACTAATTGGTCACCATAATCTTCCATTACTACAGCATCATTATCTTCTTTGATACTTTTGATAATGTAACCAACATTGTTGATGTAGTTAATCGATTCATCAATTTTTAAAGTTATTTTATCAGATGGCACGTATTTAGCTCCAGACCAGCCGGATTGACCGAGTTCAAATAGGTCATCATAACCAACTTGTAAGTAAAAACGGCCAGTTTCTTTGATTGAAGCGGCATCAGGTCTTTTTAGCATTTCCATGCTATCCGATTTATCTTGAACTTTTAAGCATATTTTAAATTTGGAGTTTGCCCAAATTTGATCGTTTACTACTCCACTTGGTTTTTGAGTAGCTAATATTAGATGGATACCTAAAGACCGACCGATACGGGATGTACTAATAAGTTGTTGCATGAAGTCCGGTTGCTGTTGTTTTAATTCAGCGAATTCATCGCAGATAATGAATAGATGAGCTAAGGGTTTGTTAACTATACCATCGCGATACATTTTTTGGTATTTATAAATATCGATTGTCCCTTCATTTAGTTTTTCTCTAACCTCATTAAATATCCTTTGACGACGATTTAATTCACTTTGAATAGAAGCTAAAGAACGGTTTAATTCACTTTTATCCAAATTGGTTATTGTTCCAGTTAAATGAGGAATTTTAATACCATTTTCTTTATTTTCGAAGGCTCCTGCTAGACCACCGCCTTTGTAGTCGATTAAAACAAATTGAACCTCATAAGGATGGTAATTGATGGCCATCGACAAAATATAAGTAATAATAAATTCTGATTTACCAGAACCAGTTGAACCAGCAATTAATCCATGAGGTCCATGAAATTTTTCGTGTAAATCTAGTTTAAATTTTTCACCATCAGGATGAACACCAATTACAGTATCCAAACTTACTACTGGATTATTTGTTTGCCAGCGGTTCAAAATATTTAATTGTTCAATTTTAGAGACTCCAAACATATCTAAGAAGCTAAGTGAACTTGGTAAGCCAATTGTGGCAGATTTAGTCAACATTGGTGTATTGAAAAGAGGCTTAACTACTTTAGTAATATCAAAATCATTATTTATTTTTTCTAACAAAAATGGATGTTGAGTGTTAATTACACCTTCTTTTTCAAAGACTACTCCATCTTTATCATATATTTCGATGAAGGCTTTACTAGTGTCCGGAACTTTTTTGAGATTATCTTCAATAATAAACAGAGAAAAACCAAGATTGTCTTTGTTACCCTTAACTAACTCATCGATAATGGGAATTGATTTTACTTCTGTGTAATTATCTGTAATTATTAAATAATATGGCACTGGAGCAATGTTTTCAGTATTATTGCTTTCTTCAGTTTTTTCTCTTCTTGAGTGCAAAACTTCTTCTAAGTAATTAGAAACTAGTTTTGCTTCAGCCTCATTAGTAGCAAAGAAGCGAATATCTTTGGCATCAGAAAAGTTGTGCGGAACATATTTAATAAATTCCCATCTTCCGGCTCGTTCTTCACTAGTAAATAAAGCAATTTTTAAATCACCATAACTATGCAATATTAACAGTTGAGCTAGTAAATAGTCGATAAAATTCTCTTTGTTCTTTTGATTACTTACAAAAGAAGTTAAATTGTTTTTTACTAAAGACACAATAATAGGTGCACCATCGATATACTCATAACGGTCTTTTATTTTATATGATTCATCAAGTAGGTTGTCATCATCTAGATGGAAATGTTCTTCAGGAGCTTTGACTATTATTTTCGACTTTACTTTGCCGACACCTACACGAATACTTAAAAATTCAGGATCAGTATACTGTCTCCACCAAAAGTTAGCATTATGTTTATTTAAAGCATTTAAACAACTTTCTAAATTTAAATAATGGTCATTTAATATTTGTAATTCGTCTTTAATTAATAAATCCAATTCTCGTGTCTTGTTATTTAAATATTCTGTATATTTTGTTTGACGTAATTCTTCACGTTTTTTACTTTGTTTTTTTTGATAACTCTTAGTCACTCTTGGCATTATTACACTACCAAAAAGTAAAGCACAGCACATAATTAATTGAGGTAAGACATTAAATATCGATCTACCGCTATATAAGCCATAGCCGACGTTATAAGCTATAACAAACGATGATGACATCATAACAATCATAGAACCCATAGTTAAAATTAAAGGCAAATCATCTTTCATCTGATTACTAGGAGGAGCATCAATTTGAACAGTCTTTTCTTCTATATTTTCTTTTATTGTTGGGAAATGGACAAAATAGTCTTCCAAATCATATAATTCTACTCTCTTTTCATCTTCACTAACCGGAAGCAAATCTTCAGTTACACTTTTAGAATCTTGAATCAATTTCATGCCAGTTATTTTTAAAATACTCCGAGGATTGTTAACATAGATGAAATTGTTCATCCAAATGATTTTTAAGCCACTGATAAAGATAATATCTCCCGATTTCAAAGTTTTTAAGGTTGCTCTAATATTATTTACATATATTTTATGATTTTCGTCATTAACTCCCGAAACAACCCAAGACCCTTCAACTGATTTAAACATTGCTTGTGTACTAGCTAAATCAGGGGAATTATAATAAATATCGCAAGTTTCACTACTACCAGCTGAAAAACTATCTAAGCCACTAAAATCTAGTTTAAATAATGCTTCACGAGCTGGCAAAAAATATATTTCAACTAAATTGCTTTTACCAACTATTTTTAATAAATATTTTTTATACGGTTCAACAACAACTTTTTCTATTTCTTGATTATTTTCTATAACATTAACTGTTCCATTACTATTTAAATACCAACTATTTCCACCACCAGTAAAGGTAATAAGACTATCTTTAACTTCTGAACAACTGTAGTTTATAGAGAATGTTTCATCTATTTTTAAAGGTAACATATATTTAATAATTTTGTTGTTATCAATCAAAAATACTTTCATACTATCTAACCCACTTTTATTATAAATACATTATAGCAAAAAGGGGATGACAATTCAAGAATAAGTAAATGCCGATATGCTTTAGGGTAAAAGCCAAACAAATTTGGTGTTTTTGCATCACCACAAAGTGTTTTTACTTGTATAAATTGCGAATGGTCGCACCCCTACTATATTGTTCTATTTTTTATAATGCTTAATGTCAACTATATTTTCTTCGCCTTCTTTTTCCTATAAAATCAAAAGCCATAATAATATGGCTGGCTAAAATTTTATAGAACTATTCTAAATGGATCACTTTGAGTTCCGGTGTGTCCTTCATAAATTTCTACATCAGAGTTCAGATAGAAGGACGGGCGCACGACATTGTAGAGGACATACACTGTATTGCCGCCCACACGGCCATTGATGTTCAAGTAGAACGCATTATTCGCATTGTCCGAACAACGGGAAATTGTCCAATCTACATCTCCCATATACATCCAGTTATCTCCTTTTACTCCTCTATAATCATTTGATGGATTTGACGGGCTGTTATTATCATAGCCTGTTTTTGTCCATCCTGTTGGATCGACTGCATACATATAATCTGATACATACATTAATCCTATTTCATCTTCATATGTTTTTGCTTCTGCTGGATTTACAATTTCATTTGTATATGCTGTCTTTACTGAGACCTCTCTTATATTTTCTAATGTATTTCCTCCTACCTTCCATGTTGTGTTCGCTATTTTACTTTGCCAATCACTTGTCAGGTAATTCCAGTAATTTGTATTTAAATTTACTGTATTTAATCTACTTGCACTCCATGTATTTGTTTGCGTTCCCCCACTACTTGTTGGACCATTCCAATAATACAAATATCTTGTACCTGCATCATATAATTTTCCGCTTAAGAAACTGGTTGTTTGCGTTGTGCTGGAATCTCCATCTTCTCCTAGCATGGTTGTATCGGCATAATCATATTTGATTAGTTTTATTTGGCCATCAAATACTCCTATGATTCGATATAAATTATCTATACCACATGAACCTTCACTTGCTCCTGGACCAAAGCACACAAAGTTTTTGATATTGTCGCTTGTAAGATATCCATCTGTTACTGCTTGGGCTAATGCTTCTTCTAATGTTTGATATTGTGTTCCTTCATTATATGCAGTTGTATAGTAATGTTCTTGTGTAGCAGTACAACTATTCCCCACAAAACTCTTACTTCCATTACAATAGAAATTGATTACTCCATCACTTTCGGTATTTGCTGCTGTATACACTCTCGTTAATCCTGCCCCTGTAGCTGTTTCTGTTAATTTGTAATCCCCACCACTAAATCTATATGAATTATCTCCAGCTTCTTGGTCGGAATTAACATAATCTCCCTGTCCATCATGCAAGTATAATCCATTTTCGCCATCTGTTGTATATAATCTATCTGTTATATAACTTGCCAAGTTAACTGGAATATCCATTTGTTCTTCTTGTATTATCAATGTTGCTTCAAATGTTTTATTAGTATTTCCTTCTTGGTCACTTTCTAGATTAACAAATGTTACTGTTACATTCCAAGTTTGTGTTTCTGTTCCTGTCGAAGTTATTTCATAATTACTAGCTAGTGTTATTACATCACTCGCTGTTGTTATATCAAAGCCTGATACTTGATTATCAGCTTCTCCTACTGTTACATAATCTAGTCCTGAAATATTTTGAACTGGACTGCCATCTGGGGCTGTTACAGTAAGTATCAATTCTGGGGTATCACTATCTACCGTATATTCAAAATCGTTACTTGTAATATTTAAATACAAATAATAATTTCTTGTCGCCGTATTTGTTGCATTATTTGCTGTTAGTGTAGCACTAGCTGTGGTACTGCCAGCTTGGTTACCCAATCCTTGAGCAAAATTATCTTGGGTTGCTGTTATGTTTATGGCATCCCCCACACTAAATGATAAATTATCTGTCGTATTTGTTTGAACATCTAAGTTTGTATTAGCACTAGACCCTCCTTGAGCCATAAAATAAGCATATGTTGCTCCAACAACAACAATTAAAAGAATTGCTATCGCTATAATTGATAACACTAAAGTCTTTTTCTTTGACATTTTATAACCTCCAACTTTTAAAACAACTTTTCTATTGTTAAGTAAATAATACAACACATCAGTTCATAAGTCAACACTTATGTTGTAACAAATGATATAAAATTAGTGGTGATAAAATGTATTATACAGAAAGATTGCAATGGGTAAGAGATTGTAAAAACGTAACTCAAAAAGAATTGGCAGAATACTTAGGAATTAAGCAACAGCAATATGCCAGATACGAAAAAGGAGTAAATGTCATGCCTATAACCTATTTACCAAAAATATGTGAATATTTAGATGTATCTGCTGATTATATTTTGGGACTTATTGATGAAATGCAATCGTATAAAAGAAAACAAGACTAAAGAGCTTTAATTTCTCTTTTAGTCTTGTTTATTTTATTTTCAATATTTACTCTTTGGACAATGAATAACATAGCAATAACATTTACACTAAAGCTTCCACCATAACTTAGGAATGGAAGTGGTACTCCAGTTAAGGGGATGAGTGCTAAGATACCAAGCAAATTAACTAAAATATGAAGAGTCAACATCCAAAAGGTACCATATGCTAGGACTGAACAACGTAGATTTTCAGATTCTTTAGCAATTTTTAATATTCTAAATAACATATAAGCATAACAAAGAATTAAAAATATGCCAAATAATAGCCCTAATTCTTCGACGATTATTGGAAATATAAAGTCAGTATGACTTTCCGGTAAATATAGGTATTTTTGAGTTGAATTACCTAGCCCTACTCCAAATAAACCACCATTATTGATAGCAATAAAACCATTACATACTTGGTAGCCTGTAGTTTCCGTATATCTTGAACACGGATTTTGAAATGTAAGACGATCCATCTGCATGCTATTAAGCAAGTCACTACCGGAATATAAAACTACAACAATAGCAATGACGAGGCCAATTGCTAATATTTTAATTATTCTAATCATGTTGTTTTGGACCATTGGAACGCTGATAAATGTTAAAAAAACAATTCCAGCGATAATGGCAGCACTACCTAAATCGGGTTGCATGGCAACTAAACCCGCGATGATAGCGCCGAAAGCTAAGGGGACCAAATAAGCATAGATATTTTTTACTTTACGATAATGAAGTTTATTATAATAAATAGCAGAAAATATTATCAAAACGGATTTAGCAAATTCACTGGGTTGTAACCTAAAAAAACCTAAATCATACCAACTGACAGCATTATTTGTCATGCGGCCATTAATAAATAAGAAGGACAGAGCCAGAATTATGGCAATGAGAGCTGGCCACGCTAGAAAGCCATAGGTTCTAGTTGGTAATTTTATAATCAAAAGGAAGCCAAATATGAGGGCTACTCCGACGAATAATGCTTGTCTTATAAAAAAATGGTATGGTTCATAGCCGTATCTTACTACACTAGATACACTTGAGGCACTATAAATCATAACTAAACCGACCACAATAAAAAAAATGGTCAATATTAATAGCGGTATATCCATTTTTGACAATAACTTACGCATACTTTAATCTCCTAACCTAATTTTAACACAATATCAAGGAAATTTTATACTTTTTTTAATTTTTTAGGTAATTTTAATGTCAAAAAATGACAGACAATAATAAATTATAATAGATAAGGAGGTATACATATGTATTATTATGGAAACAATGGATACTATGGCGGGGGTTATGGCGGATACCAAAATCCATGCTGTGGTGGATATGCTGGTTACACTAGTGGCTATGGTATCGGTGCTGCTATTTGGATTGTATTATTTATCCTATTAGTTATTATTTTAGGAGCAGGCTGGTCTTGGAATAACAACAATAATTAATAAATTGGGAGCTAAAGCTCCTTTTTTGGTGCCTTATTTAATATTCTTTTTCTAATAATATTCCCCTACACGCAATATATTAATATAAACATATTTAATAAGATATGATTAATTTTGCTTTTTTCCAACTTTTTTGGTACAATATCACCGGTGATGCAAATGAAACTACCAAATATTAAAATTTTCGATGAAAAACATAAAATATTACATCAAAAAAGCAGTGAAGTAAAATTTCCAGTGAGTAAGGAAGACCGAAAACTAGCAGAAGATACAATTAAATACTTGGAAATGAGTCAAGATGAAAAGATTGCTGAAAAATACAATCTACGAGCTGGCATGGGTATGGCCTTTGTTCAACTAGGAAAACTTAAAAGAATATTTGTAATTGCTAATGAACTAGAAGATCACACATTTGAAGAATATGTTATAATCAATCCGAAAATTATCAGTAAAAGTGAAGAACTAATTTATGTTGGCGAAGGTGAAGGATGTTTGAGTGTCAATAGACCTGTTGAAGGAATTGTACCGAGACATGCTCGAGTTACAGTTGAATATTACGATTATGAAGGAAACAAAAAAACTATTAGAGTTCGCGAAGACTTAGCAGTTGCTTTCCAACATGAAATTGACCACCTAGATGGCATTTTATTTACCGATAAAATAGATCCTAAAAATCCTTATAAGAATAAAGAAAAGATGCGAGAAATTTAAAGAAAAAGATGTTTTAAAGCATCTTTTTCTTTGTTTTTTTCACGCCTATTTATACAGTAAACGTTATGTGTTCACCATATTGCTACTTAATAAAATAAACAATACTATTATTACAACAATATAAATTTTTTTCTCACCCTTCTAATTTAGCACTAACTATTTTACTTACTCCCGATTCTTGCATGGTTATTCCATATAGAGAATCGGCATATTCCATCATTCTCTTTTTGTGAGTAATGACAATAAATTGGCTTCTTGCTTTTTCATGCTCTAAGTATTTACCAAACATATCGACATTGACTTCATCTAGGGCCGCTTCGGCTTCATCTAAAATGACAAATGGCGAAGGTTTAACTTGTAACATAGCAAATAGCAAACATATTGCAGTAAGAGCTTTTTCGCCCCCACTTAGGGAAACTGGAGAATTAATTTTCTTACCAGGAGGAATAGCTACTATTTCAATGCCTGTATTAAGTAAATCATCAGGGTTACTTAATTGCAACTCACCTTTCCCACCTTTAAACATCAGTTTGAAGATCTTAGCAAAAGCAACACTAATATCCGCAAATGATTTTTTGAACTTCTCAACCATAATTTCGTCCATTTGATGAATGATATCTTTTAGTTCTTCACTAGATTTTTCTAAATCATCTTTTTGACTTTCTAGAAAATCATATCTTTTACTAAGACGTTCATATTCTTCAATCGAACCTAAATTGACACTCCCTAAACTACTAAGTTCTTTTTTCAAACTTGCTACTTTTTCACGAGCTAAATCGGCATCCATATCTAAAGAATAAGATACACTTGCATAATCGAATGTCAGATTGTATTCGTCATTTAAGGCATCTAAGAGGTTATCAAGTTTAACTTCAATTTTACCACTTTCGACTTCTTTATTCTTAAGCTCATTATTGACAACGTTGTAGTTGCTATTAGCTTCTCTCATGTCTTTTTCAAGCTTATCAATTTCATCAACAACATCATCTTTTTCTTTCTTTAGTTTCTTGATATCTTTTTCTAACAATTCTTTATCTTTACTAGCTTTGTTGATATTTTCTAATAGTTCTACTAAATGTTCATTTAATTTATTGGTTTTTAAATCTTCAATACCTGCTAGTTCACTTGTTAGGTTTTTATATTCATCAGTATATCTACTAAGAGAAGTTTTTTTATTAAATAACTCATCATTTAACAAGATGACATATTTATTTAATACTACCTCACGTTCTTCTAATTCAGCAATTTCTTTATCCATATCTTCCAATGTTTTACTTAAATTAGTATTAATTACACTCAGTTTATTGAATTCATCTTTCAATTTACTTAATTCATTTTTTTCATTTAACATGGTATTTTTCTTAGATGTTCCGCCAGTTATGGAACCACCTGCATGCTGAATTTCGCCATCTAAAGAGACAATTCGATATTTGTAATTGATAAGTTTACCAATAGCATTTAGGGTGTTGGCATTAGTAACAACGATAACTTGCCCTAATTGATTTTCGATAATATTGCGGTATTTTTCTTCAAAAGATATTAAATCAGATAGTATTCCAATATATCCATGAATGTTTTTAATATTATCGATGACCTCCGGATTAACATAACGAGACTTAATAATACTCAAAGGATAAAATGTTGCTCGTCCTAGTTTTCTTTCTTTTAAAAATTCGATAGCATTAATAGCTGATGTATCATCATCGACGACGATATAATTACTAGCATTACCAAGGGCAACATCACAGGCGACGACATATTCATCAGGAATATTTATCAATTTTCCAATCGTATTATGGATCCCGTAAAGACGAGGATTATTCAAAATATTACGTACTGATACTGGAGTGTTTTCAGCATTTAAAATATTGTTTTCCAAAATGTCGATTTTATTTTGTAACAAAAAGGTCTTTTTGTTACTATCCATTAGAGCATTATTAGTATTACTCCGTTTTACTTTTAAGACAAGCAATTTATCTTTGACTTCTTCTCCTTTACGGCGTTCTTCAGCAATGCTTGTTTCAATATCTCCCACATCTTTTGTGGCAACATCAATGTTTTTCTTGAGTTGTAATTCTTGTTCTTTTAATTTCAATAGATTATCATCGATTTGTTTATTATTCACCTCATATTTTTGACGTTCTAAAGTAATCAATTTTTCACTATTTAAATCATTTAAAGTATTATTGATTTTTATTAATTCTTCTCTTTTTTGATTTATTTCATCTTCTAATTCCAAATTCTTTAATTTTATTTTTTCTAAGTCAGCATCGATTTCAACATTTTTTAAAGTAAGAAGATTTTCTTTTAAACCTTCAATTTCTGTTTTTAAAACACTGTATTTGCTATTATACTTTTCAATGTCTTTGACTATCAAAGCAATATCAATATTTTCTAGTTCAGCTTTAATGTCTTTGTATTTTTTAGCAATAATACTTTGTTCTTTTAAAGGCATGACTGTTTTGGATAACTCATCAATAATAAGTTTGATTCTTGTCATGTTTTCTTCGGTTTTTTCGAGTTTTTTTAAAGATTCTTCTTTACGTTGCTTATATTTTAAAACACCAGCAGCACTTTCAAAAATAACTCGACGATCACTAGACTTACTGTTGACTATATCGGTAACATTTCCTTGCGAAATGATATTAAAAGCACTAGAGCCAGCACCAGAATCGATAAAAAGATTGGTAATATCTTTAAGCCTTACCCGCGAATTATTAATGTAATATTCATTTTCGCCGCTCGAATAGACGATTCTTTTTATCTCCACTTCATTAAAATCACTATGTAAATATTTATCCGCATTATCAAAGGTTAAGGCAACCATCGCTCTTTTTTGAGGTTCTCGTGACTCACTACCACTGAAAATGACATCCGTCATCGAATTAGAACCCCGAAGAGACTTAACTGATTGTTCACCTAAAACCCAACGAACAGCATCGACAATATTACTTTTACCGCTGCCGTTTGGGCCTACAATACCGGTGATACCGGGGTTAATTTCTAAATCTAGTTTATCAGCAAACGACTTAAACCCTTGAGCTCGAATACTTTTTAAATACATAATATCACCTGCAACTTTTATTGTAAGCATCTAAGGCTGCCATCTGTTCAGCTTCCTTCTTGCTACTACCCTTTCCTCTTCCATAAATTATGTCATCAATTTTTACTACTACTTCAAAGACTTTCTTGTGTGCTTCGCCATATTCATTAACAACTTCATATTCTAGTGATTTTTTACCTGTTTGAACTAATTCTTGTAGTTTGGTTTTATAGTCGGCATTAAAGTCGATATGTTTTTTAATATAAGGAATGATTATAGAATCGATATATTCTTTTACTACCTCAAAACCTTGATCTAAGTAGATGGCTCCCACAACTGCTTCAAAAACATCGGCTATAATTGTATCATTTAAATTGTGCATTTGTCCATGGCCCAGTTTGATTTCTTTATCGATACCAATTTCTTTAGCATAAGTAGCTAAGGCCTTTTCACAAACATAACTTGCTCTAAGCTTAGTCATTTGTCCTTCTTTATAGTCGGTATGCAAATAAAAATACTCACTGGTAACAACTTCTAAAACAGCATCTCCTAAAAACTCTAGCCGTTCATAATTCTCACAGCCTTTATGTTCATTGGCATAACTACTATGGGTAAGAGCAATATTAAGCAAATTTTCATTTTTAAGTTTTATATTAAATTTCTCTAAAAAATTCATTTTACCAAATCCAATCCTAATTAATTATAGCAAATTTTTTGGCTTTTGAAAACAATTTACAAAATACTAATTTTATAGTAAAATTTAAGGGGTGATGGTTCTTTGAAAAAAATATGTATTTATTTAATAAGAGCTTATCAAGTTACACCACTGCATGCCCATAGTATGTGTCGTTTTACACCGACGTGTAGCGAATATACCATCGAAGCTATCGAAACATATGGTGTAATCAAAGGAATAAAAATGGGGATTAAAAGAATCCTAAGATGTCGCCCTCGTGGGGGATATGGATACGATCCTGTATCAAGAAAGGAAAATAATATTAAATGAATTTAATCAAAAAGTTTTTTTTATTGGGACTTAGTTGTTTTTTACTAACCGGCTGTAGTCTTACGAAGGATAATTTAGAGGATGCTACTATCAACACAACAGTTTATCCTATCGAATACTTGACAGAATTTTTATATAGTGATTATGCTACAATCGAAAGTATTTATCCTAATGGGGCTGATGTTGCCTCATATGAATTGACTGAAAAGCAGTTAAAGGAATATGCTGACAGTGATTTGTTCATTTACAATGGTTTAGGTAATGAAAAAAATATTGCTAAAGATTTAATCAATTTGAATGACAATTTATTAATTATCGATGTATCTAATGGACTTAATTACACATATGGTATTGAAGAGTTATGGATGAGTCCAAATAACTACTTAATGTTAGCTAAAAATATTAAAGATTATTTGATTGAATATTTAGAAAGTACAACAATTATCGAATATGTACAGAATAAATATGATGAACTAGCAGAAATATTGTCTCTAAAAGATGCTGACTTACGAGCAATTGGAAAAGAAGCTCAAGAAAAAGGAAGCAATACATTGGTAGTAAGTAATGATGTATTTAAATACTTAGAAAATTACGGCTTTGAAATAATTTCCTTGGATGAAGCAACATTAACTGAAAGTACTTTAAACTCGGTTAAGGAAGATTTCGATGATGGAACTTATGATACAATTATTGTATTAAATGATAATTATACAGAAAATATTAATAGTATAATCGAAGAACACGAAGCTAATACTATTAATGTCAGTTCAATGGCTAGTTTCCAAGAAGGTAGTAATGATTATCTTACAATAATGCAACAATTTATCGATGATATTAGAAACTTAAGTTTAACTGATTGACAAGGGTCTACTTTTATATTAAAATATAGAAGTAGCGTTTTGGAGTAGTACTCAAGAGGCTGAAGAGGCGCCCCTGCTAAGGGTGTAGGTCGGGAAACTGGCGCGAGAGTTCAAATCTCTCCTACTCCGCCATAAGAAAAATAAAAGACTAGAACAATTTGCTCTAGTCTTTTTTTGGCATATTTTCGATAATTAATATATCACTTAGGGCTTGCCCTTTTTTTAATTTTTCATAAGTATTTATTGTATATAAATGCAAAGGAATATTTTGATGATTTAGTTTTTTTATAATGTTATCATTTATAATATCAATATTATAAGCAACAAAATCAGGCTTATAAAACTTTAAATATTTTAACTCTAATAAGATTTTTTTAATAAATTTTGGTAATCTACTTTTATCTAAATTACCCACCAGAACACCGCAAGCTATATTAGGGCATATTTTTTTATAGAGATACGGAATTAAAGGATTAAATGATTTGATAGAATAAGCACCACTATAGTTTTGTAAAACTTCTCTGACTGCTTTGGTAGTTTTCTTCCAAGAGCTATAATGCTTAATTTCAATATCCAAGAATACTTTGCCTGCAACTAATTTTAGGACATCTTCAAGTAGTGGTATCTTTTCGCTTGTATTTTGCAAATTGATTTTTTCTAATTCTTCATATTTACATTTGGCAATGTCTTTGGCAACTTTGGCCATGCGTTTTAAATTGCGATCATGAAAAACTACTACCTTATTGTCAGCGGAAAGTTGCACATCTAATTCGATTGGCATATCTTCAGCCATAGCTAAAGCAAAAGCTGGCAAGCTGTTTTCAGGTATTGTATGACTATACAAGCCACGATGAGCAATATAAATATTTTTTCCCATAAGGTACCCCTCCATGATAAATCAATCATATTAAACAAATGTATGCGTATCAATTAAATTTTACTAAATAATGCAATTTCCGATATGATGAAAAAAGTCCGAACACTCGGACTTTACTTTTAAATTGGTGACCCGTACGGGCACCAAATATCTCTTTTTAGCCCTCTTTATAAGGAGTGTTTTTCATTTTTACGGTGAAAAATTACTCCGACATAAAAATAATAACATATTTTTAAAATTTTAGCAAAATGTGGTATAATATCAATCAGAGGTGTGTCTGAAGGATATTTTCAATGTTAGGATAATTGAATGAAATCTAAAATAGAAAAATATCATTATGCTCACCTCCTACCTTATTAAAGACCACATTTTGCTCCCTAAGGCAAATCCACATTTGCCTTAGAATTCAAAATTTACTCATAAAAAAAAGAACCTAGTCAAATTAAAATGACTAGGCGTTTTTATATAAAATATTACTACCCTATTTTAATGTTCATATATCATTCTTGGAATCCATATTTCTTAAGAGATTCTAATGTAATTGGTCCAGTATAGCCGTCTATAGTAGAATTGTAGTTACCTTCTTTTTTAGCTCTATCTTGAAACTCTTTAATGCTAGCTTTTATATAAGGCCCATAATAATCTCCTAAAGCTTCTTTTTTTGTATATGCAGGAAAAGTCTTTCGCATAAATTCTGCTATTTTACCAATATTGGAATGTCTATCTCCATCTTTGAAATAACCTAAACCGCCAAAGAAGTCTTCTTTAGGTTCATCAGTCGCAACCACTTTACCAATTGCTGGATTAACTATACAACCTCTAAATTTATAATTAGAGCTTAGCCCCCAGCGACCGTTAGAATTAGTTCTAGTAGAATTGAAGAATGCTTCACCACCATAATTACTTTCGCTAGTAAATATTTGATTTTTACTATCTATTCTTTCAACAATAGCAACGTGTCCAGCACCATCAGAATTACTTAAAGAATTTCCTTTTTGCCATACCATTATTCCACCAAGAGTTGGTACATCTGATATTTCTAATCCTTTTGATTTTGCTCTTTCTATAAAATTCTCTGCATTACAGTTAAGACTAGGATATTTCATCTCTCCAATTATTTCGTTAAATCTGCCGCAAGCGTAACCTACACAATTAGATAAAACATCACATTCATCAGTAGGCTTTCCTTTAATGCAAGTAGAATATCCTCCACTAGCAGTCCTTGTATAGAATTTATTACCAGATTCAGGCTTCTTATTTCTAATTTCCATCTTCTACCTCCGCAATATTTGTAACAATACAATCATTATTGTCATTTAATTCTTCTAATGTGTCTTCATTAAAAGTTGTTTGGATTTCTTCTTCCATTTATATTCACTCTCCTTTATTTATTGTTCTTCGCATAGTTTACACTAGATACCCCAATAATTGTACCTAGACAAGTTATTACAGCTGTTCCTATGGTAATTACTGTATCAGTGCAATTTAAGTCTAAAGTAGCTCCTATTACACCAAATAACGTAAGTAATGCTGGCAAAACTGTTATAACTATCCATTTTAATATGTCATATACTTTATTACTCATCTTTCTCACCCACCTTTCATATTTTTCCTTCTTTAACTAATTTCTCCCAATGATCGTGAACATAAGAGTTACCTCCTAATTTTGAATACCGATCATATAATTCGTGTGCATTCATTCTTTGAATTTGAGATTTTGGGACTCCGTGTTCAATATCATTGATAAAATTAACTAAATCAGTTTTAATCGAACTCATTTCTAAATTTTCTATCATTTTTAAATGGTCTTTGTCCATTTTATCGAGTTTTCTATCTATAGGCTCTAATATCTTTTTATTTATTGATTTGGCATATTTATAAATTGCTAATATTGAACCAATAAAACTCACTAAAAAGGCAAGCGTAATACTTACTTGCCCTAGTGTTATATTTTCTATTTTAATTACCTCCTATTTTTACTTTGTAAAAGTTAAATTTATATAAGCATAAATTGGTGTATGTGATAAATCAGCTGACATAACAACTTCTTTATAGTTTTGAATTATCAAAGGCCTTACTAATCCTGTCGGTTCTTCAATTAAACATCCGTAACCATCTCCAAACAATTCATTTGGAAATTCAATAAATTTGCTCCAAGTTCCAGGCTTTGAAGTGAAGTATAATACCCCACTTAAAATCAACAAATTGTCAATCTCTTTAAGTCCAATATTTGTATTTTCATTATTAATGCAAGCCGAAAGAATTGGAGTAATATTCGATACATCGAATTTGCTATTAATTTCATTTATTGCTCCAACCAAACTTGATTTATCTGTAGTGTTCAGACTATTTAAATCACCTATTTCAGCATCTTTAATATCAAATTCATCTTCAATATTATCTTGCAATAAATTCAAATTATTTGCATTAATCGGTGTATTTGTACTAGGTTTATTTTCAAAATTTATTTTTTCCAATTCATTTGTTATTTAGTTTTATTTCTATGCTATGCGTTTCCAGTATGCCACAACTTGAGATGGCTGAAAATTATTTTCTGTACCTGAATAATGAAGCCTAACACTTCCTGCATTTTGAGAATATGATGCATTTGCATATCGCACATACCCAGAAACAGTAGTATCAGATGTGCCATATACATTTATAACAGCAACATTGTCGGCATTATTTAAACTTCCAACTGGCAAAAGATGTCTATGAGTTTTACTTCCTAGCGTTTTACCAACTTCATTAAAGTCTGTATCATCAGGATTATAACCAATTGGAGTTACTCCTAATAAAGTTCTTTCCCAGGTAAATCCCAAATAATTACTATAATCTACATCGGTGAAGTCAATAAATCCTCTACCGATCGGCCAAATATCATTATAAATTCCATTAATAAATTCATTTAATGAAATTATATTATTATTCAATTCATTAAAATTATTGTTTAAATTAGTAGCATTTATAGGAGTGGTTGTATTCGGTTTATTTTCAAATTCTATTAAAGCCATAAATTCGGCTTTGTCTTTGCTTATGCAGTTCTATGCCATCTGTTTACAATTTTTGAAGGTTGAACGTTATTATGAGCCTCATTATTTCCAGTAAATCCAATAACATTATCTAATAAACCACTAGCGTCAGTATTTTGTGCAGCCCAATCAGCATTTCCAATTGTAGCAATTTTCCATTTATATGAAAACTGATGATTATGACTAGGCATTTCAGCAATTGTTAATGCGTGCTCTTCTTCTCCAACTACTGTTTCTATATCATCATTAAATTTACTACCAGCTGTACCAGATTGTGAAACCAAAACAGTTCCGTCATTTTCTAATACCCAGGTGCCTACTAACGATTCATTCGGATCGTATGATGTATCACTTGTTTCGATATATGAACCAACTGGGTGAGCTGCATCTAAAGCTGCATTCATAATCAGTTCATATAAACTAGATTGCATATTGTTTAGATTTGTAGCATTTATCGGAGTTGTAGTGTCTGGTAAATTCTTAAACTCTAAAGCAACTCCTAGCATAGAAATGCACCTCTATTAAAAAGAGAGCAAAGACTTAAGCCTTCACTCTCCTTTCTATCGAAGGTGCAATTACTAAATAACTGCACCCCCTTCCATTTTTGAGAATACAATCGTATGTATGTATGTATGTATGTATGTATGTATGTATGTATAAGCATAGCATTCTTACGAATGCCTTTCAATATATTTTTTATCATTTTTCCTCCCTTTATCAATTTAATTCTTGGCTAGTATAACCAAAAATATATAACTGTGCCAATACACATCCAGTGGATTCATAAATAGCTTGCGAACCACTTGGAGTTCCGTAATCACTTTGAAGTTTTATTGAATATGTTCCAGAATTTGAAATATAATTTGATATATCAATTGAATTTGCTTGTGTTAAACCACTTGAACTACCTGTAAATCCATTGGCACCAAAACAATTATCTATTTTATTATAATTACCATTAATTTCTGGTGGATTTTCGTTATAATGAAGTGTTCGATAAAAAGAATTATCAGTACAAATATAAGCATTTACATTTCTTGAATAACCAGTATAAGTTTCTTCGTTCATTCCACCACTAAAATATCCTTTTGATACAAGCGGAGTATGTCGAATATATATATACGCTTTTTGCACCTTAAAAGAATCTGGTATGACAAAATCTAATATTTGATAATTTTTAGATCCAACACCACTAATAGGTTCAAATCCTAAAGGCATAAATCCATTACCTCCTAAATATCGATAACTCCAAATAGTAGCATTTACAATCATAGTTGACATTATGCCATCTCCACCAACGACCATATTGCCATCCTCTAAATAGATATTTCCACTAAACTTACCATTAACTGCTTCTATTGATCCATCTGTTAAAATTTTAAAATTTTCATTAGCTGTAACAGTTCCTTCTAATAAAATCTTTCCAGGCTTTAAATTTATTTTAGCGATTAATGCATCTGTACCAGTGGCTGTATCTATTTGTTGTTCGGTTTGTATATTAATTTCATTTTTTGCTAGCGTTATGCTAGAATCCATTTCTATTTTAGTTGCAAAAGTATCTGTATAGTCATTAATTGTAGCATATCTAACAAAATAATTTATATCGTCATCATAGAATGATTCTAACCAAATCTTATTATATCCTGAATTTACTGGGATAACGCATTCCCCTAATTCTTCAATAGTTTGTTCATCTAATTCATACAAGATTCCATCAGAACTCTCGCCTACTCGACGGATTATTTTAGCTTGTCCATTTTCAACAATAAATTCATCATAAACATTTTCATCAAGATAATGTAAATAATTTAATGGTAGATGGACACTATTTTGATTTCCTTCTACATCTTCAATTATTAAAAATGAGTCTAAAGGATATAAATCATCACTTGGAAACAAATCATCCGAAGGATAAATTAGACTCATTTCACCATAAATTCTAAAATATAATATATTGCCTGGATAAGCTTCAGACAATTCTATATTTTTTAAATTACTTACTTCATTGGTAAGGCTTATCTCCGAGTTAACTTTAGCAACTAATTGATCATATCCTTCTATAACATCGGTATTAAGTTTCCCTGTAGTTATAAAATTGGCTACTATAGCGCCATCTTGCGTAATTGCAGTTTGATATGGCCCATCAATTCCATTACTAGAATACCCTAAACCATTTAAGTTCCAACGCCATACTTTAGTTGCTGTATTAGGGCTATTGGTATCCATAATAAATAATTCTTCATTGGTTTTATAGACATATCCACCCATTGCCGAATTAATTTGATTTGTGGCATTTGTTTGTGCTTGAGCCAAAATACTTGTTGGATCTACTTCATCTACTGACATACTTATAGAATTTATTTTACTGGCATAAGATGCTTGAGGAGTTCCTAACTCATAAGAATCAATGGAATCAGTTAAAACGTTATATACTGTTTTAATTACTCTAGTTTCATAATCTAATCCTTCAATATTTGCATAAACCGTATCACCCAAAGATACACGTTCAATATTACTATATTTATCATAATATTCCTTGGTCTTTGACAACTCAACCCAGTTAATTTTAATATTTATTTGTGGCTTATCAATCCCAGACTCAAATAAAGATTCAGCAGAATCTCTTAAAGCATCGTAAGCTTCATCTTCTGTTTGATAAGCAGTAGGATCTTCTGGATCATATTTAATATCACTAAATTCATATTTACAAATCTTAGGAGTCGGCCAATTATTTATTAATGGACTATTAACATAAGTTTCTGGTAATGTCAGTCCATTATATCCAACTGGCTTTATTTTAGTATATAAAGATGTTATATCAATCGAAATATTTATAGATGTAATATTTTTTCCGACAACTAATTTTACACCATTATTATTTCCGATTCTATCTTTAAAAGTTATATCGAAATTATCTCTTTCAATTTCACAATTAAATAAATTTACTATTGAACTTGTATCATCACCAATAAAAGTTTGAACGGGATTTTTATCAACGTATCTTGCTGTTTTAGTACCCGTAATATCAGAATACACTGTAAAATTCGTTTCAAACTCTAATTTATCTAATAACCAATTTCCGAATGCTTCACAATTTAAATTCTGTGGATATACATCATCTAAATAATTATCTGATAAATCGTAAAATATATGTTGAGCATATATTTGAATAGGATCAAAAGATTTATTTACAGTTTTTATTCTAAATAGTTGATAATTATTGTTTCCTACATTAACTTTTATTATATTACCAACGATCAAATATTCATCCATATTACTATTTCTAGGGTATCTAAGGTTTAATTCGTAAACACCATTAATAGCATTGGTTACTGTTGCAGATAGACAATCTTTTAGAAAACCATAACCATTATTTTCAAAATTACTTGTATTTCCAGGATAAATATTCATTATAAATACGCTTTCTTGTATTTTATTTTAAAA
Organism: uncultured Bacilli bacterium; assembly: GCA_944363805.1. The sequence continues at coordinate 31,808 of CALVVH010000004.1, forward strand.
TTAGTTATATTTCCTATATAACTAATGGTATTCTCTCCAGGTTGTAATTTTGGAAAATCATACTGCATTGATGATGCAGCATTTAAATTGTTATGAGTAATTACTTGTAATTTCGAATCTAAATAGTAAGTTCCATCAGCACCATTGATATTAAATGTTTTATTATTAAATGTAATACTAATATTTCCAGTAGCTGTAATCTCTAATTCTGGGTACATTTCAAATGTCGCATCTGGAATATTAATTGTTGTAGGAGAAGATGTTATAGTTGTTTCAGTATAATTCTTATCTTCACAATATGGATTACAAAGAAATTCAATTAAAAATGATTTAAATCTTATGACCTTTTCAAACGAAATAGAATTTTGAATAACTGCAACATATTCACGATTACCATCAAACGATAAAGTTCCAACGCCATCAAGAAAAGTTTTAATATCATCAATATTTGCATTAGATGGATCAAAATGGCACTCTACACTAACTAAGAAACTTTGATAAGTACCTTTATCAATAGTATAAAAACCACTCTTACCTTCCACTTCAATAATATCGATATTTTTTTTACCTTTAGATATTGTTGGTTCTTTTTCTACAATTATTCCTTTATCACGTAAATTAACATTATTCCATATTACCATCTAACTTTCCCCTTTCGCAGTCGCCAATTGGCGGCGATAAAATTCTAATTCTTCAGCTAATGCTTGAATATCAGTTTCTCTTTGATTATTAAAGTTTTCTATATTAATAATCAAAGGATTAGTATTTGCTGTTGGATTAATAATAGGATTAACGCTACTTTCAATACCGTTTGATAGTGATGACATAGCACTTTTAATATCAGAAACAACTTTAGGTATTTCATCAACTATTCCGACACCTATTCCTTGTGGAATAAACTTTCCAACTTCTTGTTCCATTAATTTTGATGGCGAATTAATTCCAAAGAAATCTAATATTCCATCAACTATTCCATCAAAGAAGCCACTTATTTTATCCCATATCCAGTCGCCTACTGATGAAATTCCTTCCCATAATCCTTTAACTAAATTGACACCAACATCAAAAATTGAACCTAATCCATCTGTAAGCCCACCAACAATAGCAGCAATAATTTCAGGTATTTTTAAAACTAATTGAGGGATTGCTTTAATTAATCCTTCTGCTAATTTTATAGTTAGTTCTATACCCATCGCCATTATCTTTGGCAAGTTTGTAGTAATTGCTGAAATAATTTTTTCTATTATTTCAGGTATCTTTTCAATCAAATTAGGTAATGCTTCAATTAATCCTTCCGCTAATCCAAGTATTAAATTAATTCCAGCATCAACTATTAGATCAATGTTATCCAATAATGTTGTAACCATTAATATTAAACAATCTAGAATCTGTGGAACTAATTCTGGGGCTTGTTGAGCAATACCATTTATTAATTCAACAATCATTTGAATTCCAAGTTGTAATAATTGAGGTAACATACTTAAAATAGTTTGAATCACCTGCGTTACAACTTGAATTATACAATTCACTATTTGTGGAACATTGTTACTTATTCCCGTTATAATACTTTGGATTATTTGTATTCCAAGATTTAAGACTTGCGGTAAATATTCATTTATTTTTAGTATTACTTGATTGATAACATTTGTAAATTCAGTGGTAAATGCTTCAACTCCACCTTCTTTGAAAGAAGTAGTAAGACTTTTTAAAATATTCGCCCCAAAACTCATAATATCGGCTTCAATAGGTTCTATTATTTCTCCTACATCGGCCATAGCATCATTAAATTCAAATTGAGCTTCTTTTAACGTTAAAAGGTCTTCATTTGCCGATTTATATGATGCACTTAAATCAGCCATACCAGTTTTTGATAATGTTTCTAAAATATACTCTTGCTGTTCAGCTGTTGTCGTGGCCTCAGCTAATCCAGCATTAAAGTCATCTAGATTCATTCCGCAACGTTCAAGTAATTCTGAAAATTGACCAGTTGCTGCTCCAGTTGCTAAAGTTTCTTGCAAACCATCAGCAAGAGATTCTATTTTAAGAGTATCTGGGAATGCAATTATCGCTCCACTTAAACTATCTAAAACTTCATTTATACCTGCATCATCAAATCCAGTCTGCATTAAGTTAGATAATGCTTCTATTGAAGAATCACTTTCATCAGTTAATGCAACTAAATCAGATAAATTATTTTTCATATTATCAAAATCTAGATTTGCGGCTTTAGTATTTTCTTCTAGTCTTGATAGATCACTTCTATATTCTCTTGTTGAAACTTCTGCCGCAACAAGAGATGCTCCTAAAGTTGCTGATGTAGCTGCAATAGTTTTAAAAACACCACTAATTGCATTTCCAACTTTATCTAATGCAGACATTGCTGATTCTAAATTAACTACATTATTTTTTAAACTAACCGTTGAATCTTCATAAGAATCTTGAGTGCTGTTTAATTTTTTAAGACTATTTTCAGTTGATATTATTTCTCGCTCTAATTCACGAAATTGTTTTTCTCCCATTTCACCAGAAGCTAGTTTACTATATGCTTGTTCTTTAGCAGTTCTCAGAGTTTTGAGTTTTTCAGTAGTTTCAGTAATGGCATCTGCCAGTAATGTTTGCTTTTGAGCAGCCAGTTCTGCATTGCCAGGATCAAATTTTAATAAATTATCAACTTGTTTTAGTTCATTTTGAACTGAATATAAATTTTTGTTTACATCTTTTAACGAATCACTTAGAGGAGTAGTATTGCCATCGATTTCAATAGTTATTCCTTTAAGTTTTTTTGATGCCATACATATACCTCCAATCAAAAAAATACGAAAAAAATCCCCTCGTTTTGAGGGGATTACATTAACCTGTTTGTGCTACTTTTTCGTAAACTTCATCAAAAAACGCTTCGTATTCAGTGGCATTTTCAGTAGTTTTTGAAAGAACAACTTTTACTTCACGATCAGAAAGTCTAGGCAATGCTTTGATAGTTAAAGTATCTGTTGTTGGAGTCTTGCTATTTTCAGTTGTAGCAGCATCTTGATTTGGTCTTGTAGCAGTACAATTATATAGCCAAACTCTTCTTCCAGATTCATCGCCTTGAATTTCAAACCCTAATGCAAATGCTGAAGATTTATCATCAGCGTTTTCAAAAATTGCACCATTTGCATCAACTGTTTGACCTAAAATATCTTTCAAAAATGAATCAGGAAGCAATGCAATTTCTAAGTCGCCTTCATATCCTTGATTAGCGGTATCACTAAAATAAGCTGTATCATCAGCAAAAAAATCTTCAGTATCACCAGATGGCGACAATGATAAGTTTACTGCTCCAGGGATTGCGACTGGATCTGAATAACTAATAACGCTATCAGTAATAGTCATTTTTGCATAATGAACATTTCTTAAACCAAATTTTACTTTATTCATATTTCCTCCTTTAAACTAAGTATCTTATTTGATATATCTTTTCATTATCGATATAATTATCTCCCTCTTTCTCATAGGGAATATTCGCATTAAAAAAGAGAGCCTCTAATTTGCTCTCTAATTCAATGTCTTTAAAATCTGTAACTAAATCTATAATAAAATTCTTACTATTATAATAATTTTTATTATCTGCAAAAAAGTTATCCTCGTCATCAGCAACATATAAAATAAATGGCGGACTTGAAGGAGGATTATTTTCATCAATTTGAAACTTATTATATGCAAATGGTATATTCATTTGTTTTAATAAATTGGTAATAGTTTCATAATTAATCATTTAGAATTCCTCCTTATTATATCTTCAACACCTTTTTCAAATTCATCTACAACCATATTTTCTACTGGCTTTATGTGTTTAAATGCTCTTGTATGGCCACCATCTCTAGTAGCGTGTCCATCTTCCAGCAAATGTGTTAAAGAGCCATATCTCGAATTATATATTGTCGCTTGAACTTCATTAAATCCTTTATCAACCCTTTTTCGCCAATTTTTATTATATTTTCCACTACGAACTTTATAAAGATTTTTTGTATTTTTTAATTTTTTTACCCCTTCATCAGCAACTGATTCAGCTAATTGTTCAATATCCTCTTGAATATCATCAAGATAACTATTTAACATTTTATTTAAATCACCTAAATTATGCTTAATCATTATTGACTCCAATCTTTTGCCCAAGAACTAAAACTATTTCATCATTTCTTTTATCAGGAATAGTCCTAATAATATCGAATATAGTATTGTTATATTCTGCTTGGACTTCACTATTATAATTGGATAACTTAATTCTAAATTCATAAGATAATTTAATACCAACAGCAATAGCATTATAAAATTCATTAGTTCCGACTTTTTGCATATTTGCATATACCTTTTTCTTATCTTCCGAATTTTTATAATATCTATTACCTATATTGTCTGTAATAAGCTCTTTTTGAATTAAATATAAGACTTCAGTATATTTCATTCTTCTTTTTCCATATAACTAGAGATTCTTCTTATACAATCCTTTTGTAAATCATAGGAATTTTGAAAGAGCTCAGAATTATTTAAATCGAATTTAGATTGAACATAACTTAATATTGCCGAATAAATTAATGGATCTATTGAATCTGCTTCAACAATGGATTTAGCAATGCCAACCATTTCCAAATCCTTTTTAGCAGAAGATACATAATTGTTAATTATTGAATCAAATTCATCATTATTTAAACCTAATGCTTTTTTAATATCAGCTAGCATTGCATCACCCCATTTTATTAGCCTTCAGAAACAGTTGGAACGTATGAACCTTTGGCAAACATACCTGGCTTTGCATTTCCATCTGCTACCATAAATCCACCATAAGTAGTTTTTCTACCTTTAAGTGTAGTTTCTCTAGCGATTGTTAATTGTTCAGAAATATTTAAAACGTAATTTCTAGGATTTCCAATCAAAATATCGCCTTCTTCCAAATATGGATCAACTTCAATAGTACATAATTTTGAAGCTGGAATTCCACCAAAATATGGATAATTTCCGTTAGAATCTTTATATCCAACAATTTCAATATTTACATCAGTTGAGATATATGCCTTTGCTCCAATTCTTGCATCATTTGATAATGATTTATATGTTTGAATAATTGTATCAATAGGATCATCACCTTCAACTTCAGTTAATCCATTTAATGCGCCAGTTGGTTGATTTGTACCTGTTCCATAGAATATAGCGTGAATTAATGCTTTACCCATTTTATACGCAATTTCTTCTTCAATAAATGGAATAAAGTCTTCGATAGCCATTGCTTCCAATTTCCAAGTAACAACCACATCTTTTGCTAAATCAAATCCTGTTAATTTAACACTCTTGTATTGTTGTCCTTCGTTAGATGTTTCAGTTAATTCTGTATACCAATTAGCATCATCAGCAGTATCTAGGTATGGTAAATCAACATTTGCTGCAACAGCTAACTTTCTAATATCCCTATAAAATGGAGATTGTTGTTCAATAATTTCCAATATTTCAGTTCTAATTTCTGTTGGAATTAATAGACCTCCATTATTAACACCTTGTGTACTTGAAGCTGATGCTACATAGGTAGTTGCGCTAGTTGTAATAGCATCACCTAAAGCTCTCTTTTCATCTTCTGTAAATTTATCTTCTGATAAACCTAACATTTTTTTAGCCCAAGCACTTCTATATTCTGGGCTTGCAATAGTAAATTTTCTTTCTTCGTTCATTTTCATTTCCTCCATTTCTTTACCTAAATTTTTTTCTTGAACGTTATCTGCTGTTTCTTGTCTTTTTCGCATTTCTTCAGCATCTTTTACATCTCTTTGTTCGATATTACTATTAATTTTTCTTTCTTCTTGATCTAAATCATCTAATTCTTTTTCTAATGATTTTAAATCAAGATTTTCTTCTGAACTTTCTAAAAGTTCTTTTATCTCTAATTTTCTTTTAGAGATTTCTTCTAATCTATCCATTTTCTCCTCCTTCTTATAGATTAAAATTTTGCTATCCAGCAATTTATTAAAATTCCTATCTCTTTTGTCCAAAATTGAAAAAATAATGCTATCCAGCACTATTTCTTTCGGAATTATAACCTTTTTAACAATTCTTCTTTTTCTAGCCTATTTAACAATTTTCTTTTTTCTTTTTCAAATTGTTTTTTCTTTGCAAATTCTTCCGAATTGTCCAATTTTCTCGCATAAACACTCGTTGAATCATAATATGGCATATCTACTATTGATACATCATATAATTTATCAATTTTAAGAATTGTTCTTGTATCGGTATCATAATCGTATTTTTCTTCCTTTGTAGTGAAAGCAAAACTCATTTTATCAAGCAACTTCGCTACAACAGATTTAAAAATATCTTGATTACTTTGCGTATCGATTAGTTCAGCACGCATTTTTAAACCTACAGCATCTTTTTCAAATTTCAAACTACCATTTCTAGTTCTTGCTAGCAATAAATGGCTATCTTCGTGATTGTATTTTAAAGGAACATCTGACATATCAGTATCATTCAATGCGCCTGGATCAATAACTTCTGTCATCCCCCAGTGTGTTGCTGGCGAATTAAACATTATTGGATATCCTTCGATAACCATTTTGCCATCTTCTGATTCTAAAGCTCGGAATTCTACTTCTGCAATTCTCTTATCCATTATTACCACCTCCTTGATAAGTATCAGCAATATTACTATTTATGTGATTTAAATCTTGCATTAGCTTTTGCCCTTCGCCATTTGGCAATGGTGCTAAATTAAGAATTTCTCTTATTTCATCAATGTAAAGGTAATTATTTAAATACCTTGCAACTTCAATTTTGGTTTTATTTGAAGCGTATTGTAATCTATTTGCTTCAAATATAATCTTATTACCGTGGTATCTTTCTCCGTAGGTAAAAATTTTATTGGTAAATTCCATACCAATTTGAATTCCTAATGGCTCTAAAACTGATTCATAAAAAGCATTCCATTCATCTTCCGAATATTTAGATTGAATAATGTTTTCATTTAAATTAAAATAATCCAATATTTCATTTTTATTGTCAGTCATTTGTGCATCACTTGCGACTGTTGGATCTAAATTTACTTCTTTAAAATCAGTTGTTGCATCTAATGCACCAATTCCACTTGAATTATCATCTGATACGAAATCTTTAATAAAATTATCTCTTAACTTCTTTGCATCTTTAGGACTTAACATACTTTTAGTTGACTTCAAATAACCTTTAATACTCATAGTTATCTTTATAGCATTTATTATTCCTTCTTTTAAAATATGTTGAAATGACAAAGCACTAACAACAGGTAGATTGCTACCTCCTAAAATGTCATTTTTACAAAAAAATCTTCGCAAATGAATTAAGTCATTGTATGCAACCGTTCGTATTTTTCCTGTACCAAATCTAAACTTTACATAAATTTGATTTTGATATTCAACAAAATCTGCTTGATTAAAAAGAATCGGATATAATCCAATAACTTTCAAATTTTCATCACGCATAATGTAAACGAAAACATTGTTATTCAAATATAATTCTGAAAATATCTTATAGTAAAAATCATAAGCATTCATTATCTCATTTGGCTGCTCTGCTATTATGTGATAAATATCTTCGTTCAATATTTTATAATTTTTATCAGTAGAGCGAATATGTTTAGGATTTAGTTTAGCTGCATTCCTGGCAATGGTATCAATGCAAGCTCTTACTGTTGGATTATCATATATTTGTCCATCATAATTAGTAAAAACAGCTTCATAACCATTAACTAATTGAAGCCTAGTTCCTACTTGGACATTCTTATCATCTCCAAATACTTTTTTAAATAGACTTCTTATTTTCAATCATCATCACCTCCTAAAAATTCTAAATATTCTTGATAATGTTCATAATATACAACATAAGCATCCAGCAAACTGACTGCGCCATCAATTCTAGCTCTAGATTTTCCTTTAACTGGCCTTATATTTTCATTATCATCCATTTTTATTTGGATGTTACTCAAACACCATTTCAAAATTGGATTATTATTATAGTTTATCTTTTTATCAATTAGATCGGCTTTTAATTGTTTCATTGGTGTACTAAATGTTTTAGGTCCTTGTCTAACTTCTACCATATCAAAGCCATAATCTTTCATTTCTTCACACCAATATTGAGCATTCCAGGAATCATATCCTACCCATAATGGCCGAAGTTCATATTTTTCTACTTGTTCAATGAACCAATTAGTTACATCGTGGTAGTTAACTTTACTACCCTCACAAGTTTTTAACAGTCCTAATTTATTCCATATATCGTATGGGATTTTATCTTCAATAACCCTATCATTTAAGATATTTTCTGGCATAAAATACATTTGTTTTACAAAAATCTCATCTTTTTTCCTGCATATTAAGGTAGCACAGGTTAAATCGGTTGTCGAACTCAAATCACATCCACCGATACAATATGTATCAGATAAATTTTCATAGGTAGATTCATTATTTAGTTCTTCATATTTTAACCAAGACTGTGTAGATGTTTGGCGAACATTAAAATCCTTACTTAGTAAATTTGGTAAAGAAGATGGATTATTTTTAGCCTTATTTACTTTATCACGCATATAAGAAATTGCTTTAAATATTCCTAATCCAGGATTTGCTTTATACCAGCACTCTTCATCAGCCCACTCTTTAGGATCATCTAGTTCATAAATAATTGGTAAAATCGTTTCATCAACTATTCCCCCAGGTTCATTCAAATATCCTTTAATAATTTTTTCACAATAGTTATATTCATTATCAAATACTTTCTCGCGAACATCTCCCATTGTGGAAGTTTCTAAAAGAATTGGCTGTTCACGTGCACTCATACCATCCTCCATAATATCTAGTAATCCCATATCAAGCCAAGCCCATATTTCATCCGCTAAAGTAACAAAAGGATTTTTTCCATCCAATGAATTTGTTTCGCTAGCTAATGCTGCAAAAACAGCATCATTACGATCATAAAAAATACCGTTTATAGTTCTTCTTAATCTAGCTCTTAATGCAGGGCTCTTTTTAACCATATTAGCAGCTTCTTGCCATACAATTTTTGCTTGATCCTTTACTTTTGCAACTGAATAAACTTCCGCTCCACCTTCACCATCTGATGTTAAACAATATAATCCTATCCCAGAACTTAGCGTGGATTTTCCGTTCTTTTTAGCCACAAAAAAGACTGCTTTTTTATACTTTCGCAGTCCAGTTTCTTTATTTACAAATCCAAATAATGCTTCCAAAAATGCTTTTTGAAATAATTCTAATTTTATGGATTTCCCAGCCCATCTACCTTTTGAATGTTTGCAAAATCTTTCAATAAATTCAATAGGCCTTTGAGCTTTTTTGATGTCAAAAATATAGGTTACCTCTTCAATTTCCCCAGTCATTTTATTTAAATACTTGACTGTTTTAGGTTTTTTAATATCATCTAAAAGTTTTTCATAAACAACTTTTATTTTTTTATTTATCTTCTTTGGATTATCTTTGATAAACTCACAATATTTTTCAATATTACTTATTGAATTCATCAAATTCATCTTCTGGAGGAATATAATTTTCTTTTGGAACTAAAGAAATAAAACTTTTGTAAAAAGTATCAAAAGTTTTCATTGTTTGATTATAAGATTTTAAAGCTGGAGATTCTCTTTTGAATTTTTGAGATCCTTGTTCAAAATTTTCAATAGTACCATCATCTCTAATTTGTTTTTTTAATTTCTTTAAAGTTGACAATAAAAATGTCAACTCATCAAATATTATTTTTGCTTCGTTTCTCTTATCTTCTGGTATTTTCTCTAGAATTTCCAAAAGTTCTTTTCTTTTCACATATTTTCCCTCCTTTTCTGCTTACCCCCCTCCTATGTGCGAGGCGCGTGTAATTTTCGTACCTCCACCCACCGTTCTCCCCAAGTAATAATTTTTAGGTAAATATAGGGGGGATTTAATTCTTTTTTACTAAGTTTCCATATTCATCAAACATTAAATCATCTCTTACAGAAGAATTAGATTTGAAATGTTCCTTATTGTGGCAATCAATGCATAGTCCTTCTAATAAATTTTCATTTAATGATATAGAGTAATCTAGATAATTGTCATCAGTCAAATAGATTTTATGATGAACAATTCCTTTAACTCTTCTTTCTTTAGGAATCCATTTAGATAATCCCAAAACAAAAACTGCTTGTCCACATCTAGCGCATAAACAGTTTTGCTTAAGCCATATATATTTACAAGTATCTTTCCATATTTTAGTTTTATAGAATGAATATCTTACATTTTCTTTTTGGACTTTTTTGGCATACTAGCCATTTCTATACCTTTTGAATCTGCATCTTCATTACCTTTATTTGATTCAGTACCTTCATCATCATTGTTAGAATCAGTATTTTCATTATCTTT
>CALVVH010000005.1 GCA_944363805.1 uncultured Bacilli bacterium
ATAAACTAGGGGCGAAGAAAGGCTCGTCTTCGCGCCTTTACGGTGCGAGGCGAGCGGGGTAAAAATTGGGCTACGAGTGATAAAGGTTGATAGAATAGATTGATGAAATTTAAAAGCCGCGTCTGCACCGTAGGTGCAGGTGTAGTAGTTATGTTTTAATTACTTTTGCTATAAAAAGTTAAGATTGAAAAACTTAATTGATGAATATCCTGCTCCAACTGACCAACGGAAAGCTGGAGCAGGCAAGCCCCTCGCGGCTATTAACCGCGCGGGGCCGCCGCAAAGTGTCAACAAAATGTAAATATGGAGGTAACATGTATAGTTATATAATAGGTAATGTAAGTGAGATTAATAGTAATAGTATAGTTTTGGAATGTTGTAAGATTGGGTACTTAATATATGTACCTAATCCTTTTAGTTATAAGATTGGTGAAGAATATAAAGTATATGTTTATAATAAGATTGGTGAAGATGAATATAGCTTATATGGCTTTAAGACTAAAGACGAATATGAACTATTTCTTAAGTTAATTAGTGTTAAGGGGTTAGGTGCTAAACTTGCTTTGCCGATTTTAGCCACTGGTTCAATTGCTGGTATCATCGATGCTATAGATCGAGAAAATATACTTTATTTAACCAAGTTCCCGAAGATTGGTGAAAAATTAGCCCGTCAAATTATACTAGATTTAAAAGGTAAATTAAATTTTGAAGTTAGTGAAGAATTAATAAACGATGAAACAGAAGATCTAATTGACACTCTTACTGCTCTTGGTTATAAGTCTAGTGAGATTAAGAAAGTGGTTGGTCAAATAGATAAGAGTTTAAGCTTAGAAGACCAGGTAAAAGAATCTTTAAAATTATTGTTAAAGTAGGGATGAATATGAAGAATAAAGGATTTACATTAGTAGAGTTGATGGTTGTTATTGTAATTATTGTCATCGTTTCGACGATTGGTTTTGGAGGAGTGGCCTTAGTCCAACAAAAAACTAAAGAAGCCTTATGGGATAGTAAAGTCGATATAATTGAAAGTGCTGCCGTAGTTTATGGTGAAGATAATTTAAATAGACTAGTTAATACCTGTACAGTTGCTGGCGTAACAAAAACTAGTTGTTTAACAACAACTGTTGGAGACTTAATTGAATTAAACTATATTCGAACTGATGAAAGGGATGAAGATGATAATCCTGTAATAATCAATGAATCTCTTCCAGAAGATGATGCCAACTATTATGCTAATAATCTAGAAGTCTTTATCTATCTTGAAGAAAAAAGCGGAGTAGTCTATGCTAAACTTAATTATGAAGAAAACTCTGAAAATACGGAAAGTTAGAAAACTTTCTTTTTTTTATTAGAAAAGTGTGATAGAATTAAAATGGAGGATAATTATGGAAAAATATGTGTATTTGTTTAATGAAGGAAACAAAGATATGCGAAATCTTCTTGGAGGTAAGGGAGCTAATTTAGCGGAAATGACCAACATTGGCCTTCCTGTTCCTCGAGGATTTACGGTTACAACGGAAGCTTGTAACAAATACTACGACGACGGAAAAGTTCTTGCTGATTCCATCGTGGAAGAAATTAAGGAAAATCTAGCTAAGCTAGAAGAAATTACAGGCAAGAAATTTGGAGACTTAGAAAATCCCCTTTTAGTAAGTGTTCGAAGCGGGGCTAGAACAAGTATGCCAGGAATGATGGATACAGTCTTGAATCTTGGTTTAAATGATGAAATTGCTGAGGCTTTTGCTAAGAAAATCGATAATAAGAGATTTGTTTATGATTCTTACAGAAGATTTATTCAAATGTTTGCTGATGTTGTAAAGGGATACTCAAAAAGTAAGTTTGAAAATATAATTGATGAAGTTAAAGCTGAAAAAGGGGTAAAGGACGATATCGAATTAGATGAAAATGATATGATAGCTTTGACTGACAAATTCAAAGTTGCTTATAAAGAATTTGCTGGGGAAGATTTTCCACAAGACCCATTCACTCAACTTATCGAAGCTGTTAAAGCTGTATTTAGAAGTTGGAATAATGAACGAGCAATTTATTACCGAAGAATAAATGATATTCCTGGTTCTTGGGGAACTGCTGTAAATGTTCAAGAAATGGTTTATGGTAATAGTGGCAACACTTCTGGTACTGGTGTAGCATTTACGAGAAACCCAGCGACTGGCGAAAAAAAATTATTTGGTGAATACTTGATTAACGCCCAAGGCGAAGACGTTGTTGCGGGTATTAGAACTCCAAGTGAAATTGATACATTAAAGCAAGAGATGCCAGAAGTTTATGATGAATTTGCTAAAATTGCTCAAATGCTTGAAGATCATTATAATGATATGCAAGATATGGAATTTACAATTGAAAATGGTAAACTATTTATATTACAAACTAGAAATGGTAAAAGAACCGCTACTGCTGCAGTAAAAATAGCAGTCGACTTAGTAAATGAAGGTAAGATAAGTAAAGAAGATGCTGTTCTTATGGTTGATCCAAAACAACTTGATGCTTTACTTCACCCAACATTTACTGCAGATGCTTTAAAAACTGGTAAAGTAATTGGTCGTGGTTTGGCGGCTTCTCCAGGAGCTGGTACTGGTCATATTTACTTTACAGCGGAAGATGTAATCAAAGCTCATGATGAAGGCATTGATGCTATTCTTGTTCGTCTTGAAACATCACCAGAAGACATTGAGGGAATGAATTCAAGTAAAGGCGTTCTAACTCTTCGCGGTGGTATGACTAGCCATGCTGCTGTTGTTGCTCGTGGTATGGGTATTTGTTGCGTATCTGGTGTTGGAACATTTAGTATTGATGAAGAAGCCAAAATTCTTAAAACCGGTGATGGTGAAGAATTTAAAGAAGGCGATTATATCTCCATTGATGGATCAACTGGTAATGTTTATGCCGGAAAACTTGAAATGCAAGAAGCATCAATTAGTGGTGACTTTGAAACATTTATGTCTTGGGCTGATGAGGCTAGAGATCTAAAAGTTAGAACTAATGCAGATACTCCAAGAGATGCAAAACAAGCAAGAACTTTTGGTGCTGAAGGTATCGGCCTTTGTCGAACAGAACACATGTTTTTTGAAAAGGATAGAATATTTAACTTTAGAAAGATGATTTGTGCAACTACATTAGAAGAAAGAAAAGCCGCTCTTGAAAAGATATTACCTTATCAAAGAAGTGACTTTGAAGGATTGTTTGAAGCAATGGCTCCATATAGTGTTGTCATAAGATACTTAGATCCACCTCTACATGAATTCTTGCCAAAGCTACCTCATGAAATAAAAGAATTAGCGGAAGACTTAGGTAAAAGTGAAGAAGAGTTACATCGGATTATCGATTCATTAAAAGAATTTAACCCAATGATGGGGCATAGAGGTTGTCGTTTAGCTATTACTTATCCGGAAATTGCTGAAATGCAAACTAGAGCTGTAATTGAAGCAGCAATTAATGTCGGTAAAAAAGGTATAAATGTTACTCCGGAAATAATGATACCACTTGTCGGAGATGTAAATGAACTTAAATATGTTAAGGAAATCGTTGTTAAAGTAGCTGACGAAATAATTAAAGAAGCTGGTGTCGATTTAAAATACGAAGTTGGTACTATGATTGAAATACCAAGAGCAGCCTTACTAGCAGATAAGATTGCAACTGAAGCGGAATTCTTTAGTTTTGGTACTAACGACTTAACTCAAATGACTTTTGGCTTTAGTCGTGATGACGCTGGCAAGTTCTTAGAATCATATTACGAAAAAGGTATTTTTGAAAGTGACCCATTTGCTCATATTGACACAGCTGGCGTTGGGGAATTAATGAAAATAGCTAGTGAAAAAGGACGTAAGACTAGAAAAGACATAAGTCTTGGAATATGTGGTGAACATGGTGGAGATCCAGCAAGTATTGCTTTCTGTGATTCTCTAGGATTCAATTATGTATCTTGCTCACCATTTAGAGTACCTATTGCTAGACTTGCTGCTGCTCAAGCTGCAATAAGAAGAAAACTAAAATAGAAATAGTATAATTGTATATTATATTTGAAAACTTCATCTAAATTGGTGAAGTTTTTTTATCTTATAGGAAATTGCATTATTTAGTAAAAATCAATTGACATACATACATTTGTTTGCTATAATTGGTTTATCAACTAAGGGGGGTGAATAGAATATAGTTGAAATAATAAGAAAAAATATGTATTAATTGAGTGTTATAATAATGGAACATATAGTAGGGTGGCGACCATCCGAAACTGGTCTATGGAGAGTTCGAAGGACTCTGTGAAGTAGAAATGCCTTGTAGTGATGCAAGGATGCCAAACTTGTTTGGCTTTTGTTCTATTGTTGCTAATAATATTGGCGTTTAAAGTAATTTTTTCTGATGCCTTATCATAATCTTCTGTCAAAGCTAACAATGAATCAACACTAACTTGATAAAAATTAGTTAAGGTGACTAAATGTTGTAGAGTTATCATTTTAACATTTAATTCAAAATGGATATAAAGAGATCTACTTATATTTAGGATATGAGCAATTTGTTTTTGTGTATAACCATAATAAGTTCTAATATCTTTGAGTCTTTCTCCAATGCTATAACGAATGTTGCGCATATACAATCACATCCTAACTAATAAAATTTTACATTTTCTAAAAAACAATTGCGAAAAGTGTACCAATACCGAAAATTCGTGTTATAATATGAAAAAGGAGAAGTTGTATGATAGGAAAATTAAGACATAAAGTGAAGCTTAAAAAGTAAAAGAGGAGTAAATTATGAAGTTATATGATGTAATTAAATATGAAGGTGAAAATGAAACCATTATTTGGAAACATGAAAAAGAAGATTTTACAATTGGTTCTCAACTGATTGTCCATGAATCACAAGAGGCCATTTTCTTTTTAAATGGTCAAGCCCTAGATGTTTTTGGCCCCGGAAAATATACGTTAGAAACCGAGAATTTGCCATTGTTAACAAAAGTTATAAATCTTACCACAACCGGTGGTGAAGAACAGTTTCATTGTGAAATATACTTTATTAATATGGTTGAACATTTAGCTATTAAATGGGGAACTGACAGTAAAATTCAATATATGGAACCAACCTATAATTTTCCTATATATATTGGCGCTAGTGGAGAAATGTCTATTGCTATTAATAACGCAAAAAAATTACTAGTAAAATTAGTGGGCACTGAACCATATTTGACAAAAGATAGATTAATTTCTTATTTTAAATCATTTCTAATGATAAGATTAAAACCATACTTATCTCGTTATATACGTGAAAATAAAATTAATATTTTTGAAGTAGATGAAAAATTAGAAAGCATATCCTCAGCTGTAAAAGATAAGTTAATAGATGATTTTGCTGAATATGGTATTAATTTGAAACAATTTTTTATTACAACTATAGTTAAGCCAGATGGCGATGAACAATTTGAAAAGTTTAAAGAACTATATTTTAGACAATATGCTGACGTAGCTGAAGCAGAACTTCAACAAAAGGTCGGTATAATAAATCAACAGACTGAATCGAAAAAAATGATAATAGAAGCCGAAGGTATAGCTGAAAAAAGAAAACGAGAAGGATACACTTATCAAGAAGAACGCAGTTACGATGTAGCCGAAAAGATAGCTGAAAATGAAGGTGCTGGGAATTTTTCTAGCGCTGGCATCGGCATGGGAATAATGACTAGCATCGGTGGTGCAGTAAACAATACCTTTGGTGGTGCTATGAGTAATATGCAGTTAAATTCTGAAAATTGTTGTCAAAACTGCGGAACTAAATTGGAAACAAATCAAAAATTCTGTGGAAACTGTGGATACGAAATAACCAAACCAAATGTCTGCCCATACTGTTCTTATAAATTTTCAAAAGATAGTAAGTTTTGCCCAAATTGTGGAAAGGAAAGAGGATAGCTAATGAAAAAGAATTATTTCATACCAAATGTAATTGTTTTCGTTATTATTAGTATTATATTGTTTTTATTACCATTAGAATATAAAAATGTATCCTCGTTTGTATTTACTTATATTGTATATATTATCTTTACTGGATTTGGAATTTATTTAGTTCAAAAATGGCCCAAAGGTAATCTAAAAAAAGATGTAAACAATATAACAATTTTGAGTATGCACGCTTTATTTCAGATTATACTAATTATTTTGCTTTTCTGTAGTAGATGCATTTTTATTTCAGAATATTTAACATTGATTATATTGACGGTAATTTTAGGAATATACATATTACTATTTTATTTATTCTCTCAAGTTAAACAATTAATCAATAAAACAGAAGATAAAATTATTGAAAGAACTAAAAATGCCCAAAAATGGCAAGCGAAATTAGAAATACTGGTTTTGAATAATCAGAATAAGAATATTACAAAAAATTTGCAAAAAATTTATGAAACTGTAAAATATATGGATTCTACTTCACATGAAGAAGTTCAAAAAGTGGATGAACAAATAAACGAAATATTTAGCAAAATAAAAGATGATATAACAACTGTTGAAATCGAACAATTGACTAAATTATTTAATGAAAGAAAAATCATATTAAAAAATAGTAAATAAGGAGTAAATGATGAAAAAAATAGTATGCGAAATGTGCGGAAGCACAGATTTAATGAAAAAAGATGGGGTATATGAATGCTTAAACTGCGGCACAAAATATTCCGTCGAAGAAGCTAAAAAAATGATGATAGAAGGAAAAGTTGATGTTTCGGGAAGTAAAGTAAAAGTTGACAATTCAGATAAAATTGACAATTATTTAATGATGGCTCAAAATGCTTATAATACCAAAAATTTTAAAGAAACAGAAAATTATTGTAACAAAATAATAGAAAATGAGCCTAACAATTATAAGGCTTGGCTTTTAAAAGGTAAGGCAGCAGGATGGCAATCCACTCTAGCCAAATTGAGATTAGAAGAAAGTGTAAATGCTTTTAATAAAGCATTAGATAACGCCCCAAAATCGGAAGAAAAGAAACTGAAAAAAGAAGTAGGAGGAGAAATAGAAGATTTAACGACAGCCCTAATGCAATTATGCTGTAATAATTTCGCCGAATTCCCCTCAAAACAAAATGAGAATTCCATCCGTGAAAATGTTTTGATAGCCCAAATACATAGTATTGTTCTCCTAGATAGGTGTGGTTTAAACCTAAAAGACTTCAAAAAGAACGTTGCCAATGAAATTAATATTGCCTGTGTAAGTGCTTGGAAAAATCATATTATAAAGGATTATAATGAAGATCCACACCCATCAAAATATGTTTTTGAACGATTTATTGAGCAGTGTTTTTCTTGTATAGATTTAACCCAAATAGCAATAGATTTATCCGAAGATGATGATGAGGAAGATATTACAAGATATAAAAATTTAATTACATATACAGAAAGTGCCATAAAGTCTTGTTCATATAAATATTCAGTTTCTAGTTATGGTGGGGGATATGTTACCGATTATTCGTTGACTAATGAAGCAAAAGAGAAAAATATTGACAATATTATGAAATACCACCAAAAAATAAAAGAATTAGACCCCGAATACGAAATTCCCGAAAGACCAAATATTAATCAAACTACTGGTGGATGCTATGTTGCAACATGTGTATATGGCTCATATGATTGTCCTGAAGTTTGGACATTACGGCGTTTTAGAGATTACACTTTAGCCAAAACATGGTATGGCAGATTGTTTATTCGTACTTACTATGCTATAAGTCCAACAATAGTTAAATATTTTGGAAAAACCAGTTGGTTTCAAACGATATGGAAAAGAAGATTAGATAAGTTAGTTCGTAAATTACAAGAAGAAGGAATAGAAAATACTCCATATGAAGACAAAAATTGGAAATAATAATGGGCCGTTAAATAATTAGTTTTTTATTCGAAGTCTCTTTTTGCATTATTGAGTTTCCCCATTTAAAAGGAAAAATAAAAGAAGGGATTGTTGTAGATTAGATTATTTTCTAATTTATTCAACAGTTCCTTTTTTTGCTTTAAAAAAAGGAAATCATTACTTTCCCGTAATATATATAAGTGAAAGGAGGTATTTGCATGTAATATATTTTAACAAACTACAAATTGAAGGGAGGATTTTGGTGATAAAAAAGATAATAATATTTGTAGTCTTTTTTGGAATTGGGTTGCTAAGTGTTGATGCTAATACAGAAAAAATTTATATTGGGGATAAAATACCTAATGTATATATAAGAAAAGTTTCTAGCACTGGTAAAGAAACAGTAAAACAAGGAGGATTCTTAAGAAGAGCAAGTGACAACCAATTTGTCTACTGCCTTGAGCCATTCATAAATTTAATTGACAATTATTCTTATGAAGCCTATATAAGTAATTATCCAGAGTTACTTAATATAAGTGCTGAAGTATGGGAAAAAATTACTTTGATAGCTTACTATGGCTATCAGTATAAAGATCATACCGCCGATTATTGGTATTATATTACCCAGATGTTAATATGGCAGGAAGTAGATAAAAATGCTGAATTTCATTTTACGGCAACTTTAGGTGGCCCTAACGATGATACTATTTTTGCTAGCGAAATAGCAGAGTTAAAGAATTTAGTATCTAATCACTATACTTTACCAGAGTTTGAAAAACTAACTATTAAAAGTGGAGAAACTAAAAGTTTTACTGACCAAAATGGTGTATTAGAAAACTTTAAAGTAATAGATAATTCTCATGTTAAAATTGAAGGAAATGAGTTAGTAGTTAATGCTAGTGAAGTTGGCTTGAGTAAAATAACACTAAAGAAAGTTAGTAATAATTTCCCTTATAATCCGATAGTTTATATCGACGCCACTAGCCAAGATGTTATGTCCGCGGGCTTTTTAGAAGCAATCGATTATGAAGTAGAACTTGAAGTAACAGGAGCCAGCATAAAAATAATAAAGAAAGATGCTTTGAGTGGGGAAGAATTAAAAATAGCAGGCATAAAGTTTGCTATATATGATGCTACTACCGATGAACTAGTATTTGAAGGAACTACTGATAGTGAAGGTATTATTGCCAGCGATAATATATTAGAAAAAGGCAAATATAAACTTGTTGAACTATCTAATCAAACTATACCTGGTTACAATATAAATGAAGAGGAAATATATTTTGAAGTAACCGATGAAGAAGAAATTGTTCTAGAGTTTTTTAATAATCCAATTACGGGTAGTATCAAAGTCATAAAATTTGGTGAAAACAATATTCTTTTAGAAGGTGTTACTTTTGGCCTTTATGACACTGCCGGAAAACTCATCGATATTTTAAAAACTGATGCTAGTGGTGAAGCTATATTTGACAATATTCGTCCTGGAAAATATAAAATAAAGGAACTTGCTACAGTTGGTGATTATATTTTAGATGATAAAGAATATGAAGTAGAATTAGTTTTAGTAGAAAATAAAGTTGCAGAAGTTACCATTGAACTAACCAATTATCTACCTAAAGGTAGTCTTGAAATAGTAAAAGTAAATAGTGACAATGAAACTCTAGCAGATGCTGAATTTATTTTATATAATGAAAATAAAGAAATAGTCACAGAAGTAAAAACCAACCTTGATGGCCATGTGCGCATCGACAATTTAAATTTAGGAAAATACTATTTAGAGGAAAAAGTGGCTCCACCAGGATATAAACTACTCAGTGATCTAATTGGCTTTGAAATAAAAGAAAATTCTGAATTAATTACCATAAATATTACAAATGAAGAAATAGAAGTCGATGTACCAGACACCCAAATAGAATTTAAAATTGATAGATATGTAATTTTTAAAAAGAAAAAATTTGTAAATTAATGAGCTAGCGTGATATAATAACTTCTAGGAGTTTTGTAGTATGAAACGAAGTGAAGTTGATAGAAATAAATTGAGCCCCATGATGCAACAATACATGGAAATTAAAGATAAGTATCCTGAAGAGCTTGTCTTTTATCGCTTAGGGGATTTTTATGAAATGTTTTTTGATGATGCTCTAATTGCCTCAAGAGAACTGGAACTTACCCTTACAGGTCGAGTGGCGGGACTAGAAGAAAGAGTACCAATGTGTGGTGTTCCTCATAATAATGTCAAAGCATATATTGAAAAACTTGTTAATAAGGGCTATAGAGTAGCAATATGTGAACAATTAGAAGATCCTAAAACCACAGGAAATAGAATGGTCAAAAGAGGAATTGTCGATGTCATCAGTAAAGGAACAATCGCCGATAATGATTTACTTAACGAACGGGACTCTTCGTATATTGCTAGTGTCTTATTTTTTCAAGATATAATAAATATTACAATATTAGATATATCCACCAGTTATTTGGCGTCATTAACTATTGAAAATAATCAAGAACTTTTATTAAATGAAATATTAAATTATAATATCAAAGAAATTGTTTTATTAGATAATTTAAATACTGCTTTGATTGATTTGCTTAAAAATACTTACAATATTGAAGTAACTATAAGTTCTGAGTTTTTAAAAGACAAATATACTGAATTCTTAAACACTATTCCTGATGTTCGTATTAGAAGTGGGATAGAGCATTTATTTTATTATTTACATGTTCGACAATTAAAAGATTTAAGCCATATAAATCATTTAGAAATAATCAAGAAAAATAATTATGTTGAAATGGACGTCCATACAGTCAGAAATTTAGAATTGGTAGAAACTATTAGGTTAAAAGAAAGAACTTATTCTTTAGTATGGCTTTTAGACAAATGTAAAACAGCTATGGGAAGCAGAAAACTAAAAAGCTGGATACTAAATCCTCTAAAAAATAAAGAGATTATCGAGTCTCGTTATGCCAAAATTGAAAAATTAAACAATGAATTTATTTTAAAAGATGAACTTAGAAATGCTCTTTATGAAGTATATGATATTGAAAGACTTTCAGGAAAAGTTATTAATGGTAGTTTGAATGCTCGTGATCTATTGCAACTTAAAAATAGTTTAGCAGTCCTACCTAAAATAAAAGAAATTATCAATAAGTTAGGATTTTCTTATGAAATAAATACCCATGAAGATACTTATAATTTACTAGCAACTGCTATTAGTGAAGATCCGCCAATAAGTGTAAGAGAAGGATTTATTATTAAAGAAGGATATAACGAGGAATTAGATGAACTTAGAAGTATTCGAAGTGGTGGCAAAGACTTTGTAGCTAAATTTGAAGCTAAGGTCAAGGAAGAAACGGGCATTAAGAATTTGAAAGTTGGCTTTAATAAAGTCTTTGGTTATTATATTGAAGTACCAAATGGTAGTAAAAATCAAGTTAAAGATGAGTTTAATTGGTACCGTAAACAAACATTAACCAATTGTGAAAGATATATTTCCCCAGAATTAAAAGAAAAAGAATCATTAATATTGAATGCCGAAGAAAATATTATGAATTTGGAATATGACTTATTTTGTGAAATTAGAAATAAGATTAAATTGGAAGTTCCACTCTTGAACAAAACTGCTGATGCGTTAAGTGAAATCGATTGTATAGTCTCCCTAGCTGTTTGTAGCGAAGAATACAATTTTGTTAAACCACTAATCAATGAAGATGGAATTATTAAAATTAAAGATGGTCGCCATCCTGTTGTAGAAATAGTTAGCAAAGAAGAATATGTCCCTAATGATTGTATAATGGAACAGGGCGTAAATACTTTACTTATAACGGGGCCTAACATGAGCGGTAAATCAACTTACATGCGCCAACTAGCGATAATTGTAATTCTAGCTCAAATTGGTTCTTTTGTTCCGGCTTCCAGTGCTAGCTTACCGATAATTGATAAGATATTTACAAGAATTGGAGCAAGTGACGATTTAGTAAGTGGGGAATCAACATTTATGGTCGAAATGAAAGAAGCCCGAAATGCTATTTGTAACGCAACAAGCAACAGTTTGATATTATTTGATGAACTGGGCCGAGGAACAGCTACTTATGATGGTATGAGTCTAGCCCAAGCTATACTAGAATATATCAGTGAAAATATTAAAGCTTTTACTTTATTTTCAACCCATTATCATGAACTTACTAGGTTAGATAGAAAATATAAGAATATTAAAAATGTTCATGTCAGTGCTATTGATAATGGTGATACGATAACTTTTTTACATAAAGTTAAATCGGGAGCAGTCGACAAGAGTTATGGTATTCATGTAGCACGCTTAGCTAAAATGCCAGAAAAACTTTTACAAAGAGCAGATGAAATATTAAGTGAATATGAAACAAGTGCTAAGAAACGTAATCCTGAAGAAAAAGTTCAACTTAGTATGGATTTTTCCCAACCAGAGCCAAAAGATGATATAATAAAGACACAGATAGAAAAACTAGATGTGCTAAATATGACCCCGATTGCTGCACTGAATTATCTATTTGAATTAAAAGAAAAGATTAAAAAGGATGAGTAATATGAAATTAAAAGAAATTCTAAGATTTTTTAAAAAGTATTTTAAGAAAGAGAGAAAACTTTTTATAAAATCTTTTCTTTTTATATTTGTAAGTTCATTACTGGGCGTTATCTATGGTTATTTAATCGGTGAAGCTACCCAAACTGCTACTGAAGGACATTTCTTCATTGGTATCATGATTCTACTTTTGTATCTATTTTTAGCTTTGCTTGATAATTTAATATTTGATAGATTAGGTAAAATATGTATCAAAAAAGCTTGTAGCAACACTATGGAAAGAATAAGTTATGATGTTTATTATAAAGTTGGATTGCTACCGGCCCGAGCTTTTGAAGAAAAGACCAGTGGTGAATTAATCAATCGAGTGGTTAATGATTCATCGACAATCACTGAGACATTTAGACAATTTATAAATGTTTTTACTACACTTTTTACAGCTCTTCTAATATTTATTTTTGTTTTATTTAACTCTTGGATTGTTGCTTTAGAAATTGTCATCTACTTTTTTATTTTCTATTTATTTTCTAAAAAGTTCTTGCCTATGATAAAGGAAAGCCAAAAAGAAATAACTGCTGAAAAAGATAAAACAGTTGCTGAAGTAAACGAAACCATCCGAGGAATCCGAGAAATCAGAGCTCTTGGGGTGCGCAAAAAAGTAAATGAAATCGTTAAAAAGATAATAAATATAACTTTTATCAAATCCAAAAAACAAATGGTCGACGAAGAAAACTACAATGCGGCCGCATTTTCTTTGAGCAATGGCCTAGAAGTGATTGTGTTTATAACTTGCATCATTTTAATAGCCACCGGCAAGAGCGATATTGGTTTCTTTATGGCGATGACATATTATATTTACCGGTTTACTTTTCTAGTAGAATGGGTTATGAACCTAACTTCATCTTATCAAAAAATGCGTGTAGCAGTTGAACGGGTTGATGAAATATTAGAAAATCGCCCTTACCAAGATATATCTTTTGGTAATTTACATAAGACTGATATAACTGGCAATATTGAGTTTAAAAATATAACCTTCGGTTATTCCGATGAAGAGGGCAAAGTATTTGAAAACTTCAATTTAACGATACCTAGTCACCAAAAAGTAGCCATTGTTGGTAAGAGTGGCCAAGGTAAGAGTACAATATTTAACCTATTACTTCGTTATTTTGAACCTAACCAAGGTGTTATCTTAATTGATGATATTCCTTTAAATAACTTTGACGAAGATGCCTTTAATCAAAATATTGCTATTATTAGACAAGACCCTTTTATATTCAATAAAACTATCTTAGAAAATTTTCTTATAATGGATGAATATATATCTTTAAATAAAATACGTAAAGCTTGTAAAGTTGCTGAAATAGATGATTACATTATGAGTCTTCCTGACAAATATGATACTAAAATTGGTGAGGGGGGAGTTAACTTAAGTGGGGGTCAAAAACAAAGGCTGGCTATAGCTAGAGCCTTGCTTAAAAATAGTAAAATTATTCTATTTGATGAAGCAACAAGTGCCCTAGACAATGAAAACCAAAACAAAATTAAAAAAGCTATTGATAATTTAGTTAAAGATCATACAATTGTCATAGTTGCTCATCGTCTTTCAACTATTATCGATGCTGACATTATCTATTTAATTGATGGCGGCAAAGTTATTGCCTCAGGCAAACATAAAGACTTAATGAAAAATAGCGATATCTATAAAGCTTTATATAATAGTGAAAACTAAAAGAAGTAAACTAAGCAAATTTACTTCTTTTCTTTATCTTTAATTATAATTTCTAAATCGTATGTATTGGCTATATCGATAATGTCATTAAAAAAATATCTGCTTCGTCCCGACTCATTGGAGTATTGCCAGTCTTCCGATTTATTAATTCTCCTAGCGAATTCTTTTTGGGTTAAATTAGTATTTTGCCTTATAAATTTTAATACTTCGTTAGCTTTATATTTATTTGCTTTAATTTCCATTATTTTCACCAACTGCATTATATCAATTTACTTCTGTAAAATATTAAAAACCGTATTGACATACGGTTTTAGATTTGCTATTATTTTATTGTAACATAATCGTATTGACATACGTCGATACCCGGAAGGAATGAAACAAATGACCAAGTTTGATGAAAAGAAAGTATTGACATTATCTGTATTAGCAATTGTTTTACTAATAATTGTCATAATTGGAGCAACATATGCATTCTTTGTTGCCCAAGGTGGTGGAAGTTCCAACACTAATGTCAATGTTGGGACTAATACGACAGATAATTTGTCATTTAGTGTTGGTGAAGAAATAAACATAACAGCAACCCAAGATAATTTTGCCCAAGACTTAGGTAACCAAGCAGGCAGTACAACAGCTAGTGCCACATTAACTGCCAATAATGCAACGAATACTGCCACCAGGAATTATTATTTGTATTTGAATATTACAAGTAATGATTTTGAATATACGGTAGATGAAAATACTCCAGAATTGATACTTACTGTAACAGACCCAGATGGCAGTCCAGTTCAAAATATTTCAGAATTAGATTATGTAACAGTAGGAGAAGATGATAACCAAGTATCAGGATTTGATATTACAACAGCAAGTGAATTAATAACATTAGCAAGTAATTATGAAATAACTTCAACAGGAACAGAAACGCAAACTTGGAATGTAACAGTAACATTTGTAAATTTGGATAGTGACCAAGAAGGAAATACAAATAAAACATTTGAGGCAACGTTGATAATTCAAGCAGAACCATTACAAACTAGCGTAAACTTTGCAAGTTATATAACAGATACGTTATATACAGCAGATGGAGTAAATGGGCTTTATTATCACGATGGAACAGGAAGTTATACTAATGCCTCAGAAGAAGCAGAAGATAACTCTTATAGATTCTCAGGTGGTGACTATCAAGTAACAGAAACTGCAATAGAAGAAGGCTTTACAGGAGTATATACTGCAGCAAATACAGAAAGCGATGGGGTGATTAATTTTTATTGTAATGAGAATAAGGAGCATGTTGGTTTTATGTGTGATAATACCCAAGAACATTATTATACAACTGCATACAATGAAGCAACTCATTATGATGCATTGGAAGAAGCTTTAGCCCAAGCGCTAAGTGATGGTTATCTAACTGCAGATAATATTAAGAATTTTGTATGTTTCGGCCCAAACACAGATGAAGGCTCATGCTCAGAAGATAACATATACAGAATAATTGGGGTATTTAATGACCAAATAAAACTAATCAAATATAATTATGCCGATACGACAATGTTGGGAGCAGATGGAGATTATAGCCGATTAATAACCTCAACTTTTTGGAGTGGTGTACTTAAAAATGCTTCAAATGTAGTTTCTTATTATTGGAATAATAGTAATGCCGCAAGTTCGACAAATGATTGGAGTACAAGCAGATTAAATACAATAAATCTAAATACAAATTACTGGAATTATCTGACGGCTGACTGGCAAAATCTGATAGCAGAAACTACATGGCAAGTTGGAGGAAATACTTGGGAAAATATAGGAACTCAAACAGTAAAAATAGCATATATAAATGAAGTAATGAGCCCAGCAGAAGCAACAACATATCAAGATGAAATAGGACTAATGTATGTAAGTGATTACATGTATGCAGTTGACCCAACTGGCTGGACAACGGTTGGCTACGACTTTAGTAATGCATCAAATGATTATAGGAAAGTAAAGGGAAATAACTGGCTATATAGTGGAATTCATGAATGGACTATAACACCTCGAAACTCTTCAGAAAATTATTCCCTAGCTAGTGGATTTGATGGAAATACTGCATATACAGAAGTTATAGCAGGTAACGCTGTACGTCCTGTATTTTACCTAAACTCAGATGTTGAAATTTACGAAGGACATGCTGGAACTCAAAGTGATCCATTTAGAATTGTTTTATGATATAAAAGCCACAAATTAACTGTTACAAAAGATAGATTGATAATTACATCCAAAACTAAAGAATAAGTGTGAAGGCACTTATTTTTTTCTTTTAAAAAATTGATAAATATGTTGTTATTTTAGAGATGAATCGTCAAAACTATCAGAGTTTAAATGCTTCTAAATTAAGGTATTTGGCGGAAGTATATAATAATGAGTAAAGAACCTCAAGAAGTAATTGATGAATATGTAAAGGGAGATGGTATATTAATGCAAACAGAAGCTAGTAAAACGAAATTGAAACAACCATTAGTATTGAACTTAGATCCTGAAAAAGAACGAGAATATGAACTAAACTGTATCAAAGAAGAAGCTCGTAATAATGGACTTGCTCAAGGACGTGTACAAGGAATTGCTCAAGGACGTGCTCAAAATAATAAAGAAAATGCCAAAAAAATGAAAGAAAATGGTATTGCAGATGAACTTATTATTAAAATAACGGGCTTGACTAAGAAGCAAATTAGTATGCTGTGAAAAAAATCCCTAAATGAAGTCTTTTTCATTATGGTTGACAAGTTACCTCCGATTAATTAAAATATACCTTATCGGAGGTTATTTATGACTGATTTAAAACAAGAAGTACGTTTATTTAGAATATTTGATATACTCGGAGATACTGTTAGGACAGGTCCTCAATTATGGTATGTAGACCGGGCTAGGTTAGAGGATGTAAAAAATCATGTTTTAGATTTAATTCTCATATTACGCCTATTAGAAAGATATTTGCCAGTAAAAATTGCCTATGATAAAGCAATTGATTATATTATTTGTCATGATTTACCTGAGGCAATAACTGGAGATATAACTAAATTCGAAGGTGTTTCAAGCGATGAAATAGATAGAGTAACCAATGAAGCAATTGCCTTTTTAGATGAAAAATTTGCTAATATTATTCCTATTTATGATATCTTAAATGCCTATGAAAATAGGGTAGACTTAGAATCTAAAATCGTCAATATGATTGATAAGATTCATTCTGCTACAACATTCTTTAAATACCAAAGTGAAAAGAACATCGATATGGATGATCCAAGAATTATGCCAGAACTTCGAAATCATCCCTTTGTAGTTCAAAAAATTTCAGAAGGCAAAGACCTAGCTGATATATTTTTAGAATTTCATCTTAGTAGTGTGATGATCAGCGACGCTGAATGTGAAAAATATGGTATTTCACGAGAAGATGCCGATAAGATAGTTGAAATAATAAAATCATTTGCTTTGGAAATGGACAAACAACGAAAAGAGAAAACTTTATCGGATATATATGGTGAGTTTCCTGAAAGTGCCATGAAATATAATAGCATGAAGAATAATTAAAAACACTAGATTAACCTAGTGCTACATCAAATATCATCATGACGATGAATCCCAGTATTGTAAATAGGGCCATAAGGTCCTTTTTTTGATTTGTTTGACTTTCGGGTATCAATTCTTGCACAACAACATAAATCATTGCTCCTCCCGCAAAGGCCAGAAGAACAGGTAATAAAATTTGAATTTTTAAAACTAGTATTGCTCCAATTACAGCAGATATTGGTTCAACGAAACCACTTAGGTTTCCAAACAAAAAAGCTTTACTTCGACTCATCCCTTCACGGCGAAGAGGCAAGGATACAGCAGAACCTTCCGGAAAGTTTTGAATACCTATGCCTAAAGCTAACATTAACGCTGCGGTAACAGTAGCTCCTTCAATGCCATAAGCAATAGACCCAAATGCTACCCCGATTGCCATACCTTCTGGTTCGTTAATTATGTAATATCTTTAAACTTAAAAAAAATAGTTACTTCCTTATTTTGGCTAATTTCAATTTTATCGATCAGTGTTAAAAGAAGGTTTCTAACTTCTAAAAAATTATCCCATAATTTGCTATCGATATTAAACTGACTTTTTCTAACAATTTCTTGTACAATTTTGATAATATTTTGTTCCAAAACTTCATAATTAAAAGCATGAGCAGTACAAAGCTGTTTTTTATAATGCCTTCGATAGTAATTACAACACATATAACTATTTCCATCTTTATTTCTTTTCCTAATTCCTAAATGATGACTACATTCCTGACAATAAAGTAATTTATCTAATAATCTAATTTCTTCTTTATCTTCTCTTATTGTAGTTTTAAGTTTGTTTTGTACCATTTTAAATGCCTTCTTAGAAATTATCGCTGGATGATTATCTGGACATATTACCCATTTATTAGTATCATTTTTAATTATATGCCGATACTTATAACTTAATCGTCGATATTTATTTTGAACTAAATCTCCCGTATATATTTGATTAGTTAAAATATTTCTAATAGCATTAATTGACCATTTATTACTACTGTTTTTTCTAATTTTACCAAAAGTAGGAATATTTTCTTTATTCAAATATTCTTTTATTTGGTGCAAGCTATACTCTTGTAAATATAAATCATATATTTTTTTTACAATATATTTTTCTTTGTCATTGATAATTATTTGGTTTTTATTCTTAGGGCTTTGTTTATACCCTAAAGGCAGACATCCTCCCGTCCAAAGTCCACTTTTTTGCATACTTTTAAAAGCAGTTCTAATTTTTTTGGAAATATCTTTGGCATATAAATCATTAATAATTGCTTTAAATGGAGCAATATCATTATTAGCATTATCTTTAAATGTATCTATGTTATCTGTAATAGCAATAAATCGTACATTGTTGATAGGAAAGAAACATTCTACTAATTCTCCCGTTTTAATATAATCTCTTCCTAACCGAGACATATCTTTAACTATCACCATATTTATTTTATTGTTTCTTATATCATCTAGCATTCTTTGAAACTCTGGTCTCTGAAAATTAGTACCTGTATATCCATCATCAATATAAATATCCCTTATCACAAAGCCCATATTATTAGCATAATCAATCAGAAGCCTTTGTTGATTTCTAATGCTTTCGTTTTTATCCTCTTTAGATAGTCTTATATATAATCCAGCTTTATACTTCATTTTTTATTGGGTAGGGAAGAGATATATTTTTTTAATAACTTATCTAAAGAAGCATTCTGATATTTTATCTTATATGTATATTTTTTCATATAGTAATTATTATTCTAAATTTTAAAAAAATATACAAAAAAAGAAGACTTTCAATCTTCTAAAAAGTCTTCTTGATAATCCTCCGAGTAGTCATTAATTAATTTGCTTAAAATAACCGGATCTGTTACTTTTTGAATATAAGTTTCATTATTTTCTGTAATCTCTTTTAAAATTATATAATCATTATTTGGTTCTTCAACTTCATTAAGTCCCACTGCTAAGAAAAATTTTGCTCCATCTATCACACTATCCAATAGTAGTAGATAACTTTTACCATTTTCTAAATCTATTATTTCATCAACCTTCATTTTTACCTTCCTCTTTCATCACTTTCTAATGTTTCAACTTCTTCTTCAACTAAACCTAGTGATTTATCGATTACTTTGTTAGCTTTATTAATTAATCTTTGCTTATCGTCATTACTCAATGATGAATTATTTATTTTTCTCTTTATTTCATCTATATTTGCAGTAACACTATTATGATTTAAGTTTTTAAGGTTTTTACGAACCGTTTTAATTTCATTTCGTAAGTCATAATATTGTTCACTTTTTGCTTTAGGTAGAACTGCTGCTAGTCCTGATAATCCTAAACCGCTGATTCCTAATCCTAAAACCCCATTACTAATCGTTGTAACAGCATTAACGGCATTGGTAGCATTGGCGGTCATTTGAGCTGCAAACGCTCCTAATTCTGTTCCTCCCATCGTCCAAATACCAGTAGTGGCGTTAAAAACTGCTTCGCTTCCTGTCATCGTTTGGACAGCTGATGCTAAGGCTGTATTAGCTCCATGCAAGGCAACTTGTTCACTAGCAATTGATTCTGCCCACAAAGCACTATTATTAAGCATTGCTGAAGTCATACTAGCAACTTGACCTGATTGTATCATTGTTGTAATCGCTGGTATTAAGTATTGTAATGCTACAATCGTTGCTACAATGAGTAGGGCAATACCAACAGCAATTAGTATTTGTTTCTTATGTTTGTTAATCCATTTACATGTTCTTCTAGCTACTACTTTAATTTTTGGCTCATTAGAAGTATCTAAATATTCCACTTCATCTTCTGGATTATTATTGTTATCATTATTGATAATAGGTTCAGCATCATCGTCTAAGTTTTGTTGTTCTTGAACAGTAGTTTCTTTGCCAGGAGTAACCGATTCTGTATGTTCTTTATTTTCTTCTTCCTTAGCTGCTACTTTACTATCATCTTTACTTTGTTCTTTTTTCTCTTTAGTATTACTAACTATATTAGCATTACTTCGATCGCCTCCATCATAAACAATCCCAAATCTGTTACAAAGAGCTTCAAATTCATTTTGACTTTTGATATTATCTATCGCAAAAAAGGCTGTTTTATTCCGCATATCTTGAATAACTTCACTTAATTTATTCTTAGTATCATCATTAATAGCTAAACCCTTGCAATCGTTTTCTAAAGAATTGATACCGGTTAATAATTCATTTTTAAAATCATTTACATTGATTCCTCGAACGCTATTATTATATATCGTTTTTTGTTCATTGCTGTGCTTTAATGCTTCTTCATATGGTCCTTTTAAACTGTTTATTTCGTTAGTTAACTTAACAGTTTGAGCTGTTTTTTCTTGTTCAGTAATATTAGGATTTTTACTAAGCTCATAAATTTTCCTTTTTGTATCCAAAACATCTTGTTTGAGTTGAAGTACCTTTTCTTCGGCGTTTAAATAAGCTTTAATTGCCTCAAAGTGGGTATTGATATCTTTCATTCCGTCATTTATTTTTTGGATAACTTTTGCATCGGACTTTTTATAATTTTCATCACTTTCTAAAATATCTGCTAACTCATCCATTTTGCTAATCATAATTTTAGAAAAGTCGACGATTGTTACTTTACTGTTAGCTTGTTTTTGTAGTGTTAATAATTTATCTAGCAAATCATACGGTTCCATATTCATTGCTTTAAGTTCTTTAGTAAATTTGCTAGCATCAGTAATAGTAAAACCATTATCTGTAAATTGATTTCCTAATTCATTCATAATCATAATCCCTTCCATTGTTAACATTTTATCATGATTTAAATCAATTGTCTATCCTTGTTACATGATTAATAAACCATCTGGTATGTTGTGTAATGTAATGGAAGAAATAAGCATAACAGAACGTTTCAAACTACTTTTTGCTGCTACATCTCGTTTACTTTTTTTAAGCATTATATCGAAAACTTTATCCCCGATATAAAGTAAAATTCCTCCAGCTAGAAAACTTAAAGATACCACTAACCATGGAATCATTTTGAGAGTCTCAGCCATCTCGATAGCGGGTGATAGCAGTGACCAAAATGTCGCTGCTATCATGACTCCTGCTGCAAATCCTAACATGGCATCTAAAATACTTTTGTTAACTTTTTTAAACAAAAAAACTACCGCCGCCCCCAATGCCGTAATAGCCCAAGTAAATAGGGTAGCAATTAGAGCCTGGAGGGGATAACTTAAATTTATAAACCAATCAAACACGTATAAATCCTCCTTATTCTCTATATAATTTATGTGTTATAAAATTATCGGTGATTTTTCTTTACAAAAGTTTTCAAAACTATTATAATAACTTTTGAGTTCGGGAGGTTATGTCAATGTTCAACGTACCAGTTATTATTTTAAAAAATCTCGTCATCCTTCCTAAACAGGAAATAAAGTTAGAATTAAATAATATAATCAGCGAAAAAGCTATTAAAGAATCTTCTTTAAATTATAAAAGCGAAATATTGGTCATAGCTCCCACTGATACTTTTGAAGAAGAACCTAGCGTCGATGATTTACCCAAGGTTGGAGTAATCGCTCGTATTAAGAGTAAAATATCTGGCCCAAATGGTATTCAAGTTAAATTACAAGGGCTAAAAAGAGTCGCTGTCAATCGGTATTTTGGAGGAACTGATGACATTTTATTTAGTGAAGCCATGTATATCGATTTGCCTCCATTAATTGAAGAAGAAAGCAATGCTATTTTAAGAAAACTACTCAGTGTTTTAAAAAAATATATCGAAACATCTGATAGCGCATCCAATGATATTTTAGCTTTTGTTACTAACAGTAAAGATTTAGATCGCATCACTGATGCCATAGCTTCTTATCTTCCTTTTGATATTGGCAAAAAGATGGAATATATGCAAAATATCAATCCTATAAAACGGGCTAAAGCATTGATAAAAGATATGAATGAAGAAATCAAAATACTAGAACTAGATGCCGAAATCGATGAAAAAGTCGCCGAAAGCTTCAATTTAGATCAAAAGAAATTTGTTTTAAAAGAAAAATTAAAAGTCATTCAACAAGAACTGGGAGATACTACTTTAAAAGATGAAGAAGTAACTCGTTTTCGTGAGCTTTTAAATAAATTGCGCATCGAAAAGAAAATTAAAGATAAGATTGCTCATGAAATAGCTAAATATGAAGTCATGAATGAATCTAGTCCAGAAATTAGTATTCTTCGTAACTACATCGATTACATCTTGAATTTGCCATGGAATAAAAGTACTAAAGAAAATGCTAATTTTAATGCTGTTTTAAGAGAATTGGATGAATCCCATTATGGTCTTGAACAAATAAAAAATCGAATTGCGGAATATGTGGCAATTAAATACATCAATAAAAATATTGCTAGCCCAATTATTTGCCTAGTTGGTCCTCCGGGAGTTGGTAAAACTAGTATTGCTATGTCTATTGCCTCAGCATTAAACCGAAAATTTTATAAAATCAGCGTCGGTGGCTTAAATGACTCAACAGAACTAATTGGTTCCAGAAGAACATATCTAGCAGCTTCCCCCGGCAAAATCATTCAAGGAATTAGGAAAAGTGGTAGCAATAACCCTGTTATCTTGATCGACGAAGTCGATAAGATGGTCAAAGATTATCGTGGTGATCCAGCAAGTACATTACTAGAAATACTTGATCCTGTCCAAAATAAATACTTTGTTGACAATTATGTCGAAGAGCCATTTGATCTTAGTAATGTTTTGTTTATTCTTACGGCTAATTCAACTAATGATATTCCCTCAACTCTTTTAGATAGAGTAGAAATAATTGAACTAAACAGTTATACTATCTTTGAAAAGAAAGATATTGCTAAAAAATATCTTTTGCCTAGGATATATAAAGAACATATCATCGTTAATGAAAAATTACATTTTTCCGATGAACTACTTTATTTCATTATCAATGCCTACACTAAAGAAGCAGGAGTTCGGGAACTAGAAAGAACCCTTAGTTCTCTAATTAGAAAAATGGCTATAAATAACATTAAAACTATTAATGAAGATAAAGTAATTAAACTATTAGGTAATCCTAAATATACTAATGAATTAATAAAAGAAACGGAATCAGGAGTAGTAAATATGCTAGCCTATACTCCTCTTGGGGGGATGGTTACAACTACAGAAGTTGCTGAATATAAAGGCGCTGGTAATATTTTAGTGACAGGTAGCGTCGGCAAAGTGATGGAAGAAAGTATTAAAGTAATCGTCTCTTTTATCAAAAGTCACTATAAATACAATTTAAATAACATCGACTTGCATTTTCATTTCCTCGATGCCCAAACCAAAAAAGACGGTCCATCTGCAGGTCTTAGTATTGCTGTTGCTCTTTTATCCTTATTAGAAAAAAAGCCGGTTTCTACTGACATTGCTTTTACTGGTGAATTATCTTTAAATGGTTCAGTACTTAAAGTCGGTGGCCTAAAAGAAAAACTTATCGGCGCTTACAATGACAATATCAAAACCGTTTATATTCCTCAAGGAAACTTACGTGACTTAGAAGAAGTACCTAAAGAAATAACTAATAACATGGAGATTATCGCCGTGGCATCTTTCAGTGACTTATATACAAATATTTTTAAATAAGATATAATATTATAAAGGATGTGAAGAAAATGAACTCATTAGCTATTTATGATAACATAGCTATTTTAACTGTCTATAATTATATTTCTATCGATATTAAGAGAGTTAAAACCGATACCAGAAAAATTAACAGTGGAGATTGTTATGTAGGAATTAAAGGTGAACATAATGATGGCAATCGATTTTATAAGGATGCCTTTTTAAAAGGCGCAAATATAGTTATATTGGATAACTATCAAGAAAATCCTGAAGACTTACAATATTTAAAAGATAACAATAAAAGTATTATTGTTGTTAAAGATTCTATCATTGCTCTAGGTGAGCTAGCCAAATTTAAACGTTCATCTTTTAAAAATCCTGTAGTGGCTATCACCGGCAGTGCTGGCAAAACTTCAACCAAAGATATCGTCTATAGTGTTTTAAAAGAAAAATATGCGGCACAAAAAACCATTGGCAACCAAAATAATCATATTGGGTTGCCTCTTACTGTCTTATCTTTAGATAATAATACTGAAGTGTTAGTACTTGAAATGGGCATGAACCATCTAGGTGAAATAAGTTATCTAACGAGTATTGCTAAGCCTGATGTTGCCATAATTACCAACGTGGGAACAGCACACATCGGCAACCTAGGTAGTAGGGAAAATATTTTAAAAGCTAAACTTGAAATACTTGAAGGCTTAAGTCCCAATGGAACTCTTATTATCAATAATGATAATGATTTATTACATGAGTGGTATTTAAATAATAAAGATAATTACAAGATATTGACGATTGGTATTCACAATGAAAGTGATTTTCAAGCCCAAGATATTGTAATTACAGAATCAAACAGTACCTTTATTTGCCAAGATAAGTCTTATCAAGTTCCTGTTGGGGGTGAACACTTTATTTATAACGCTTTAGTTTCTATTGCTGTAGCCAGCATTTTTTCCATCGATTATGCTAGTATTCAAAAGGGTATTGCTAATTTTGAATTAAGTAGCAACCGTATGAATATAATTAATAATGAAGATTTAAAGGTTACTATCATCGATGATTCTTACAACGCTAATTACGATTCGATGAGTTATGCTATTAAATATTTGAGTAGTTTGGATGGGCGCTTGATTGCTGTATTAGGAACAATGCGTGAACTAGGAAATTATTCCGAAAAATTACATCGTTGCTTAGGAAAACTAATCAAAGATGAACAAATAGATATCTTAA
The DNA here is from genome assembly GCA_944363805.1 of uncultured Bacilli bacterium. The sequence goes on from CALVVH010000005.1 coordinate 25,513, forward strand.
TTACCGTCGGCGATGATGCAGAATATATCAATGATGAAGCCATCAAATTAGGTTTTGATGCAAATAATAGTTATCACTTTTCTAACAACAAAGATGCTATAAATCTATTAAATGATATATTAAAATCAGAAGATAAAGTCTTAATAAAAGCCAGTAACTCTTTAAATTTCAAGGAAATAGTAGAAGCTATCAAGTGAGGAGTTTTATGAAATTAGGATTAATATTCGGGGGTAATTCAACAGAACATGAAGTATCTGTTGTAAGTGCCTCGTATATAATTAAAAACTTAAATAAGAAAAAATACGATATATATTTAATATATATCGACAAAAACAATGAATGGTATGAAGTCTTGGATGATCCCAAAATATATAAAGTTGGGGAAGTACCTTCCAACATTAAAGCCATCAATAATGTCTTTAAGTATTTAAAAAGTATGGATTGCATATTTCCGATAATGCATGGTACTTATGGAGAAGATGGTTCTATTCAAGGTCTACTCAAAATGCTTGATGTACCATGTGTTGGTTGTGGCATTTTAGCTAGTAGCGTTAGCATGGATAAAGTCTACACTAAGGCTCTATTAAAGGCGGCCCAAATCGCAGTAACTCCTGATATATACATTCGTTATGAAAATGGTGAATTTTATCATATCGACGAACTTTTCAATAAAACCCAAGTTACTATCGGCGATATTGATAAATTGATAATAACTAATTTTGGCTATCCAGTATATGTTAAACCATCAAATTCTGGTTCATCCGTAGGTATCAATAAATGTACTAATAAAGACGAATTAAATGTAGCCATTTATGAAGCTAAAAAGTATGATGAAAAAATACTCATCGAAAAAGCTATAAATGCCCGCGAGATAGAATGTGCTGTTTTGGACGATTTAGCATCAATTCCAGGGGAAATAAAATCAGCAACAAGTTTTTACAGTTACAAATCGAAATATCAAAATAGCAAGTCAAAAACTATAATTCCCGCTGATATTCCAGAAGAAACTAGTGATGAAATTCGCCAAATTGCCAAGCGAGCTTTTAACGTCATCGATGGCAAAGGAATCGCTCGAGTAGATTTCTTTATCGAAAAAGAAACAAACAAAATCTACCTAAACGAAATAAATACCATCCCAGGATTTACCGAAATCAGTATGTATCCGAAATTAATTGAAAACATGGGCTTAAGTTATTCTGAACTCTTAGATAAACTTATTGATATTGCCTTAAAGTAAAGTCGCTATTAACTTTACTTTTTATTTTTCCTAAAATAAGATACTTGCATTACCCATATAACGTTATAAAATTAAAAACTTCTTATTATATAATTGACTTATAGTAATGCTAGGTGACAACTAGCAAAGAAAAATAATTAAATAGTATACAAGGATTCGACAAAATAATTAGAGTTGATATGTTATATTAAATTAAAATAATGAGGAGAGTTGATTTTATATGGAAAAACAAACAAATGAAAAGAAAGTATTAATATTTTCAACGATTGCAGTTGTGTTATTAATTATAGTTGTAGTGGGAGCAACTTATGCCTTCTTTACAGCGCAAGGTGGTGCTAGTGCTAATACCAATGTCAATGTGCAAACTAATACTACTGACAATTTATCATTTAGTGTAGGGGATGCTATAAGTATTACTGCTAATCAAGATAACTTTGCCCAAGACGCAGGTAACCAAGCAGGCAGTACAACTGCAACCGCGACATTAACTGCTAACAACGCAACAAATCAGGCAACAGCAAACTATTATCTTTACTTAGATATAACAAATAATGATTTTGAATATACAGTGGCTGACAATACCCCAGAATTAATATTAACAATAGAAGCTCCAGGCGGTACAGAATTAACCAGTCTATCTGGATACAAATATGTAACTGTCGATGAAGTATCAGGTTTTGATATAACAACAGCAAGTGATGTAATAAAAATAGCTGAAAACTATGAAATAACATCAACAGGAACGGAAACGCAAACTTGGAATATCACTGTAACATTTGTCAATCTAGATACGGACCAAGTCGGCAATACTGGTAAGACTTTCGAAGCAACATTGATAATTCAAGCAGAACCATTACAAACTAGAGTGAACTTTACAAGTTATATAACAGATACGTTATATACAGCAGATGGAGTAAATAATCTTTACTATCATGATGGAGTAGGAGACTATGTTAATTCCGACCAAGAAGCTGGAGATAACTCATACCGCTATTCAGGGATAAATCCAAATAACTATGTATGTTTTGGAGCAACTGGAGAGACCTGTCAAAATGAAGATAACCAATATAGAATAATCGGTGTATTTAATAATCAAGTAAAATTGATAAAAGTTACAAGCTTTGGAAATTATGCCTGGGATGTAGATAATGTGAATACGTGGGACGAAATAACTAAGCCAGATATATATACAACATTAAATACAACATACTATAATACTTTAGAAAATGAATGGCAAAACCTAATATCGGAAACAGCATGGCAAGTTGGAGGATTTGGTAATCTAGGAACAGCAAAAGAAACCTATGATGTAGAAGTAGGAACAGGACAAAGTGGGTATGAAGAAACAATGAAAATAGGATTAATGTATGCGTCAGATTATGGTTTTGCTGCAAATACAGAAAAATGGACAATAAATATTGGATACCCCGATGGTGAAAATTATGGGTTAGATAATTGGCTATATTCAGATACATTTGATTGGTTAATTTCAAGAAACTCTAGTGATTCAATCAACTCTCATTATGTAGATAGAGTTTACGTTGGCCGTGTTGATGGTAATCATGGTTCGTTTGCTGAAAATAGCATTCACCCAGCATTCTACCTAAACTCTGATGTTGAAATCTACGAAGGCCATGCTGGAACAGCATCAGACCCATACAGAATTGTTCTTTAAAAAATGAACTTTTGAATTTGTAAAAATTTCCAATTTAATAAAACGTCAATATTTGTAAAATTATTGAAAAAATAAATATTCCCCATAAATAAGGGATAAAATAGCCTTTTTGATAAATAATATATTTAGAAAAAAGGGCTATTTTTTTAATAATCAAAAAAATGTATTTTGAAAATTATCGAAATATGTAGATTTTATTTTGACCATATAATATAATTAGAATGCACGCGCATGAAAGGATGATATAAATGGAAGAATGGAAAAATTTTCAGAATGGAAAATGGAATGAAGAAATTAATGTTGAAGAATTTATTCAACTTAATTACTCAGGATATGATGAAGATGAATCTTTCTTAGTTGGGCCTACAGATAAAACTAAGAAAGTATGGAGCAAATGCGAAGATTTGCTTAAGGAAGAACTTAAAAAACATGTTTTAGATATTGATGTCGATCATGTTTCGGGTATTAATAATTATGAAGCAGGTTATATCGATAAAGATAATGAAGTAATTGTTGGGTTGCAAACTGATGCTCCCCTTAAGAGAATTGTTAATCCTTATGGGGGAATTAGAATGGTTTATCAAGAACTTGAAGCTTATGGATATAAGTTAAATCCAGAAATTGATAAATATTTCAATGCGTTTCGTAAGACACATAATCAAGGAGTATTTGATGCTTATACTACAGAAATAAAGAAAGCTAGACATGTAGGGTTACTTACAGGCTTACCTGATGCATATGGAAGAGGTCGTATTATCGGGGATTACCGTAGAGTTGCTTTATATGGTATCGACTTTTTGATGGCAAAGAAAAAGGAAGATTTTGAAAGTCTTACTGGAGAAATGACTGATGAATTAATTAGACTTCGGGAAGATGTATCAATGCAATATAGAGCTTTGGAAGAAATGAAAAGCATGGCTTTAAAATATGGCTTTGATATAAGTAAACCTGCTAAGAATGCTTTTGAAGCAATTGAATGGACTTATTTAGCATACTTAGCTGCTGTTAAAGAAAATAATGGAGCAGCAATGAGTTTAGGTCGTGTTGATGCATTCTTTGATATTTATATTAAAAGAGATATGGATGCTGGGGTGTTAAATGAAGAAGAAGCGCAAGAATTAATTGATCAATTTGTTATTAAACTTCGTTTAGTTAGACACCTAAGAACTCCAGATTATGATGAATTATTCTCCGGAGACCCAACTTGGGTAACATGTTCTATCGGTGGAGTAAGTGAAAATGGTAAATCACTTGTAACTAAGACAAGTTATCGTATTATTCATACCCTTACTAATTTGGATCCAGCACCAGAACCTAATATGACTGTTTTATGGAGTGAAAAATTGCCAGAAAACTTTAAAAAATATTGTGCTCGTATGAGTATTAAGACTGATGCTATCCAATATGAAAATGATGATATCATGCGTCCTATTTATGGTGATGATTATGCGATTGCTTGTTGTGTCTCAGCAATGCGAGTTGGTAAAGATATGCAATTTTTTGGAGCTCGTTCAAACTTAGCTAAGGCCCTTCTTTATGCAATCAATGGTGGAGTTGATGAAGTAAAAGGAGATAAAGTCTTAGATGTTCCGGCGATAACTGATGAAATACTTGACTATGAAACAGTTAAGAAAGCATATTTTAAGGTACTTGAAGAAGTAGCACGTATCTATGCTGGGGCGATGAATATCATTCACTACATGCATGATAAATATGCTTATGAAGCAGGACAAATGGCACTACATGATACCAATGTAAGACGTTTGATGGCTTATGGTGTTGCAGGTCTTTCTGTTGTTGCTGATAGTCTATCAGCAATTAAGTATGCCAAAGTAAAACCAGTTCGTAATGAAGATGGTATAGCTATCGATTTTAAAATAGATGGCGAATTTCCTAAATATGGTAATGATGATGATCGAGTAGATACAATTGCTCAGGAAGTAGTTCAAAAATTCTATGATGAACTTTGTAAACATAAACCATATCGTGATGCTGTTGTTACATTATCAGTTTTAACAATCACTTCGAATGTGGTATATGGTTCAAAAACTGGAGCAACTCCCGATGGACGTAAGGCAGGTGTTTCTTTTGCACCAGGTGCTAATCCAATGCATGGTAGAGATGCAAGTGGAGCTCTTGCCTCACTAAATTCTGTTGCTAAGATTAAATATAAAGATTGTTGTCAAGATGGTATATCTAATACTTTCTCAATTGTACCAGCAACTTTAGGTAAGTCTGAAGATGAAAGAGTAGAAAACCTAGTCAATGTTTTATCAGGATACTTCTCTCAAGGAGCCCATCACTTAAATGTCAATGTATTAAATAGAGAAACTTTAATTGATGCGATGAATAATCCGGATAAATATCCACTTTTAACTATTAGGGTATCTGGTTATGCTGTTAGATTTAATCGTTTAACCAGAAAACAACAAGAAGAAGTAATTGCTAGGACATTCCATGAAAAATTATAAGAATCTAAGCGCTAGCATTAATTCTATCGAATCTTTTGGTTTAGTTGATGGCCCGGGTATTAGAACAGTCATATTCTTCAATGGTTGTTCTCTTCGTTGTAAGTTTTGTCACAACCCCGAAATGTTTCAAATGCAAGATAATAATACAACTGTAGAAGAATTAGTAGAAAAAATCAAAAGATTTAAACCATATTTTAAAGGCAATGGGGGAGTAACTTATTCCGGCGGTGAACCTATTATACAAGCTGACTTTCTAATTGAGTTTTCCAAAGCCTTAAAAAATGAAGACATTCATATTGCTCTAGATACCGCTGGGGTAGGAATTGGTAAATATGCTGAAATTCTCGATTTGGTCGACCTGGTTATTTTGGATATCAAACATTTGACTCCAACTGGTTATCAAGACTTAGTGAGTCACACTATGGATGAATTTTTAAAATTCGTCGAAATATTAAAAAAACACAATAAAGATTTATGGATTAGGCAAGTAGTAGTTCCAGGCATTCATGATAATGCTGAATATATGGAAATGCTTGTTAATTATTTAAAGACGTTACCAAATATTAAGAGAATTGAATTTTTACCATTCCATAAAATGGGTGATGAAAAATATGATAAACTAGGATTAAATAATCCTTTAAAGAATACCCCAGCGATGGATGGTGATAAATGTCGCAAGTTATACGAAAAATATATTGAAGCAAACTTCGATTTATGAGTTTGCTTTTAATATGGACTTGTGATAAAATAACTACGTGATTCAATTATGAAAAAAATTAATATTAGTGAAGAAGCCAATAGAGATATAACTCAAACTTTAGAAAGTATTATTTTAGATAATAGTTCTAATGAACTTATCGAATCTATGTATCTAAAAGAATATGAAAATAATGGCATACCAACTGTCGAATTAGTAATTGTTACTAATGAAGGAAAGTTTCCTTTAAGAAAAATCGAAGCGAATTACAGAGATAGACTTAAAGAATTACAAAGAAAGTATGGCATCAATGTTAGAATTGGGGCTGTCTTATCTTCCTTTATAGTTTATTTTCCTAATCTTAATATTGCTGATATAGATATATTTGATTTAATTTTACTACATAGAAAAACCTTCGATTTTATGAATAGTAAAGTAGTATACGATCCACATGGTATATACACTAAACTACAACGAAGTCTCATCGATGCTTGTACAAATAAAGAAGAATATGATAATGTAGTTGAATTTGTGCCCCCTCTAAATTTAGAAAGAGTCAGATAAGTTAAAATAAAAGTGGCAATATTAATAAGATAACACTTCCTATTAAATATATTTTTCCATAAAATATTTCTAAAGGCGTAATGCAATTATTAGGGTTTTTAGGATCGACATAAATCTTAAAAACTTTTTTTATTTGGGGATTAAATCCTGGTATCATAAACCGTATTTTATCCGCCATAGTATACTCTTCATTATTATAACTATATTTATAATAATACATTCTTATATTCTTTTGGTAAGTAGTTCTCAAAGTAGTATCGGTACATGTTGCATCAACTAATTCCATATTCTTGCTTTTCTTTTTATATACAATGTATTTATAAATTAATATAACTGCAATAGAATAACATATTACAAATAATATTGTTTGATTACTATTCATTATTATCACCAATATAAGCGTAACATATCTATATTCTTCTGTAAATACTTTTAATTATCGACTTTTTTCGGTATAATGGAGTAGGAGTGATATTTTATGCGTTTAGAATTTAAATTAAAATACAAAGACCCTCATACAATGGCTAGACTTGGAGAAATTACTTATAATGGTAAAACTTACGAAACTCCGATGTTTATGCCTGTAGGAACTAATGCTACAGTTAAGACTTTATCTCCAGAAGAGTTAAAGAGTATCGGTTCAGGTATTGTCTTAGCTAACACTTATCATTTATGGCTTCGACCTGGTGAAGACATTGTTGCCGCAGCTGGTGGTTTACACAAATTTATGAATTATGATGGCCCAATTTTAACTGATTCCGGTGGCTTCCAAGTTTTTTCTTTAGCCAAGCCTAAAGATATTAGCGATGAAGGAGTTAAATTTAAAAATCATTTAAATGGCGATGCTCTATTTTTGACTCCAGAAAAATCGATTGACATTCAGCAAAAACTAGGCAGCGATATTATGATGAGCTTTGATGAATGTGTCAAGTGGCCAAGCACTCATGAATATTTAGAGACTAGTGTTGAAAGAACTCTTCGTTGGGCAAAAAGAGGGAAATCTGTTAAAAAAGATAATGATCAATTGCTTTTCGGTATCGTTCAAGGTGGAGAATACCCTGATTTACGTAAACACTGTGCTGAAGAACTAGTCAAAATGAATTTTGATGGCTACTCTGTCGGAGGAACTTCTGTAGGTGAAGATAAACCAACAATGTATAAGATGGTCGAATATTCGACTCCTTATTTGCCAGAAGATAAACTGCGCTATCTTATGGGAGTTGGTGATCCAATCGACTTAATCGAAAACTCAATGCGCGGTATCGATATATTCGACTGTGTTTCTCCAACAAGACTAGCTAGACACGGACATGCTTATACCAAACATGGAAAAATAAATATTAAAAATAATAAATACAAAACAGACTTTACTCCGGTTGATGACTGTGATTGTTATGCTTGTCGAAACTACACTAAAGCTTATATTAGACATTTAATCGTAGCCAATGAAACTTTCGGTGCAAGATTACTTTCGATTCACAATATTTATTTCTTACATCAATTGATGAAACAAATTAGAAAAAATATTAAAGAAGGAACAATTGTCGAATTCCGTGATGAATTTGTCAAAAACTATTATGGAAAGGGAGAAGTCTAATGCCTCAAATAACTGCCATGTGTTTTCCTAGCGATTCAATAGGAAAAATATTAGCCAAATTAGTAAGCATAGTTGAAGGTAGTATTTATTGCTATCGACCTGTTGAAATATTCATAAAATATGGTTCTTATTATGCCAAATCCCTTCAACTGCAAGAGAATGCTGTGGCAAGCATTCCTGCTTATAACAAAAAACAAGTATTTTCCTATGGAGATATGTGTGATGAACATCAAATTATCTTATTAGACAAAAAAAGAGAAAGTTATTTAGAAAATAAGTATGGTTGGCATCACCCAGTAGATTACTATATGGCTGAACCTCTTGTTTTTTCTAAAGAAATAAATTTCACTGGTAAAGACCACGCTTTAATAGCTGCTGGGGCTTCATTAGAAAACGAAGGCTTTTTGCAAGGTCCAGATGATGATTATTTTACTTATGTCCAAGATTTTGTGAATTTCCTTATTGATTACAGTCTAAGTAATAATAAATATGTCTCTAACATTATTGCAGGCCACAATATACCTATGTGTACTTTGACTGAAGAAGAATTAGTCAATTTATTAAAAGAATTTATAAGCCAAAGGAAAGATTTTCTAACAGAACGAAGAGATACCAAGTTAAAAAAACTAGTTGATGATTTTTATGTTCAAAATACTTCTCCTTTAGTAGGCGTTCTAGGAGACTTCCCACGGCACAGAAAAAAAACCGTTCCAGGTGATACTCATGAATAAGGTATTTATTAGTATAACTGTTATTTTAATTTTGGCTCTAGTAATTGGAGTTACAACTTATAAAGTATTAGATAAACATAACGATAAACTCCGGGAAGTGGAAAATAAATATATCATTGAAACTGCTAAGAAATGCCTTAATGAAAAAAAGTGTTCTGGCTCCACAGTAACCTTGCAAACACTTTATGATTTGGATTATTTAACTAATCAAGCTGATCCTGTAACTAAAGAATATTACAATCCCGAGTCATATGTTGAAGTAAAAGAAGCTAATTACACATTTATTGTTGTGCGTTAGCATCTTTTTTATTTATACCCATCATCCCACCAGCAGTTCCTGCTAAAACCAAAATTAGATAATATATAACTGTGGCTATGCTAAAAAACTTCTTTGCAGTAAACAAATTGATAACTATAAGGACTATTAAAAATAATCCTGACATTTTAAGTCCAGCAATATAACCTTTGCTATTAGCTTTCTTACCATTTTTAAACCCCAGTATAAAAAACATTAAAATATTAAATAAAAATATCATTAGATTAGTTATAGTAGAATTGACTCCTATTAAATTTAATAAACTACAAATAAATGTAATTAGTATAATAAATATGGCATAGTATCCTAAAGTTTTTAACAAATATTTCATTTATCTCACCTAATAAATACTATGAAATGATTAAAATATTATGAACATTACCATAATATAGATGGTGATATAATGGAACTTTTTACAGTCTTATTCCGTACAATATTTTTCTATTTCTTTGTTTTATTAGCATATCGTATCATGGGTAAAAGAGAAATTGGCCAACTTGGAGTAATTGACCTTATTGTTTCAATTCTTATTGCAGAGTTAGTAGCGATATCTATTGAAGAGACAGAAAGTCCCATCTATCTTACAATTGTGCCTATTGCCATGCTAGTAGTACTCGAAGTTGTATTTGCTTTTATTTCTATTAAATCACGTCGTTTCCGGACAATATTTGATGGTAAACCTTCTTTGATTATTTGTAATGGTAAAATTAATTATAAAGAAATGATTAAGCAAAGATACTCTCTAGATGACCTTCTTATTAGCTTACGACAACAAGGGATTAAAGAATTAGACAATGTCGAATATGCTTTTTTGGAACCCAATGGTGAATTATCAGTTTTCAAATATAATATCTTCAAACTAAAAAGCAGTTATCCCATGGCTTTAATATTAGATGGTTTTGTCCAAAAAGAAGCACTAAAACACATTAAAAAGAATGAAGAGTGGCTAATTGATGAACTAGCTAATAAAAATTTAACTCCTAAAGATGTTTTTTATGCTTTTTATAAAAATAAAAGAATTTTTATAATAAAGAAGACAGAAGTTAAATAAATTTATTAAAAGGTACTAGAACTTTTTACTTATTTTTGTTATACTATTTAAAGAATAGTAGGGTGAGTCAAGTGAAGCTAATAAATAAAGTGAAAGAAAGTAAATTTTTGTCTGTTTTAGCTGTCCTAATTGTCGGGTGTTTAGTCATACTTATTATTAGATTTACTTATGCTTATTTTGCAGCACAAATAAATGATGCTAGAGATGATGTCACTTTAGGTAGTGATTTAACTGATGTGTTTGATTTTGAAATTGGAGATCCTTTATCTATTGCAGCGACTCCGACAACTTTGCCGGAAAATGGGACTAACTTGATATCAGAAACCTATGCTAAAGCATCTTTACTAGCAAATACTACGAATAACGTAGCAGAATATTCATATTGGGTATATTTTAATATTTCTAATAATACTTTCGTCTATTCAGATGGCTCAATCCCAGAAATAATATTGACTGTTACTGATCCGGATGGAAACCCTGTAACTAATATTGAAGGACTTACTTATGGAACTTATAACGGAGTTGCAGGATTTGATGTAACTACTCAAAATGGCACTTTTGCAGTTGCTAGTGATTACACAATTACTTCTAATTCCAGCACAGATGCCACTGAACAAACTTGGAATTTTACTTTAACTTATCTAAATCAAAGTTATGATCAATCAGTAAATTTTGGTAATGGTATGACTACTGAAGTTAGCATGACAAAGGAAGAAAATACTATTTTGTTTGCTAATTACATAGTAAGTTTATATGATGCTAGCAATGAGGGAGTAAATGGCTTATATTATCATGATGCTGATTTAGCAAATGGAGCACAAGATAATAGTTACAGATATAGTGGAGCCAACCCAAATAACTATGTATGTTTTGGAGCAACCGGAGCAGATTGTCAAAATGCTGAAAATCAATACAGAATTATAGGAGTGTTTAATAACCAAGTAAAATTAATTAAATTGATAGGTTACAACGAAATTGCGTGGGATGATAGAAATAAAACAATTAACAACATATTACCAATTGCACAAACTACTTGCAATGGTAGCAATATATGGAATGAAACAACGAAACCAGATATATATACCACATTAAACGAAACATACTATAATATACTAGAAAGTGAATGGCAAAATCTAATAGCAGAGTCTACATGGCAGGTTGGAGGAATGGCTTTTAGTACTACAAATACAGCAAAACAATATTATGATGCAGAAGTAGGAACGGGACAAAGTGGATATGAAGAAACAATGAAAATAGGATTAATGTATGTATCAGATTATGGATATGGAGCAAGCCCTGAAAATTGGACTTTACCATTAGGTTCAACTTCATCAAATTATGGAACAGATAACTGGCTATATTTAGGAAACACGGAATGGATAATATCTTCTTCGTCAATACATACTGGCGACAATTGTAGCGTATTTTATATAAATAATCTTGCTAATATCTGGCATAGTTCTCCAGAGGCAACAAATGCTGTTCGCCCGTCATTTTATCTAGAGTCTAGCGTAACACTAACTGGTGGTACAGGTACGCAAACTGATCCATATATTATAGCTTAAAATAAATTATTGAAAGGAAGATGTAAATGAAAATATTATGTATAGGTCATTCTAGTTGGGATATAACAGTTCCCGTAGATGATTATCCAATTGAAAACACTAAATATCGTTATAATGAAAAATATTCCGCTGGTGGAGGTCCTGCTGGTAATGCTGCTTATTTGTTAGGTAAGTGGGGTATGGATACTGTTATTGCTACATCTATCGGTAGTGATGACTTCGGTACTAAGATAAAAAAAGAATTTCAAGAAGTGAATGTGGCAACTGAATATGTTGAAACAAGTTATGAAAAAGATACTTCATTTTCTTTTATATTAGTAAATAAAAAAAGTGGTTCAAGAACCGTATTTAATGTTGCAACAGAACACCCACCATTAAAAAAACTTAGCTATGAGTTTGTTCCAGACATTATATTCACTGATGGTCATGATTATGGAGCTAGCCAAAATGCTATAAGTAAGTTCCCAAATGCTATTACTATCATCGATGCTGGAAGAGTAACCCAAGAATTATTAGAATTATGCAAGTATATTAAATATATCGTATGTAGTAAAGGCTTTGCTGAAACTGTTACTGGATTAAAATTCGACTTTTCCAATCCGCAAAGTTTGGTAAATGTCTATATGAAACTGCAAAATAAGTATCCCAATGCTAACATAACAATAACCCTAGAAGAACATGGGGCTTTGTATCAAGTTAATAATCAAATTAAAATAATGCCAGGGCTTAAATGTGCTGCTGTCGATACTACTGGAGCAGGGGACATATTCCATGGAGCATTCGTTTATGGTATTGCTAATAAATTCGATATGGATAAGATTATTACTCTTGCCAATATTGCTGGTGGACTATCAGTTCAAAAAATGGGTTCAAGATTATCTGTTCCAAACTTATCAGAAGTACTGGATTACTATACTAAATCAATGGGAATGAACACCCCAGCACCAGATAGTAATCAAGCTGCACCAACTGCTAATCAACCGGTGCAACCAGCCCAAGCTGAACAACCAACTGTTCCTCCCCAAAATCCGCAACAATGATTACTAGTAAAACCCCACGCTTAGATTTGCACGGGGAAATAGTAGCAATGGTGGAAGTTTTGGTTAATGGGTTTATAAAAGATAATAAAATAATGCAAAATGAATATATAATTATTATCCATGGTAAAAGTACAGATATTATTACTGATGAAGTAAATAGAGTTCTTAAAAAGAATAAAGATGTTTTAGAATATCGTAGAAATAATTGGAATTTAGGTGAAACAATAGTTAGACTTAAAATATAATCCAATTATTTTTTCTTTTTTAAAGGGGGTATATAATGGGAAACTTCATTTTAGATGTTATGGGAACTTGGGGTTATATTGGCATTTGCTTTTTAATTGCAGTTGAAAATATATTTCCCCCGATTCCTTCCGAAGTAATTCTTACTTTTGGTGGTTTTCTTACAACCTATAGCACTTTGACGCCCTTAGGAGTTATCATCAGTGCTACAATTGGTTCATTACTTGGAGCCATCATTTTATATTATCTAGGATACTTTTTCAGTAGTAAATTAAATAGATTCTTTAAAAATGATGATATTGTTAAAGCTAATGATTGGTTTAAAAATAAGGGTTGTAAAGCAGTTTTATATTGTCGGTTTGTGCCAATAGTTCGTAGTTTAGTTTCCATTCCCGCAGGAATAAATAAGATGTCAATGCCTATCTTTTTGCTTTATACGACACTAGGAACGATTATTTGGAACACTGTTTTAGTCTACGCCGGAGTTTTCTTGGGTAGCAATTGGTCGTATTTTTCAAATATAATGAGTAGGTATTCTAAAGTAGTTTTAGTTGGAATAATTATTTTGATTTTTATAAGAATATGGATCAAAAAGATAAAAAAAGACAAAAATGGCTAAAATGTGTCAAATGTAGACAAAATCTCCTATGGACCGGAAGCGTTTGTTGTGCTAGGATAAATTGCCAAAGGGGAAATTTATGAACACAAAAGCCTTAAAAGTTACTACGGCATCTGACCTAGTATTTAAAACAATTATGCTCGGTAAAAACGGTAAAGTAATACTGGAAAGGATACTTAAAACTATATTTAGGAAAAGTATTAAGATAAAACGATATTTAAATGTTGAATTACTTAAGCTTGCCCTAAATGAAAAAAGCAAAAGATTAGATTTACTAATTGAAACTAATATTGATTATATCAATATTGAAGTAAATAATAATGATTATTTTAAAGAAAAAATTACTAGAAACTTTATGTATTTATGTGAATTTCTAGTCCAGAATGTCAAAAAAGGTAAAAGTTATAAATTAAATAAATCATATATTCAATTAAACCTAAACTAATATTAGGTTATTTTATAGAAAAGTTATGTAACTTATGTTACAATAAAGTTGTAAACACTGAGGATTATAAATATTTATTGATGTTAGAGTTGGAAGATAATGAGTTAGAAAACTTTTATCCGGAAGATGAAATAATAAAACTTTACAAGGAGGAAATCATGAAATTAAAAAGTAATGCTGATTTTGTAAGAATGTTAACAAACGACCAAGAACAAGAATTGTATGAAAATACAATAAGAGAAGAAAGTTACAAAAATGGTCAAGCTGAAGGTATTGAACAAGAAAAAGAAAAATTTATTAGAAATCTAAAAGACGTTATTACCAATATCTCAGATAGCTAAAGCCACCAATGTCAGCCAAGAAAAAGTTAAAGAAATCTTGATGATGTGACTTGTTTTAATGCGTTTAATGTCGAAATTTGACAAAACATGTCTTTTCTGTTATAATTGAGGTCCATTGTGGAAATACTATGAACGATATGAAAAATTTACACAAATTTGACAAAAAAAGTAGTTTGTGGTATAATGATATTGTTCGAGTAATTAGGGGGTATGGAAAAATGAAAGGATATGTTTTAGAATACGTTTGTGAAAATGAATTTAAAAAGTTGGAAAGAGCATTAAAAAAATATAATATGCTTGCATTCAAAAAGTTAAATTTTGATTATTATCCAGCATTAAGAAATGGTAAGTTTGTTGGTGAACTAGTATCAGTAAATAAGAAAAATGGTACAGAAACTTATGAACTTAAACTTCCAAGTGACAAGATGTTTGCCCAAATTCATGGGGAAGTTAAGTTAATATATACTGTTCATAAAAAAGATGAAGTAGTAGTGCTTGAAACTATTACACCATCAGATATCCTACTTGAAGGACATCGTTCAGAACTTACAACTTATAAAGGTATAATGATATCTAAAGCAAACGCTTCAAAAGACATGTTTAAAATTGATTTATTAAATATGTTACAAGATAAATAATTAAAGTGATTCAAGGTTTAAGGGGGGTCCTTGAATCTTTTATTTTGGGATGCTCTAACTCTCTGAGCGTTTTTGTGTAAAAAACATAAAAATTTGCTTGCAACAACATCGTTATTGTGATATTATTATCTTGCATGGACCTCTAGCTCAGTTGGTTAGAGCATCCGGCTCATAACCGGGCGGTCGAAGGTTCGAGTCCTTCGAGGTCCA
>CALVVH010000006.1 GCA_944363805.1 uncultured Bacilli bacterium
AAAATGAGTTTTTTGAACTATTTTGTCCAAACTATATAAAATTCATAAATATTTTTCGTAAAAAACCGAAACTCAAAAGATATTAATATTGATTTAAATAAATACGATGAAATAATTTTAGGTACTCCTGTATGGTGGTATCGACCTGCTCCCGTAGTAAGGGCATTCTTAAAAAAATATGATTTATCTGGTAAAAAAATTATTCCTTTTGCTACTAATGCTGGTTGGTTAGGTAGAACTTTTAATGAAATAAAGAGCCTATGTCCTAACTCTATTGTAATAGATGAAATGAATATTGTTTTTACTACTGACTATGCTGTAGAAAAGTTAGTAACTCCAGCATCAAGCATTGCTGCTTGGATAGATAAAATAAGAAAGGATTGATTTAAATGGCTAAAAAAGATTTAGGTGTAAAACCATATTTATTTCCTATGCCTGTTTTAATGATTGCAACATACAATGAAGATGATACTGTTGATGTCATGAACATGGCTTGGGGAGGAATCTGTGATAATGATAAAGTTGCTTTAAACTTATCGGAAAATCACAAGACTTGTGAAAACTTAAAAGCAAGAGGGGCATTTACTATCAGTGTTGCTGATGTTGCTCACTTAGAAGAATCTGACTTTTTTGGAACAGCATCAGGTAACACTATGAAAGATAAGTTTGAGCGAACTGGTATGCATGCAACTAAAAGTACACGTGTTGATGCTCCGATAATTGAAGAGTATCCAATAACTTTAGAATGTACTGTTGATAAAATTCAAACTGAAGATGGTGAATTTAGAGTTGTTGGTAAAATTTTAAATGTTTTGGCAGATGAATCAGTTTTAGATGAATCTGGCAAAGTTGATCCAACTAAAATAGATGCCTTTGTTTTCGATCAATTTCAAAATGGTTATTATCGAATTGGTGAAAAAGTTGGTACTGCTTGGAATAGTGGTATGAAATTTATGAATAAATAAGGAGGAAATAGAAATGGTAAAACAAACTGCTGGAAGAGACAATTTAAGTGATTTTGCTCCTAAATTTGCTGAACTAAATGATGATGTTTTATTTGGTGAAGTATGGAGTAGAGAAAGCGAGTTGCCTTTAAAAACTAGATCGATGATTACAATCGTTGCTCTAATGTCTAAAGGAATATTTGATAATTCCTTAAAAAGTCATATTATGACTGCTAAAAATAATGGTATAACTAAAAATGAAATGGCTGAAATTATTACCCATGTTGCATTTTATGCTGGCTGGCCAAATGCTTGGGCAGTATTTAGAGTTGCTAAAGAAGTTTATGCTGATAGTGATGCACAAGATGCTCATGGTGGTATGTTTGGTTTAGGAGAACCTAATACAAATTTTGCTAAGTATTTTATTGGTAATTCATATTTGAACCCATTAACCAAACCAGGTGAAAGATCAGTATTTTTAGCCAATGTAACTTTTGAACCAGGATGCCGTAATAATTGGCACATTCACAACGCAACTAAAGATGGTGGTCAAATTCTAATATGTGTTGATGGCGAAGGTTGGTATCAAGAAAGTGGCAAAGCAGCCAGAAGTCTAAAACCAGGAGATGTAGTAGTTATACCAGCAGGTGTTAAACATTGGCATGGTGCTAAAAAAGATTCTTGGTTTAGTCACATCGCTGTTGAAGTACCAGGAGAAAACACATCTAACGAATGGTGTGAACCAGTATCTGATGAAGAGTATAATAAACTAAATTAATTTTGATTAAAGAAAGGAATGATAATTATGAAATCAAAAGTATATTTTATTAAGGAAATAACTCCTGAAAATATTATTAAGGCTTACGAAGCATTAGGTAAAAAACTAGAAGGTAAAGTTGCTGTTAAAATGCATTCTGGAGAACATGGCAACCAAAATTATCTAAGACCAGAATTTGTTCAAGATGTTATTAGACATGTCGGTGGTACAGTTGTAGAATGTAATACTGCTTATGAAGGTGCTAGAAATACAACTGAAAAGCATCGTGAATTAATTAAAGAACATGAATGGGAAAAATATTTTCCATTTGACCTAATGGACGCTGAAGGACCAGACTTAGAATTAGATATTCCAAATGGCAAAATTTTAAAGAAAAACTATGTTGGTAAGAATTTAGCTAATTATGATTCAATGATGGTTCTATCTCACTTTAAAGGACATGCTATGGGTGGCTTTGGTGGAGCTTTAAAACAACTTTCTATTGGTTGTGCATCATCTGCTGGTAAAACATTAATTCATACTGCTGGAGTAACTGATAATCAATACGAATTATTTAATAACTTGCCAGAACAAGACCATTTCTTAGAAGCAATGGCTGATGCGGCCTCAAGTGTTGTAAATCACTTTAATGGCAATGTTGTATTTATTAATGTTATGAAAAACATTTCTGTTGATTGCGACTGCGATGGTAATGCATCTGCTCCATGTATGGCTGATGTTGGTATTCTTGCAAGTCTTGACCCAGTAGCAATAGATCAAGCATGCCTAGATTTAGTTTATAATAGTACTGACCCAGGTAAAGATAAGCTTATCGAAAGAATTGAATCTCTTCATGGTGTTCACACTGTTGAAGCTGCTGCTGAACTTGGTGTAGGTTCTCGTGAATACGAACTTATAACAATCGAATAATTAATGTTAACTGTTACATTTTGTAGCAGTTTTTTTATTTGTTTAATTTTTATTTTGAAGTCGCAGAACAAAAAAGTAAAAAATATAAAATTTACATATTGAAAACGAACAAATGTTATGATATACTGTATTTAGTTATAGGGGGTACGGTATGAATAACTTAGTAAAAGATGAAATTAATATTGAAAATTTGATTTATGAAATTCGGGGAGTACAAGTAATGATTGATAGTGATTTAGCTAATCTTTATCAAGTAGAAACCAAAAGAATTAATGAGGCAGTATCTAGAAATCCTGAAAAGTTTCCAGAAAGATTTAGTTTTAAAATCACTGAAAGAGAATTTAATCTTTTGAAGTCGCAAATTTCGACTTCAAAAGGAGGGTCAAGAAAGGGACACAGAGTTTTCACAGAACAAGGAGTAGCAATGCTTGCAACAATATTAAAATCTAAAATTGCAACACAAGTAAGCATCAACATAATGGATGCCTTTGTTGCAATGCGCAAATATATATCAACAAACTTACTCGAACAAAAATATATAAATAATTTAGTTATAGAACATGATTCAAAAATAAAACTATTACAAGAATCATTTGAAAAATTTAATGAAGAAAAGAAAGTAAATGAAATATACTTTAATGGCCAAATATATGATGCTTATTCTAAAATTCAAGAAATATTTAAAGAAGCTAAGAGCAAATTAGTAATAATTGATGGCTATGCCGATAATACCATATTAGATATTATTAAAAGATTAAATATACAAGTAACAATAATAACTAAACCAAACAATTTATTAACAACACAAGATATAGCAAAGTATAACTGGCAGTATAATAACCTAACAGTCAAATATGATAACACATTTCATGATAGATATTTTATATTAGATGATAGTGTAGTATATCATTGTGGGGCTAGTATAAATAGAATAGGATATAAAACATTTTCAATAACTAAAATAAATGATGATGAAGTATGTAAGACATTGATCAACAAAATATAGGGGGTACAGTATGAATAACTTAGTAAAAACTGAAACAAATATTGAAAACTTAATTTATGAAATTCGAGGAGTCCAAGTAATGCTCGATTCAGACTTAGCAAGACTTTATGAATGCGCTAATGGTACAAAATCGATAAACCTAGCTGTGAAAAGGCATATAAATAGGTTCCCAGAAAGATTTATGTTTCAATTAACAAGAGATGAGTTAAATAATTTGCGGTTTCAATCTGAAACCGCAATTGAAAATAATATGTCGAGAAGTCTACCTTATGCATTCACAGAACAAGGTGTAGCTATGCTTGCAACAGTGCTTAGAACACCAGTTGCAGAAAAAATAAGTATCAAAATAATGGATGCTTTTGTTGCTATGCGTAAATTTATCTCTAATAATTTACTTGAACAAAAATATATTAATAACTTAGTTTTAGAAGATCATAGTTTAATATTAGAAAATAAGAAAAAAATTAGTTTAATTGAAGATACCTTAGCAAAGTTTGAAGAAAAGAAAAAAGTAAGCGAAATATATTTCAATGGTCAAATATATGATGCCTATTCTAAAATCCAAGAGATATTTAAAGAAGCCAAGACCAAATTGGTAATAATTGACGGCTATGCCGATAATACCATATTAGATATTGTTAAAAGATTAAATATAAAAGTGACAATAATAACTAAACCAAACAATTTATTAACAATGCAAGATATAGCAAAATATAACGGACAGTATAATAACCTAACAGTCAAATATGATAACACATTTCATGATAGGTATTTTATATTGGATGATTCCATAGTTTATCATTGTGGTGCTAGTTTTAATAGAATTGGTTATAAAACCTTTTCTATAACCAGAGTAAATGATGATGCAGTATGTAAGTCATTAATAAATAAAATACAAGGGGGTAAACAGTATAAATAACTTAGTAAAAGATGAAGTAAACATTGAAAATTTAATTTATGAAATTCGGGGAGTGCAAGTGATGCTTGATAGTGATTTAGCCAAACTTTACAAATGTGCTAATGGAACTAAAACAATTAACCAAGCAGTTAAAAGAAATATAGAAAAATTTCCAAAAGATTTTTATTTTCAATTAACGAATGAAGAATATCTAAACTTGAAGTCCCATTTTGGGACTTCAAGTTGGAATAATTATGGTGGAACTAGAAAAATGCCATATGTTTTCACAGAGCAAGGAGTGGCTATGCTATCCAGCGTATTGCATACCGATAATGCAATAAAAACTAGCATTCAAATTATTAATGCTTTTGTTGCCATGCGTAAATATATATCAACAAATTTACTTGAACAAAGATATATAAATAATTTAGTTATAGAACATGATTCAAAAATAAAAATATTACAAGAATCATTTGAAAAATTCAATAAAGAAAAGAAGTAAATGAAATATATTTCAATGGTCAAATATATGATGCCTATTCCAAGATTCAAGAAATATTTAAAGAAGCCAAAACCAAATTAGTAATAATTGATGGTTATGCTGATAATACCATATTAGATATTATCAAAAGATTAAATATACAAGTGACAATTATAACTAAACCAAACAATTTATTAACAATGCAAGATATAGCAAAATATAATGGACAGTATAATAATCTAACAGTAAAATATGATAATACCTTTCATGATAGATATTTTATATTGGATGATAAAATAGTCTATCATTGTGGAGCTAGTATCAATAGAATAGGTTATAAAACATTTTCTATAACTAAAATAAATGATGAAGAAATAAAGCAATTGTTAATAAAAAGAACAAACGGTTATTAAATAAAAAATTGTCAATTAAAAAGAAGAATGTTAAAATATACTTAAATTAAGGAGAAATTCTATGACAAAGACAAATTTTTTATCAATTTCTAAGGAACAATTACTCCGAGCATTTATAAAGTTTTATGGAGTCAATGAATCTGAATATATCAAAAGTCAATTAGAAAATCCAAAAACCATATGGTACGAAGAAGTTGATGACCCCGAAAAAATTACAGATATATGGCCTTACATTAAAACGGATATGACTAAAGAAGAAGTAGAAGGTTACTTAAAACAAAAAAATAAATATATTTTCTTGCAAAGCGCATATATAGATGATTTAGATTTACTGGTATTGCCTAAGTCTGGCAATATAAATCATATTATTCACGAAATGAACCATAAATTAAGTTCTCATATTATACGTGAAAAGCCATATGCCGCCATAAACGGATTATCTATCGCTGTAGAAACAGTGCATGGAGGAGTAGTTACATATAATAACAATTTAAATGAAGTAATTAATGAACTTATGACTTTGGATATTATTTCGTGGCTAAATATTATGGGTGAAAATGTATCGCCATGTTATTCGTGGCAAAGTGGAGCATTCAAATTAATACAACCTTTTTATGAACACTTTAAAGAACCATTAAAGCAATTATATATTACGGGTAATATGTTCGATTTCTTAAGAGAAGTAGGAGAACAAGAATTTCAAGATTTCACGAATTTTATAGAAAGAAAATTATTTATAATAAAAATTTATCTAAGAAATAATAAGCCAGTTACAATTAAAGAAGAAGATATTGCAGAATCACAAAGACTTACTCAAGCAATGATTGAGTATAATTTAAAAAGTCGAAAATAATTTAATTGTTATTTGCTTATATTAATGATAAAATTATGTTGTGATGTATATGAAAAATAAAAAATTAATCAACAGTTTTAAATATGCGTTTAAAGGAATTGCCTCAGCGTTATTATCAGAACGCAATATGAAAATTCATGTAACTATAATGGCTCTCGTTATTATCTTTGGGGTAATTCTTAATATTAGCATAGTAGAATGGTTTGTATGTATTGTTTGTTTTGCTATTGTAATTAGTGCAGAAATATTTAATACTGCACTTGAACAAATGGTAGATATTGCTATGCCCCAAAAAGATCCAAGAGCTAAATTTGTTAAAGACGTTGCTGCTGGTGGAGTACTAGTAATGGCTATAGCATCTGCCGTAATTGGTTTAATTATATTTGTTCCAAAAGTTTTAGCATTTTTGGAAACTCTATTATAATTACTTTAAATGATTTTGAACGCATTGAAATGCGTGTTGGTACAATCATTGCAGCTAGTCCCAATAAAGGAGCTAGAAAACCACCATATAAATTAAAAATAGATTTTGGTGAGTATGGAATTAAAAATTCATCTGCTTAAATAACTGAGTTTTACACTCCTGATAATTTGGTAGGAAAACAAGTTGTTGCTGTAATGAATTTTGAGCCAATTAGAATATCAGAAGTAAAAAGTGAAGTAAGAATATTGGGTTCTGTTACTGAAAAAGGAGTAATTTTGCTATCTTTAGATAAAAAAATTCCCAACGTTTCATTAATATCTTAAGGAGTATATATGCAAAAATACATGAAAAAAACACTAGATTATTATGAGGCTAATGCCCAAGATTATAAAAATCAGTGGACGGATGACTTTTTAGCAAATTATGATTTTACAATCCCTGATATTTTTTTGTCATATTTACCAAATAAAGCATCCATATTGGATTTGGGTTGTGGCACAGGCCGAGATAGTAAATATTTTTTAGAACATAGCTATAAAGTAACGGCAGTTGATGGCTCTAAAGAATTCTGTAAGATGGCATCGAAATTTTTGAATATGTCTGTCCGTGAACTAAATTTTCTTGATATGGATTATAGTAATGAATTTGATGGTGTATTTGCTTGTGCATCGCTACTGCATTTAGAAACTAAAGATTTAATTAATGTTTTAGAACTAATCCATAAATCTTTAAAAAACAATGGAATATTATATTGTTCATTTAAATTAGGTAGTGATACTAGATTTGATGAAAAATTGAGATTTTATAATGATATGACTGAGGAAAAATTTAAGGCTATATTAAAAAAATTAAATGTTAAATATGATTTATTAAAAACTTGGGAAAGTAATCAATATAAATCGCCAACAAAGTTTATTAATTTTATCTTAAGGAGTGCATGACATGAAAAAGATAATTGGAGTATTTCCAACTGTTAGAATAGAAGAAGAACATCATCCATATCATAAAAGATATGAATTTATCATTCATTACTCTCATAAAATCTATGAATCCGGAGCCATTCCTGTTGGCTTAGTATTAGATAATGGACATATTAATGAAGATCAACTAGCACTTTGTGATGCTTTTTTACTTCCCGGTGGCCAAAGAATTGATAAAAGCGTTTATGAACTTTTAATTTACGCTTATAAAAATAAAAAACCTATTTTAGGAATTTGTATGGGGATGCAAACATTATCAATATTTTCTATTATATTAGATTATTTAGAAAATCAAGAAATAACTATAGATAATGTAATAGATGCATATAATAAAATTATTAAAGATAATCCTATAATAACAAAAATAGACAATGGCGAAATTCATGATGTGCTACTAGATAAAGAATCAATTAGTAAAGCTTACCATAAACTAGAAATTTCTGAGAATAGTTGGCTTTATAAAATTTATCAAAATAAAGTTATTGATATAATTTGCTTACATAATTACCAAGTAAATAGAGTAGGAAGTTTATTTAGCATTGTTGGTAGATCTCCCGGTGGAGTAATCGAAGCAATCGAGTCAACTAATAAGGATTTATTTTGGATAGGTACCCAGTTTCATCCAGAAACCAATCCAAATGATAAAATATTTAAAAACTTTATAAATAATATTGGAGAAAAAAATGACTAAAGCTAGTTTTGGTCAAATTGGTAATATGAGTTCTAGTAAATATACTAGATGTAAACTTAAAGTAACAGATTATGTTTTTAATTATTTAAATCAAGATTTAAGTAATGCTTATTTAAAATATTATTTTGATGAATTCGAATTTGTTCAATACAAAAATAGTAAAGTAGTAAAAAAAGGTAAATATCCAATTATGTTTTTCTCTATTAGTGCTACTTTAAATGAAATTGATTATTCATTTGACTTTGCTTTAGAAAAATCTTTAGATGAATTAAATAGTTTAGAAATAAATGAGACAAAGAACATAACTGAATTTATTAACGAGGGAGAAACACTAATTCAAAGCCCTGATGAATTTGAACCAATTTATTTTCCTAGTAAAGATAATTTTTATAGTTATGATCCAGTATTTAAAGTTACTAAACTAGATATAAATAAATTTCTATTTAAAATCCAATGCCAAAATATATTTATTTGGTTTATTGTAACATTTGAATAAAATAATAACTTGATTATTTCATCAGGTTATTTGTTTTTTTCACCTGCTTCTTGACACCATAAAGTTTGCGTGGTATTGTAATGGTGCTTAAAAACTTAATATTATATATATAATTGTTAAAACTATTATACGAGGAGGGGATAGTTATGTTTGATTTGGTATCAAAGTTTGCACCATCTGGAGATCAACCAGATGCAATTAAAGAATTAGTAGATGGTATTAATTCTGGAAAAAAAGAACAAGTTTTACTAGGAGCAACTGGAACAGGTAAAACATTTACTGTAGCTAATGTGATAAAAGAGGTCAATAAACCGACACTTGTCTTGGCTCACAATAAAACGCTAGCTGGTCAACTTTATGCCGAATTAAAAGAGTTTTTCCCTAATAATCATGTCGAATATTTTGTTTCGTACTATGATTATTATCAACCAGAAGCCTATGTTCCAAGTAGTGATACTTATATTGAAAAAGATGCATCTATTAATGATGAAATTGATGAACTAAGACATGCTGCAACAAGTGCTTTGATTAATCATCGTGATGTTATCGTTGTTGCTTCTGTTTCATGCATTTATGGTATCGGCGAAAAAGAAGAATATGAAAAAAATATGCTCATCTTAACTGTTGGTGATTCTATTTCTCGTAACAAGATTTTAAATCGTTTGATAGATATGACTTATGAACGTAGTGACTTAGATTTTCACCGGGGAACATTCCGTGTCCGTGGTAATAACATTGATGTAGTTCCAATAAATGAACATGCCAGTGGAATTCGCATTTCTTTAGATGAAGATACTGTCGAATCGATTGCTTTATTTGACCCTTTGACAGGTGTAGTAACTTCTAATAAAAAAAGTATTACTATTTCTCCGGCCTCTCACTTTGTAACTAGTAAAGATAAATTAGATATTGCTATAACTAGAATTGAAGCTGAATTAAAAGATAGACTAGAAGAGCTTAAGAGTCAAAATAAACTAATCGAAGAACAACGTTTACGTGAAAGAACAAATTATGATATCGAAATGCTTCGGGAAACTGGTTTTTGTAATGGTGTTGAAAATTATTCGCGTCATCTAGCTCTTAGAGAAGCCGGGGAAACTCCTAGCTGTTTAATTGATTTCTTCCCTAAAGATTTTTTGCTAGTGGTTGATGAATCCCATGTAACTCTTCCTCAAGTAAGGGGAATGTATAATGGCGATAGACAACGTAAACAAACTTTAGTTGATTATGGCTTCCGTCTTCCAAGTGCGCTTGATAATAGACCATTGACATTTGATGAATTTAATTCTAAAATCAATCAGGCAATTTATGTTTCTGCCACACCTGGAGATTATGAACTCGAAAAAACGAATGGTTTATTTGTAGAACAAATTATCAGACCGACAGGACTTCTCGATCCAATTATTGAAGTTAGACCAAGTACTGGCCAAATTGATGACATCATCGGAGAAATTAAAGATAGAATAGAAAAAAATGAAAGAGTATTAATTACAACGCTTACAATTAGAATGAGTGAAGAATTAACAAACTATTTAAAAGAGATGAATATCAAAGTTGCTTATCTGCATAGTGAGATTAAGACTTTGGAGCGTCTTAAAATAATTCAAGACTTACGACTTGGGACTTATGATTGTGTGGTTGGAATCAACTTGTTAAGAGAAGGATTAGACATACCTGAAGTTAGTTTGATTTGTATTCTAGATGCTGATAAACAGGGCTTTTTACGAAGTGGACGAAGCCTAATTCAAACAATTGGTAGATGTGCTCGTAACGAAAATGGTAAGGTAATTATGTATGCAGATACCATAAGTGATGCCATGAATGAAGCAATCAAAGAAACAAAAAGAAGAAGAGAAATCCAAGAAAAATACAATGCAGAACATGGAATTGTTCCTAAAACTATAATCAAAGATATTAAAGAAGTAGTAACTAACGAAATGGTTACAGAAAATAAAAAGAAAAAAGTAAGTAAGAAAGAAAAAGAAAAGATGATTTTACAAATAGAAGATGAAATGAAAGAAGCAGCTCGTAATTTAGATTTTGAACGAGCTATGGAACTTAGAGATATTCTATTTGAAATGAAAGGTATTTAAAAATGCTTGATATTATGATAAAATCATGAAAGTAGTGAGGTGTAAAAATGACAACATTTATTTTTGGACATAAAAATCCTGATACAGATTCAGTTTGCTCTAGCATAGCCTTATCTTATTTAAGAAATGAACTTGGAGGAAAAACTGTTCCTAAAGTTCTTGGCAACATTAATAATGAAACTAAATATGCTTTAAATTATTTTAAAGTTCCAGTTCCCAGTTATTTAAACGATGTTCGCGTCAGAATAAAAAATATTAGATATGACAAAAAAGCTTACATCAATGAACTTGCTTCCATTGATGCAGCCTTTAAATTGATGCAAAGACAAAATATTACAGCAATTCCTTTAATCGATGAAAAGAAAAAATTAACTGGTTATGTAACTTTAAAAGAAATAGCTCGTTATTTAATTAATGGAAATAAAGAAATAGTCAATACGAAATTAGATAATATAATTGAAACTCTCAATGCAAAAGTTATAACTAAATTTGATGACTATGTTTCAGGCGATATTTTAATTGCTGGATTAGAAGATAAAACCATCAAAAAAGAAATTGATTTATCTGAAAAAGATATTTTAATCGTGGGAGATCGTTATAAAGTATTAGAATATGCTATTGAATCTCATGTTAA
The DNA here is from genome assembly GCA_944363805.1 of uncultured Bacilli bacterium. Next base: position 11,601 of record CALVVH010000006.1, read on the forward strand.
ATTAATAATATTACCACTTAATATTAATCTTGATAAGAAAATCATAAAGAAAGCTGAAAATAATCAAATTAATATTATTGCTTCTGAATTAGACAGTTTTCAAATAGCTAATAAAATATTACTAAGTAACTTTGTTAAAAGTATTAATATTAACAAAAGCCCAATAACTATTAGTAACGACGACTATTATACTGATTTTAGAAATATGACTCATAGAGTAAATCACTCTAATTATCCAGTAATTAATAATAAAAATGAATGCTTAGGATTGATTAAATTAACTGGGCCAAATGAATATGAAAAACAAAAAGTAATATTAGTTGACCATAATAATTTTGCTCAATCAGTTGATGGTTTAGAAGAAGCTGATATTTTAGAAATAATTGACCATCATAATATTGGAGATATAGGTACATCACTTCCAATTAATTTTAGAAGTAAACCAGTTGGTTGTACATCGACGATGATTTATGAAATGTACAAAGAACAAAGAGTGACGATTCCTAAAAATATTGCTGGATTAATGCTTTCTGCAATTCTTTCTGATACATTGCTTCTTACTAGTCCAACTACAACAGAAGACGATAAATTTGCTGCAGTAAAATTAGCAAATATAGCTAAAGTAGATATTGATACTTATGGCCTTGAAATGTTAAAAGCTGCTAGCTCGATTGAAGGTAAGAGTGTAGAAGAGTTAATTAAGACAGACTTTAAATCTTATGTTGTAGGTGATAAGCTTTTAGGTATTAGTCAAGTAATGACTATGGATATCGAAACAATTGAAGAAAATATTGATGAATTTATTGCTAAATTAAATGAAATGGTTACTGAAAATTATAGTATTGTAACTATATTCATAACAGATATTATCAAAAATGGTTCTTATGTTTTATATAATGAAGCTGCTGCAGATACTATTAAAGATAGTTTTGGTTTAAAAAATATTCATCAATGTATCTTTTTGCCTAAAGTTGTCTCTAGAAAAAAACAAATTCAACCAAATATAATAAGTGTTCTTGAAGGTGATTAGATGAAAGCATTAATAACTGGAGCCTCTAGTGGTATAGGTAAGCATATGGCATTCTATTTAGCAAGCCAAAATATCGATTTGATCCTTGTAGCTCGCAATAAAGAAGCTATGGAAAAAATAAAAAAAGACTTATCTGTCGATGTTAAAATTATAACTTCTGATTTAACTGAAAAAGATAACGTTTATAAACTATATGAGGAAACTAAAGATGCCAATATTGATATTTTAATTAATAATGCTGGTTTTGGCCTTTTTGGTACTTTTACTGAAACAGATTTAGATAGAGAACTGGAAATGATTAATTTAAATATCACTGCCTATCATATACTCACTAAATTATTTCTTCGCGATTTTATCCAAAAAGACTCTGGTTATATTTTAAATGTTTGTTCTAGTGCTGGATTTATGGCAGGACCTCGTCTTAGTACTTATTATGCTACAAAAAATTATATAACTAAACTTACCATGGCTATTAATGAGGAATTGCGTCAAGCAGGAAGCAATGTCTCAATTTCAGCTTTATGTCCTGGACCAGTAAATACTAATTTTAATAAAGTGGCTCATGGTGAATTTTCTATTAGTGAAGCTGACCCAGCATATATTGCTAAATATGGGATTGATAAAATGTTTGCTCGTAAGATGTTAATCGTTCCAACAATCAAAATGAAACTGACATTGTTCTTGGCAAGATTTGCTCCTTATCGCCTTCAGTTATTAATTGCTTATCATATTCAAGGCAAAAAATTAGGCAAATAAAAAGGACTTATTTGTCCTTTTTTTCGTATTCTTCAGCATATCTTTTTAAAATATAAATAATTTGGGCATTTATACTTCTTTCTTCTTTATCACTAATTTCTTTTATCTTATTCCATAATTCTTCTGGAACTCTAATTTGACTATTAACCATATTATTTCTCCTCGTAAATATATTACTATTTTATTACTATTAATATCTAGTTTTAATATGATACTAAATTATTATTGAAATATACCTAATATTGTGATATTATTTATTTAATAATATAAAAATGGAGTGAATAGTAGTGAATAGAAATAAAAAATACTTGGTAATAGCGATTTTGATTCTTGTGATAATTACTGTTAGTGCAACCTATGCCTATTTTCAAGCTCAAGGCGGAGGAAGTAAAGAAACAGATGTCGATGTTATAACAGGAACAACAGACCTTTTATCATTTTCCTTTGGTGATGAAATATATATTAATGCTAATGAATCAAACTTTGCAGAAGGTATGGAAAATCTATCAGATAGTACAACTGGTACAGCTTTACTAAGAGCTAATAATGCAACAAATAGTGCCACAGCAACATATAACATCTATCTTATTATTGAAGCAAATGACTTTGAATATACAACGGATAATCAAACTCCGGAATTATTATTAAATGTCACAGATCCCAATGGTAATCTTGTAGAAAATATAACAGGTTTAGTCCATTATGAAGATGGCTTTGATATAACAACCAGAACCGGAGGATTCCTACTTGTACCCGATTATGAAATAACAGCAAGTGCCATTGAAACAATCCAAGATTGGAATATTGAAATAACATTTGTAAATCTTGAAAGTAATCAAAATGCTAATGCCGGTAAAACACTAACTGGTAAATTATATATGACTAGGGAACAAATGAGTAGTTATGAATTAACAGAGATAAATAATATAAAAATTACAACAACATATGATAGCATTGATGCAACCCTTGATATAACAAATGGCAGTGCTAGTGTAAATAAGTATTACTATGCCATTGAAGAAGGGGCATCTACAATGGCTTATGTAAATAACACCAGCTCATTAAAGAAACTAAGTAACACTTTAGCAAGTATAGAAGATGTTGAATTTGTAGAAAGTACAGAAGCAAATTATGAATTTAATAACTTAAAAGAAAATACTGAATACACAATTTATAGTTATGTTGAAGATGAAAATAAGATAAAATCAAATGTTTATGAAACTAAAGTTACAACTGGAATATTTGAACCACCAGTAGTAAATAGTATAACTCATAGTTCAACATTAAATAGTATAAGTTTAACAGTTACAGCCACTCCTGGAAGTAATGAAATAGTAAAATACATGTATAGTAAAGATAATGGGTTAAGTTGGGAAGAAAGCGAAAGTAACACTTATACATTTAGTAACTTAACTGATACAACCGAATATAAAATAAAAGTAAAAGTAGCAGATAGTAAAGGAAATGAATCTACAGAGTATTATGCAGCCATAACAACAGAAATATATATTTTGCCGGTGGTTTCAAATGTAGAAGCCGCTACAACTTGGAACAGTATAACATTAACCCCATCTGGTACTAATGGAACTAATACCATAGACCATTATGAATATTCCATCAATGATGGAGCATATCAAGAAAGCAATGTATTTGATAATTTAAATGAACAAACAAATTATACAATCAATGTTAAAGCGATAGATAATATAGGAAGAGAATCAAATGTTTATTTATTACAAGTGAGAACTGATGAATATGTGTTACCAACGATAAGTGTAAATGCAACAAGTACATATAATTCCATAACAATAAATGTAAATGCTACACCAGGTGATGGTTCTATTGTAAGTTATCATTATTCAAGAGATGACGGAAGTAACTATCAAACAAGTAATAGTAATACATATACCTTTAATGAACTAACACCGGATACAACATATTATTTAGAAGTATATGTAACTGATAGTAATGGTAGAACATCAAGTACATATAGTGTAAGTTTAGCAACAGTACCAAAAACATTGGCTGATACATGTAGAGAAGAAAATTCTAATACACTTGCTTGCCATGTAGCAACAACTTATACAATTGATGGCGAAAATGGTATATATTATCATGATGGAGTAGGAAATTATACCAATGTCAATCAAGAAGCGGGAGATAATTCTTATAGGTATGCTGGAGGAGATTACGAGTTAACTGAAAAAGCAATTAGTGAAGGATATACAAAAGTCTATGCCCTTAATACAAATGTAAATTACAAATTGATAAAATTCTATTGTAATGGTGAAGATTATAGATTTGGCGATATCTGCAGTAATTCTCAAGAACATTATTATACAACGGCATATAATGAAGCAACACATTACGATACATTGGAAGCTGCATTAACCCAAGCAGTAACAGATGGATATTTAACTGCAGATAACATTAAAAACTTTGTATGTTTTGGCCCGGGAGCAAGTGAAGGTTCTTGTTCAGAAGATAATCTATATAGAATAATCGGAGTATTCAATGGTCAAGTTAAATTAATCAAATATGATTATGCAGATACCACAATGCTTGGAACAGATGGGGATTACAATACTACCCAAACATCACGATTTTATAGTGGAATGAGAAAAGACAACGGAACACAATATAGATATTATTGGGGAGATAATAATGAAATTGTTTCAGCGGAAATGTGGAATAATAGTAGTTTAAATAAAATCAATTTAAACACAAATTATTGGAATTATTTACAGCCTCAGTGGCAAAATAAAATTGCAAATACAACATGGAAAAACGGGAGTATTTTATCGAGTGATGTTTTAAATCAAAATGTAAAATATATATACCAAAAAGAATTAGCGGAACTGGAAAATGGTTCCATATATCAAGGCGAGATAGGGCTTATGTATATTAGCGATTATTTGTATGCTGTGACATCAGAAGTATGGAGCGCTGTTTCAAATTGGTATTCAGTAGAATTAGATAGAAATTGGATGTATATGGGAGATTATGAATGGACAATTACACAGATTTCTAATATTGAAATATCTAGCCAACATGCATTTATTATAGATTTCTTAGGATATATTTATAGTAATGGTTCGATTACTAGCGCTGGAGTAAGACCCGTCTTCTATTTAAACTCTGATGTTTCCTATGTCTCAGGTGATGGCTCAATAAATAATCCTTATCGTATTCTTTAAAATGTAACTTCAAATAGACAAAAAGAAACTGAAAATTGGTAGTATGCAACTATCAATTTTTTTATTGTTATATTGGTGATTATAATTTTGAAAGATTTATTCAATGAAATTAAAGCCCTAATTAAAGTAATAGTTTATATTTGGGTAGTAATAATAATATTAGTAATTTTGTTTTTCCTTATTCGTTATATATATTTATAATTATCTATGATATACTTATATCGGAGGTAACAAAATGAAAAAATATATAATAGCAGGAGTCGTTTTAATCGTCTTATTAATCGGTGGCTTTTTCACTTGGAGGTATCTGCGAGTAAAATATGCTAAAGTTGAAATTGCTCTAGCGGAAAACATGGAAGTAGAATTCTTAAGTGATGTTAAAGTGTCCGATTTTATCGAAAAATTAAATGGTGATATCGTCGACGACTACAAAATAGATACTACAGATGTTGGTAAGCAAGAGATAAATTTTACATATATTAATGAAGATGGAATAGAACTCGATTGTTCTTATGAAATAAATGTTATTGATACAACAGCCCCTTTAGTATGGTTAAATAATAGTTATAATGTAAATGTAGGCAGTGATACTAGCTTAGTAGATGATATTTTATGTGGTGATAATTATGATCCAAATCCTACTTGTGAAGTAATCGGAGATTATAATATGAATGAAGCTGGTTCCTATGATTTGGTTTTTAAAGCAACTGATTCTAGTGGTAATGTAACTGAAAAAGAGTTTACTTTGAATGTTCGAAGACCTTCATCATCTGGTGGTAGTTCTTCTTCTAGTAGCCAAAGTAGGCATACTGATTTTGCTGATGTTGTTGCTGAACATAAAAACGAAAATACAGAAATTGGTATCGATATATCTAAGTGGCAAGGAAATGTCGATTTTAATGCCTTAAAAGAAGCAGGAGTTGAATTTGTCATTATCCGCGTAGGAACATCTGATGGTATCGGTGGAGAAAACTTGCTCGACAGTAAATTCGTTCAAAATATCGAAGGTGCTAACGCTGCTGGCATTCCCGTCGGAGTTTATTTTTATTCTTATGCTGATTCCCAAAAAAGAGCTGAATCCGATGCCAAATGGGTGCTTGAACAAATCAAAGATTATGATGTTTCTCTTCCTATAGCTTTTGATTGGGAAAATTGGAGTTTTTACAATGATTTTAATTTGAGCTTCTTTGGACTTAGTGATATGGCCAATACTTTTGTTGATGTCGTAAAAGATGCCGGATATGAAGGTATGCTTTATAGTAGTAAAACTTATTTAGAAAATATTTGGTATAGTCCAGATTATCCTGTATGGCTTGCTCATTATACGAGTAAAACTAACTATGATGGTCCATATTCTTATTGGCAATTATGCAATAATGGCCGTGTTGATGGCATCGATGGCGATGTCGATATCAACATCCGTTATTTAGCAACTGAGTAGCACTAATTTATATAAAAAATGCAACCAAGTTACAATTTGCAACCTAATTTTTACAAAAATCAACCGAAAGTTGGTAGTTTATATTAGCACTATTTAATAAAATTATGGCGAGGTGAGAAAAAATGAAGTTTTGTGAAAAACTCCAAAAATTAAGAAAAGAGAAAGGATATTCTCAAGAACAACTTGCAGACTTACTCGATGTGTCTCGTCAATCTGTATCCAAATGGGAATCGGGAACTACTTATCCTGAAATGGATAAACTATTAAGCCTTTGTAAAATATTTGATGTTACATTAGATGACTTAACTAACGATGAAGTAACTGATAAAAACATCAAAGAAAAAAGTCGCAATACTCTAAGTAATGTTATTGATGCTATACTAGATATGATCAGTCGCAGTATCGAAATGTTTCGTTCGATGGATCGAAAAGAAATTATCAAATGTATTACTGAATTATTAATAGTGGCTTTAATATTATTTATATTAAAATTTCCTTTTAATTTTATTGATGATCTGGCTATTAATATCTTTGCTAATTTTTCTCGTGAAGTCTATTTAGTTTTAACAAGTATTTGGTTATTTTTATCTAATACTATTTATCTTATCTTATTTGTAACAATATTTATATATACTTATAAGATTAGATTTCTAGATAAATTTAACTATGAACGTACATTGAAAAAGTCTAAAGAAAAAGAGGATAATGAACATAAGGAAGAAGTAGAAAATTCAAGTACTACACATCAAGAAGACAAAACACCAAGCGTTAAACCAGTAAAAGCGAAACATTCTTTTGTTTTATTCGATGTTTTAGGAACATTATTTAATATATTTGTTAAAGTATGTTTTCTATTCGTTTTAATTCCTATTGTTATTTTCTTTGTTTTTCTAGTAATTGCTACAACGATTGCTTTAATTGTTCAATTTTTAGGAATACACTATATTGGCATATTTATTGCTTTACTTGGCACAACTGCTGCTAGTGCCATAATCATGGAATTTTTCATCCGGGTTTTAGTAAGTAGTGCTATTCCTATCAAAAGAATGTTTATTATCTTCTTAAGTGGTCTAATAGTTTTAGGCATCGGCGGTGGTATAACAGCATTTGAAATAAGTTCAACTAAATATATCGATAAGATACCCGAAAATATAGAACCAACTGTAGTTGAAAATGCTTATGATATGAATGAAAACTTATTCTTTCGTCCGGACCTATATATTGACGCTATTTCTTATGAGGTAGATGAAAATCTAACTACTGAAGTAAATGTAAAAATAACTTACTATGAAGATTATTTAAAAATAGATACTTATCAAGATACCGATTTTTATGTAATTAGTTCTTATTCAACATGGAATAATACTTTAAATTATCTAAATCTTATTAAAAATAATTTGAAAAATAAAACCTTATACAATTATGAACTTTTAGGACGTGTCGAATTAACTATTACTTCTAGTTCTAAAAATATTGAAAAAATAAAAGAAAATAGTCAAAACTATTATGAAAAATTACATGAAAACGCCAATGAATACTATGTGTATCAAGAAGAAATATATAATCTTCAAGAAGAACTACAAGAAACTCAAAATGAAAATGCGGAACTTAGAGAAAAAGTCGATGAACTGCAATCAAAACTAGATAATATCAATAACGTTATTGGCTAATTTTTACAAATTATATCCTTTCAAAAAAATATATCTATTGACTTTTAGACAAAATTTTTCTAAACTTATTATAGATATGCTAGCCAAAAACTAGCAAAAAATATTTCGGTATAGTACATAGTTCGACAAGAATTTAGTATCATATCTGTTATAATTGAGAAGTTGAAAGGATAATTTAAAATGGAAAAGAAGAACAAGACTCTTGTGCTATCGATTGTAGCGATAGCAACTCTTTTAATCGTGGTAGTTGGAGCAACATATGCCTTCTTTGTTGCCCAAGGAGGAGGTAGTGCCAATACCAATGTCAATGTACAAACTAATACAACTGACAACTTATCATTTGAAGTAGGAGAGGCTATAAATATAACCGCAAATCAAGATAATTTTGCGCAAGGCTTAGGAAATCAAGCTGGTAGTACCACAGCCAGTGCAACACTAACAGCAAATAATGCAACGAATAGTGCAACTGCTAATTATTATCTTTACTTAGATATAACAAATAATGATTTCGAGTATACAGTAGATACAAATACACCAGAATTGATACTAACAATAATCGACCCGGATGGTACAGAGTTAACAAATCTATCTGGCTATAAATATGTAGAAGTAGGGGATGTATCAGGATTTGATATCACAACAGTAAGTGATATAATAAAAATTGCTGAAAATTATGAAATAACTTCAACTGGTACAGAAACACAAACATGGAATATTACAGTAACATTTGTCAATTTAGATACTGACCAAGTTGAAAATACCGGAAAGACATTTGAAGCAAGTTTAATAATCCAAGCAGAACCTATACAAACTAGAGTTAACTTTGCAAATTATATAACAGATACATTATACACAGAAGATGGAGTAAATAATCTTTATTATCATGATGGAACAGGAGATTATGTAAATTCCGACCAAGAAGCTGGGGATAACTCATATAGATTTAGTGGAGGAGATTATCAAGTAACAGAAACAGCTACTCAAGCAGGATTAACAAGAGTATACACAGCAACAAATACAGAAAGTGATGGAGTAATCAATTTTTATTGTAATGGAGAAAAACAGTACGTAGGAATAACTTCTTGCCTTACTGAACAAGAGCATTATTACACAACAGCATACAATGAAACCTCTCATTACAATACATTAGAAGAAGCATTGAATCAATCGGTAATAGATGGATATTTAACAAGTAATAATATCAAAAACTTTGTATGCTTTGATCCAGGCGCAAGTGATAGTTCATGTGATGTAGATAATTTGTACAGAATTATCGGAGTATTTGATGGCCAAGTCAAATTAATCAAATATGATTATGCAGATACCGCAATGCTTGGTACAGATGGTGACTACGCTCAAACGTTAACATCGACATTTGTTAGCGGAAAGAGAAATGAACAAGCGATTTTATACAGGTATTACTGGAATTATAGTAGTGGTGAAAATTCAACAAATGATTGGAGTACAAGCAGATTAAATACAGTAAATTTAAATACAAATTATTGGAATTACTTAACAGCAGTTTGGCAAAGTAAAATAGCCAACACAACATGGCAAGTTGGAGGTAATACGCTTGTTAATATAAGAAATGTAGCCGTAAAAGAGGCTTATGAAAATGAAATAGTAAATCCAGCAGAAGATATAACATACCAAGATGAAATAGGGTTAATGTACGTAAGTGACTATATGTATGCAGTAGATCCAAGTGGCTGGCAAAACGTTGGATATGATAGTAGTGATACATCAAATGATTACTGTGGTATTAAAGGAAATAATTGGATATATATGGGAGATGCAGAATGGACAATTACTCGTTACTCTGATACTACAGATTATGCTTTTGGCGCAAGCACAATTGGTGCTATGGGCTATACTACAGTAGATGTTGGTAACTACGCTATTCGTCCTGTATTCTACCTAAACTCCGATGTCCAAATCTACGAAGGCCATGCCGGAACAGCATCAGATCCATACAGAATCATAATATAAGATAGGTGAGTAGCCTATTTTTTCATTGTAAAAATAGATTTTTATGTTATACTAACTTCCATGGTGATTGTTTATGGCTTTAAATATTGAAATAATTGATGTTAACCACCCAATTTTTCAAAGTGAACTTATAAATTGGCTAGTCGATTTAGCTAAAATAAACTCCAGAAAAAAGGGTGAACTAGAAAGAATTTATCAGCAAATTTTATCTCTTGTCGATAATCCAGATGATTATATATCTGAAAATTTACGAATATTTATCGATGGAAAACCTTTTTCTTGCGATGTAATAAGAGATTATGACTTTAAAACCTTAATGCAAGAATTAAAAAATCATCCTAAAATAACTGTAGGGAAGGAAAGTGCATTACCAAATAAAGAAGAGCCCAAGCAAGTTGAGAATATACCGAATAATTCTAATTTGCTGAATCTTTTAAAAAAATTATCTCTTAGTACATCCCCAACATTCTTCTATCATACTGTACCGATATCTCCAAGTGAGTTATTACATAGTCAAAAGGATGGAGGACTTACTTATTTTATTATTAATGAAGTTTTCTTGCCATATCTACGCTTTTTAGATTTATCTCAAATTGATTTTGCCAACACTGACTTGCGAGGTATAGACCTTTCCTATACCAATATAAGTAAAATTGATTTCAATTCTATTTATAAAAATAGTCTTGAAAACACCAATTTAGAGGGAGTTAACTTAGCGGGCCATGAACTAAAAAATATTTGTGCCGATGGTGCCAACTTAAATGGAACCTATCTTTTTATCGATTTAGATAGTGTGAGTCTAGAGCAAAGTATTTTTGATGGCACTGTCAAGTTATGGAAAGATTCCCAAACAATTGTTAACACGAGGGCAAGAAAACCGGTGGATGTTATTCTCCACTTTTAAAATACTAAAAAAAATATTATAATTAATGTAAGGGTGGTTTATATGTGGGTTAATGTAGATTCGAGTTTATCGATACCAGAAATAGTGGCTTATTTGCAAAGCCTTTCTTATAGTGGACAAATATACTTGTCACTTAATTCTGTTATAAGTGCGAAGCAAGCTGAAGAATTCCTAAGGAAATTAGCTAAGGAATGTGAAAACACTGCTTTAAATATTTCTTGGGGCCCTCATTTTATCGAAGAAGGAATATTGCAAGAATCACAAATAACTATTTTTGATAACCTATATTTTTTCACTTCTTCCGAAAAAATAATCTGGTATATGGCTAATTTTGCTATCCCCGATGACATAACTACCATTATTTTGTTAGCTGATAACTTAGGAATTGAACCAATTATCACTAAAATGAAAAATAAAGATTCTCAACATTACTACTATTTTGTTCAAAAAGATCCTATATCTTTGGAAGTATCTGAATTACTCAAAAATACTAATTATAAATTATCACGCATAAAAGAATGAAAAGGAAAAACGATTATGAAAACAACTGTTAATATCAATTTAAAGAAAAAAGAAGATTTTTATAGTAATTATTCTAATAAGAAATTGAATTCCGAAATAACTGACTTTATATATAATGAATGTTATGGCGAAAATTATAAAAACGATGTTGTCATAAATATTTATACGAAGTTAAAAATTAGTCCCAAAGAAAAAAATGCCATGATGGACACTATTCGCCGAACATTTGGATTAAAAGTACAAGACGAATTATATTATTATGAAAAAGCCAAGTTTAAAAAAACTATCCTCTTTTTAATTGGGATAGTTTTGATAATCATTTATTATTTATCATTTATTGAAGTCTTAAGCGAAATCATTTTAATACTAGGATGGCTAGCTATCTGGGAATCTGTTTATAGTTTTTTAGCAGACTCTAGCAAAGACTATATTCGTATTTATCGTCTTCGCAAACTAGCCTCATCCCGTATTTATTTCGTCGATTCTTCTGAACAAGAATCTAATTCTTGAGATAAAGTTTTTAAAGAAGACTTTATCTTTTTTTCTTCTTCAGCCTCTAAAGTATAGTATCCAAGTTTATAAGCTAAGTCGAATACTTCTTTAGTTTGCTTATTAATTTCTTTAAACATATTAAAATACTCTTTATAAAGTTTATCACAACTTGCTTCATTCATGGCATATATCATATTGACAGATAAAGATTTAAGAGTATCTAATGTATCCATTATATATTCTTTATCAGTCATTACTTTCACCACTTTCTAAAATGTCAATTATTGTGCTACAATTTTTAAAATGCATTGTAGCTAGCTCATTTAACTTCTTATTAATTTCGGCATCTTCGACATTATTTATATAATCATCGAATTTTTTCATAGCTACGAAATTCCAATTAAACATATCTTTTAAATATGCGGAATCTTTCGTAGAAATCATTTCTGGAATATTTTTCATTTACTTTACCTCCCATTCTTAGTATTGATTTAATTGTATTTTATAAACTGTAATTTTTTGGTATAATCTATATATAAGGTGATTTTAATGAAAAGAACAAGTAAGCCATTTATGATATTTCTCATGACTTCCTATGCTATTGCGATGGCTTTAACATTAGCGATTGGCATTAGAGTCTATCAAGGGCTTAAAATTGAACAAAAGTTAGATGATGAATTTGCAGAAATCGAATATTTGATAAATAATGAGGGATTGGATAACAATAATATTGATATCAAATTAAATAGTTATATTTCTAGTGGGGAATACCTCGATGTCGAAAGAGCCATTAAAAACTATTTAAAAGATTTACTAGTAGAATGTCGTAATTTAGAAGATATTTACACTAATACGCAATTAAACAATGTCTTGTATTTAAACACTTTTGATGCTGATGCTCCTTATTTTAATAATTCGAAAAACATTATTGATACCGCCAAGAAGGATTTAGAAGAAATACATGATAACTTAATCTATCTTTTTGATGAAGCAACCATAATGTCTTATATAAATAATTATAATCTGAATTGGTATTATGAAGAATATTTTAAAACAATGATGATTGACCAAGATTTAATTGCTGAAAATAAAGAAGATATAAGTGATAGCATCGATTCTAGTATTCTCATGTTAAATGCCTACACTGACTATTTTACATTCTTAAGTGACAATGCCGACTCATGGACAATGGATGAAGATTATATTTATTTTGATACTGATGAACAAATCGCCGAATATAATCGTTTGTTAGACATTATTATGAATATGGATTTTTCTAATAATTCCTCAAGTTTTATCTAATTTTGGAAAAAGTCATTTAATAGTCACTTTTAAAAAATATACTGGTATTGAAAGGACTGATTAGATGGAAATTTTAAAAGTTGAACATTTGTCGAAAGTTTATGGTGAACGGGAAAATAAAATCAAAGCTGTCGATGATATGTCATTTAGTGTTGAAAAAGGCGATTTTGTTGCCATTGTTGGAGCTTCAGGTTCCGGTAAATCAACTCTTTTGCACTTGCTTGGTGGAGTAGATAGACCGACGAAAGGCAAGGTGTTTATCGATGGCGTCGATATTTATGCAATGGATAATGATACTTTAGCCATTTTTAGAAGAAGACAAGTAGGTCTAATATATCAATTTTATAATTTGATACCAATTTTAGATGTCGAAGAAAATATTACTCTTCCAGCCAAATTAGATGGTCGTGTAGTGGATTCTAAACATTTAAAGGATTTACTAGAAACTTTAGGTTTGGAAAACCGCAAGAAACATCTACCTAATGAATTATCCGGTGGCCAACAACAAAGAGTTTCAATTGGAAGAGCTATAATTAACAACCCCGCTATCATCTTGGCAGATGAACCAACTGGTAACTTGGATTCGAAAGCGAGCGACGAAATAATTGCCCTGTTAAAAAAATCTAACCAAAAATATCACCAAACAATTATTGTTATTACTCATGACTTAGAGATTGCCTCAAGTGCTAATCGTATCATTACTATCGAAGATGGTAAAATAATTAGTGATGTAAGGAACTAACTATGAACATTTTAAAAAAAATAACTCTAAGAAATTTAAAACTTAACAAAAAAAGAACAATTGTAACAATAATTGGCATCATTTTATCGACTGCTTTAATCTGTGCAGTTGCAGGTATGGTAAGTAGTTTACAAGCAACGTTAATCGAAAACGCCAAGGAAAATAATGGTAATAGACACATAACTATTGAAAATGTTGCTAAAAAAGACTTGAAATATTTTGAAAATAATCGTCACATTGATCTCATGTATTTGATGGAAAACATTGGCTATGCACCACTTGTAGGTAGTACGAACCCTTATAAGCCTTATGTGTATATCGTTGGTTATACCGCAGAAGCCTTTGAAAACGCCCGGATAATATTAGTTGATGGACGCCTTCCCGAAAATGCTTCCGAAATTATCATTTCAGAAAGTATTATCGATAATGCTGAAGTAGATATAAACATCGGAGATAGAATATCCTTAGATATCGGCAACCGGATTTGCTCAGATGGTTCACTCATGATGCAAAATAATCCTTACTTTGTCTACGAAGAAGGATATAATGAAATCGACGATTGCCATGAAACATTAGATTACAAATATAGCAAAGAATATACAGTTGTGGGAATTATGGAAAGACTCGATTATAACATCGAAGCGTACAATGCTCCTGGTTATACCGTCATAACTTATACGCAAAATTTAATTAGTGATTCCTATGATGTATCTTTACTATTTAAAGATCCCGGTTATTACGAAGATTTTATTAATACCTTAGCCAATAGTAACGATTTAAAAGATTATTCTTATAATTTAAATGCTGATTTACTGCGTTGGCAAGGAGTAGGATTGAGTGGCTCAAATCAAAATATGCTATATACAGTTGCTGCTGTTGTAATTGTTATAATTATTTTAACAAGTGTCTTTGTTATCCGAAATAGTTTTAATATTTCAATAACTGAAAAGACTAAACAATATGGTATGTTAGCAAGCATCGGCGCAACAAGTAAACAAATCAAGAAAAACGTATTATATGAAGGATTTATTCTAGGATTAATTGGTATTCCTATCGGTATCTTATGCGGTATTTTCGCAGACTTTATTCTGTGTTACGTCATAAATATTTTAATGCCAGATTTTATTCAAGATACTAAATTTATCTTTAGTATTCCATTGTTACCAGTTTTACTAAGTGCCCTCTTAGCCATTATTACCATATATCTATCAGTTATTAGTGCTGCTCGCAAGTCTAGTAAAATATCTCCAATCGAAGCTATTCGTAACAACAATGAATTAAAGATTAACTCTAAAAAGTTAAAAACTCCTAAAATTATTCAAAAAGTGTTTGGTATTGGGGGAGAAATCGCCTATAAAAATCTTAAAAGAAGTCGCAAGAAATACCGAACAACTGTCATATCTTTAGTAGTAAGTATATCAGTATTTATTTCTCTATCTTCATTACTTAATTATGGTTTTGGTGTTGCTAGTCAATACTATAAAGATATTGCTTATAACATGCAAGTTTCAGTATATCCCAAAGCAACCAATGCTGAAAATGTGACTGATGATATGATTAAGGAAACATATGATGAAATACTAGATCTTGATAATATTGATAAATATTCATTGCATCGCCGGGTGCTTTTAGAAATCGATATGAAAAAATATATGACTGATGAAGGCTTCTTCAATTACTATGGTGAAGAAAAAAACAAGTATACTGATGATACTTCATCTTATATCGAACTAATTGCCTTAAGTGATGCAGAATATAAAAGGTATGTTACATCTCTCGGTGGCAATATAAATGATTACCAAAACGGTGGTATTATAATCGATGAATTTTCTTATTACAGCAATGACCACTACGAACATTACAATATTTATAATTTCAGAGCGGGTGATACTTTAACTGGTATTTTAGAAAATGGTAATACTTATCAAATCCCCATAATTAAGAGAACTGATATAAGACCTATGGGCTTAGAAGGCAATTATTCATCTAGTGGCTACTTAGTAATATCTGATACCCAAATGGATAATCTCGACTTTACTTATGAAAGCTTATATTTATATACTAGCGATACTTCTAAGTTAGAAAGTGAAATTAATGATTACTTGAAAAATACCGACTATGAATATTATTTATACAACGTTGAACAAGAAGTAAATGCTCAAAAGTCCATGTTATTACTTATAGCAATATTCCTTTATGGTTTTATTATAGTTATTAGTTTAATAGGTATAACTAACATATTTAATACTATAACGACTAATATGAATTTACGCAGTAAAGAATTTGCTATGTTAAAATCTATTGGTATGACTTCTCGAGAATTCAACCGAATGATTCATTTAGAAAGTATTTTCTATGGTACAAAATCATTACTTATTGGTATCCCTCTAGGTCTTATCGGCTCATATGCTATCTATAAAGCTTTTGAGGTAGGAAATGACCTAGGCTATATGTTTCCATGGCAAGCAATACTTATTTCTATAGTTGTCGTCTTCTTGTTAATCAGTTTAATTATGCACATATCCGTCAAAAAGATTAATAAGCAAAACATAATCGATACTATTAGAAAAGATAACATTTAAAAAATCATCTTCGGATGATTTTTTCTTTAATATCTGCTAAAATATAAGTAGTGATGGCTATGAATAATATTTTACTTATCGAAGATAATGATTTTATAATTAAAGGAATTAAATATTTGTTAGAAGCTAACAATTTTAAACTAACAATTGCCAAGTCACTAAAAGAAGCTAAATATTTATTAGATAATAAATATGATTTAATAATCTTAGACTTAATGCTTCCTGATGGTGATGGCTTAAAATTCTACGAAAAAAACTTAAAAGACAAGATAACTTTGATACTTACTGCTAAGGATGATGAAGACATAATATCCTCATCTTTAGATGCTGGAGTAGAAGATTATATTATTAAGCCGTTTAGATCCAAAGAGTTATTATCCCGTATTAATAAGATACTTAAAAGAAATAAAGATAATGAACTTATTACAGTTGGGGAAATTACTGTTGATACAACTGCTGCGCGTGTTTTTAAATCTAATCAGGAAGTAATTTTGACTAGTTTAGAATATCGTATTTTACTTCTTCTTTTCCAAAATCTTAATCGAATAGTTACGCGTGAGATTTTAATTGACCGTATATGGGATATCTCTGGTAAATTTGTAAACGATAATACTCTTACAGTATATATCAAAAGAATTCGAGAAAAACTTGAGAGTGATGATTTAATAAAAACTATTAAAGGTATAGGTTATAGGGTGGATAAATGAAAAATAAAAAGATAGCAATACTTATAAGTATTTTATTAGCATTTATAATTATGATAACTATAAGCTTTTATGAATATCGGGAATATAGCAATTTGACAGATAACTATATTGCTACTTTAATTGCCAAAATAACCGAACAATATCCCGATATTGCCACTGAAGAACTCATCGAAATCATCAATAATCCTCCACAAGTTAATGAAAGTAATATTTTAACATCTTATGGTTTTAGTAAAAATGACTTAAATGTAATTCTTTCCTTAGAAAAAGTCTTTTATCAACAGCTTATAATTAATTCTATCTTCTTTGGAATATTAATTATCATCCTTTTACTTGGGACTTATCTTTATAATCATAAGCAAAAAAGAGAATTAAATTCGATTATAAATTATTTAAAAGAATTAAATCGAGGTAATTACGATTTGCAAATTGACTTAAATAGTGAAGGTGTATTATCGATATTAAAAAATGAAATATATACAACGACCATTATGCTACGCGAACAAGCCGATAAAGAGTTACAAGATAAAGTTCAACTTAAAGATTCTCTCACAAATATTTCCCACCAATTAAAAACACCACTGACATCTATTTCTTTGCTTGTCGATAATCTGTGTGATACAGATATTCCTTCAGCAATTCGTCAAGAATTTTTAGCTGATATCAAAATGCAAGTAGAAAACATCAATTATTTAATTATTGTTCTACTAAAACTGTCACGTTTTGATGCTAATGTAATCAACTTTACCAAAGAAAAAATTAATGTAAAAAAAATATGTTTTGAAGTTTTAAAACATATCGATGTTCTAAGAGAGATTAAAGGCATATCTATTCATGTTAGTGGAGCTAGTGATATTTATTTTAAAGGTGACTACAAATGGGAATTCGAAGCTCTTAGCAATATTTTGAAAAACTGTTTGGAATATACTTTCGAAAATAAAAATATCTATATTCTATTTAAAGATACTAATGTTTACACAGAAATAGTTATTCAAGATGAAGGCCCAGGCATGAATAAAGAAGAACAAAAACATATTTTTGAAAGATTCTATAAGGGCTCAAATAGTTCTAGTAATAACTTTGGTATAGGTCTATCTTTAGCCAAAGAAATAATTAACAAAGATAATGGGACAATTAAAGTGAATTCCCTTTTAGGCAAAGGAACTACTTTTAAAATTCGTTATTACAAATAGTTTACTTATTCTTTAATATTAAGTATAATTAATTAGAAGGTGAAATAATGGAAAGTAAGAAAAGTTTAAAAAAGATTTCTAAATCCAAAAAGATTGTTTTAATTGTAGGAATAATAATCGTTATTGTTGGTTTATTCGGTGGAGGAATCTTAAGTTATTTAATTAGTATTGAAAAACCATCAAATTTATCTCAAGAAGATGAATCAGGACAATATGTCGAAATCAACGTTGATTTAGTAACCAGCTATTTTGCGACACTTACAACAGATAATTCTTTAGAAAAATATTACTTTATTACTTCTGATGATAAATTATATATTGCCAAACTAGATGATGAGACTTTTTCCAAACTAGAAGCCAATTATGACTATAATTATAGTACTGATGAAAATGCTGTAGCCCCAGATGCGGTAGCTATTACTGGTTTTACAGATCACATTCCCGACGAAATAAAGACCTTTGCAATCGAATATTTTAGCGAAAGCGAAGGCTTAGAACTAAGTACCCAAGAATTTGATGAATTAGTCTATCCTTTACTTTTAGATACATATCAAACTAAAACCGACAGCATTATGAACATCACCGTTATTTTTGGAGTTACTACAGTTGTTGGTTTAATTCTTATAATGATTTATATGAATAGCACGTCAAAGACCAAGAAAAGTTTAAATAAATATAAAAAGGAATTAAATGTTATTGAGGATGAATTAAATAATAATAGTACAATTCATAACGAGTTGTGTAAAGTTTACATTTCTGACAATTATATAGTAAGTTATAATGATGTATTAAAAATTATCCGATTATCTGATGTAGTTTGGCTTTATCCTTTTGAATACCGTCAAAAGGGAGTAGTTACTCAAAAAAGTGTTTACATTATTACCAAAGATGGAACTAAGAATATTGTTGGTAATATCAATTCTTGGAGTAAAAATAAAGAAGAATCCTATAACGAACTTTATCAAACTTTGTTAAGAAAGACTCCTGATGCTCTTCATGGTTATTCTAAAGATAACAAAGAAAAAATGCAAAGATATACCAAAAAATAGGAACAAACCAACTACCCATATTGACAACAAGTTCAAAATGAGGTAAAATACTATCGCTCTATGAAGGGGTGTATTATGAAAAATATTGCAGCTTTGGTTGCACAAAAAGAACAAAAAATTGCTCAATTAGAAAGCAAAAGAGTTCAAAAAGAACAAGAAAAAAGTGACTATGAAATTAAACTAGAGGACTTAAAAAGCTTAATTAACAATAAATCATTGGAATTAGACGAATTGTTAAATAAATACAATTTGTCCAATGATGAAAAATCTAAATTAGAAAAACTTATTATTAGGCATTTAGCTGTTGGTATGATTGCTCTTGTAGCTACAAGCTTTTCTAGCGCATTTTGGTTAGTTCTTTTGCTAATCTATAGTATTTATAATGTTCCTAAATACTTACGTTTTACTAAATCTGCTAACAGACTTGAAAGAACAAATTTATTAAATCAAATAGATGAAGTAAAAATTAATATTGAGAATTTAAAGAAAAATCAAGAGCAATTATTGTGCTTGCTTCAAAAGCTAGACTATACTTTAGCAGATATTGATACTGAAAAGAAAGTAATGCAAGATATAATAGAGTACATATTATCTAGAGAAACTAAAGAAAGCATCGATGAACAACCACCAAGGAAAACAGAATTAAAACTTACCAGAGCAAATCTTAGTTTATAATAAGCAAGCATGCTCTTTTTTCTTGCCTATAACATTATTTTTGATATACTATTATTGTGTGAGGTATTTTATGAAATTAGTAATTAAAAATTTAAAGAAAAACTTCGGTTCCAAAGAAGTTTTAAAAGATATAAATTTTGAATTTGTCAGTGGCAAAATCTATGGTCTTCTTGGGCGCAATGGTGCTGGTAAAACGACACTATTTAATTGCCTAAATGAAGATTTAGATGTTGATGCTGGTGAATTTTATATTATGGATTCTGAAAAACGTAAAATAGAATCTAAAGATATCGGCTATGTTTTATCAACACCAGTTGTTCCCGAATTTCTAACAGGACGCGAGTTTTTAAAGTTTTTTATCGACATTAACAAAGATAATATCACTGATATAAAAACTATTGATGAATATTTTGATTTAGTAAAAATTGAACCCGAAGATCGCGATAAATTAATGAAAGATTATTCCCATGGGATGAAAAATAAAGTACAAATGTTAGTCCACATTATTGCTAGTCCTAGCATTTTGCTTTTAGATGAACCTTTGACATCTTTTGATGTAGTAGTTGCTGAAGAAATGAAAGAACTATTAAAAAAACTAAAGAAAGGGCATATTTTAATTTTTTCAACCCATATCATGGAACTAGCCCTAGATTTATGTGATGAAATAGTGGTATTAAATAATGGAATTTTAGAAAGCATTGATAAGAGTAATATGAACAATGATAAATTTAAAGAAAAAATTATTAATGTTTTAAAGGGTGAAGAAAATGCTTAATGATTTTCGCATTTCTTTTCAAGTTAAAAATGCTTATACAGTAAATGAATTTATCTATGGTTTACAACGTATCCCATTTATAGGTAAATTTATTCCAAATTCTTTATATAAAATGAAGTTTTTTAAAATCTTAAGTTTTATCATAACATTTATAAGAGAAATCATCAAAATATTTGGTTTTAAATTATTATATATAGCAGTATTTTTAATATTACCTTTAAGTTTATATAAAAGTAATAGCTATGAAATTTTTATGCATATCTATTTATTCTTAGCCCTTATTGGTTCATTTTCCAACACAGAAATATTTAATCCAACGAGAGATAAATATTATATGATAGTATTAATGAAAATGAATGCTCGTAATCATACAATTAGTAACTTTCTATATTTTTTAGGTAGTACTTTCATCGGCCAATTAACGGCAATGTTGCTACTTGCTCATAATATAGTTCCTTGGTATTTTATCTTACTTTTAGTTATCCTAACTATTATGTTGAAGTTTATTGCTATAAATATCTATTTTTATCGCATGAAGATTAAAGGGCAAGTAATCAATGAAAACAAACCTGAATCTTGGACGCTATATTTTGGTTTAATAGCTATTTTACTTGGTTTAGCCTATGGTTTGCCTTACTTTAATATTGTTATACCTAATTACTTATTTTTAATTATAAGTGTTATTATCCTAATATTAGGGTTAATTTCTATTAAGACGGTATTTAAATATCCCAATTATGCTAAACTATATAAAAAATTATTAAATCCTGATAATGTTTTTGTTAATAGTGAAGATGCCCAAAAGAATACTATAATTGCAAGTAATTTAAAACAAATAAGCATTGATACTACTATCAATAGTAATAAAGAAGGCTTTGCTTATTTTCATGATTTATTTGTCAAAAGACATCGTAAAATATTAAGTGATAGTGCTAAAAAAACAACTTTAGGTATTTTATTTGTTGGCGTAGTCTTATTATTTATTCTTTTCATAGTTCCAGAATCTAAAGAAGTAATAAATAATTTTATATTGAACTATTTACCATTTATTTTATTGCTAATGTATTTTTTAAATACTGGTAAAGTAGTTACCAATGCTATGTTTATGAATTGTGATCACTCTATGCTTAGTTATCGTTTCTATCGACAACCAAATACTTTACTTTCCTTATTTAAAGAAAGATTAAAAACATTAATTATCCTTAATTTAATTCCTGCACTTACAATGAGTTTAGTTATTTCTATTCTTCTAGCTGTAAGTGGGGGAGCATCATTTATTACTTATATTGTGGTTTTCTTCTCAATTGTAGCAATGTCAATTTTCTTTTCTGTTCATAATCTTATTTTATATTATTTACTTCAACCATATAATATTGGCATGGAAATGAAAAGTACAACTTATACAATTGTAAGTATAGCAACTTATTGGCTTTGTTACTATATATCTGATTTAAAAGTATCATCATTTACTTTTGGTATTATCATGATTGTCTTTGCCGTCATCTATTCTTTAATATCTTTATTTTTGGTTTATAGATATGCACCGAAGACCTTCAAATTGAGGTAATTATGAATTATATATCACATTATAATTCTCCGATTGGTAATATTCTTCTAGCAAGCGATGGCCATAATCTGACAGGATTATGGTTTGTAAATCAAAAGTATTTTGCCAAAAATTTAAATGAAGATGCTAAGGAAACATCCTTAAAAGTATTTGATTTAACAAAAAGATGGTTAGATTCATATTTTGAGGGAAATAAACCGGATTTTAACATTCCGATAAAATTTATTGGTTCTGACTTTCAAGTAGCAGTTTGGCAAAGTTTACTTAAAATACCTTATGGTAAATTTGTAACATATGGTGATCTTGCCAGAAGTTTAAATACATCCCCTAGAGCAGTGGGAACTGCAGTCGGTAAAAATCCAATAAGTATTATAGTTCCATGTCACCGTGTAGTAGGTAAAAATAAAACTTTAACTGGCTATGCTGGTGGTATTGATAAAAAAGAATATTTATTAAACCTAGAAACTTCAAAACGAACATGATAAAAAATAAGTTGCAAAGCTTATTAACATTTGTTAAAATAAAATTGTAAGCGTTACCCCTCGTGGATAATGCCTGCATGTTTGGTACAGACACTATACCTGCCCAGATACTGGGACTACAAGGCTAGTGTCTATTTTTCTATATTAAACGTAGTATCACTACAATTAATAAGATTATTATTACTAAAAGAGTACTTATATTTTCTTCTTTGTTCATATCTTTTGCCCCTTTCATTCCAAAACCCCCAATTTTTGAGTAGTAAAGAAATTACTTAGGTGCATCAGGCACTACCACTAGCAGGTAACGGTTATTTATTCTAAAATAATGTAAATACAAAATCAAGGAAAATAGTTCGTCAAAAATCGACAATAAATATATTGACTACTTATAATATAAAGATATATAATTGATGTGAAACAAGTTTCATATAGGGAGGCTCATATGATTGAACTTAAGAATATCTCTTTT
>CALVVH010000007.1 GCA_944363805.1 uncultured Bacilli bacterium
AACTTACAATTCTATTAATTGTTAGAAAAAAGAAACTGTCATGAAACTAATTAGTTCGTTTCACGACAGCCCCTTTTATAGATATTCAACTAATTTAAAGTTGTTATTTAATTTTTCAATTAGTTCATCTGTTTCATATTGAGAAAACATCCCAGAAAAATTACTAGCATCCATCAAAAACATATCAGGATAATTAATGAAAATTTCTTTATAAACAGTAGTTCCTAAATCTTTAATATATTGCAAATTAGTTTCCACTAATTCTTGATTTTTTTCAATTAAAGTCATAATCTTTTTCGGAGTATTATTTTCAAATTCACTTATATCTTCTTTTTCAAATCCATATTTTTCTAAAAACTTCATGCGGCCCTTCCCCTTTTCACTTCTTCTGATGCTGCTAAAACATCATCAATAGTACTTATAAGTAATTTTTCATCGCCCCCGAATATTTTGAACGCTTCTACAAGCATTTCTTTTTCACTCAATCCTTTATCCCCAATAGCATCTAGTCTAGCAAAAATTTGATCTTTTTCATCAGTCATGGCAAATGCTTCTAACACTCTTAAAGCATCATCTTTTATTTCAGCCATTTCAGCTGAGTCTACCTGACTATCACTATTTATTGGGGCATCACTGGGAGATTCCTTGGCAAGTTCATTTTCTCTTTTATTGAAAGCATATGTGGATATTCTTTCTCCAAATAGGAATTGGGCATACCGTCCTTTTTCGTCCTTATATTCCATTCCAAGAGCTTCAGCTTTAGACATTCTTTTAATTACTTCTTCAACTGGTTGACTCAAATGTCTAGGATTTTGACGATAAGCATCAATGAAGCCCATTTCTTCAGCAAGCTTTAAATCACGGTCAAAATCTCTTTCATCTTTAGTATATGCTAAAACGATTACTTGAGATGCTTTTTTGATTTTTACTCCATATTTTTCCAAAGTTTTTAAATTGTCTTCATCAGCAATGCTATATGATACTCCAAATTTTTCAGCTTGCCCTTTGTCTTGCTCTTTAAAGTTTGGCAAAGTTGCATTCAATACTTCAACATTAATTCCTGATTGTTGTTTCATATTATCACCCTTTCTAATATGCCATTAAAGGTACTTTTTTAGGATCTAAGCCACTAATTTGTAAGACATTAATTGTATTATTCAATCCTCTTAAGTCATACTTAACTAAAACTGTCGGCATAAGACTTATA
The DNA here is from genome assembly GCA_944363805.1 of uncultured Bacilli bacterium. The sequence continues at coordinate 1,208 of CALVVH010000007.1, forward strand.
TCTCGTGCTTCTTTTCCTAATTCCAGTAATTTATTAATCTTTTGTGATAATTCAGAATCATATAATATTTCTATGTTATCACGTAATATTTTTAAATCAATATTTTTATTTTTCAATTCAGCAACGTTAGCCTTTAAAGTATCAGAATTATAGTTTTCTAACAATTTATCAATTGTCTTTGAATTATAATCTTCAGGATCTAATCCCGCTTCTCTCATAGTGCTATATAATTTTTCTTTTTCAGTTTGGTTATCATTTGCTGGTGTTTCATCAGCAAATATTGGAGTTGCTTCTTCCTTAGTTTCATTAGCAGGAACATTTTCTTCGATTACTTTATCAAATATGTCTTGTAACACCGGTTCTTGTTCAGAACTTTCCTTTACTATTGCTAGGTCTTCAGAGGATTCATCAACTGCCACTTTAGTTGGAGCAGATTCTTTTTTAGCCTCAACTAAAACTTCAGTTATAGTTTTGCCACTTTGTTTATCCCTACTCTTAAACGCTGCATCATATTCATATAAAGCATCTTCAGGGAACATTAATATTTTAGCAGCTTCTCTTTGTTCATCTTCGCTAAAATCAAATTTTTCTAAAAGTGAAGTTATTTCATCACGAGTTATATTGATATTACCAGCTAAGGCTAAATCGAAGTATTCATTAAGTTTAGCTTGGTTACCCAAAGCTTCATCCTTTCTGATACCCAATTCTTCAACTTTAGTAATAGCATTATTCATTTCCGTTTCAACATTTTCTAACTTTTCGGAAGCTTTCTTATTTTCTGCCACAACTTTTGCAATTGTATCTGGCAACATTTTGCTTACTTTAGCATTGATTACATCAGGATCAAAATCGATATGTAATCTATCTAATACCGTAGCAAAATCATTTTTATCAATGCTACTTAAAACAGAAGTAAGTTTTTCTCCTTCTTCAGCTAGTGTCTTTTCTTCTTCAGTCAATTTTTCAATTTCTTTAATAAGGACTTCTTTTTCGTTTTTAGTTCTTTCTTGTGTTTCAATAGCTTCTTGTCTTTCCTTAGTCATTTTGGTCAAGATAACACTATCTTCTCCGCGAAGATTGTATAACTTATCAAGTAAAGTCCTTACTTCAGTTGACAACATTTTCATCTAAATCACGCCCTTTATTATGCATAAATTATAACAAAGAAATTTGTAATTGTAAATAAGGTTTTGCAAAAAAATGCAATAACCAAAATTAACTACCCTTCATATATTACTTTAGAAGGAGGAATATTTTTGAAAAAGAAAATTATAATCATTTTGATTTGTATAATAGTCATTATTGCGATTACTATAATATCGATAAATATTTTTAATAAAAAGGAAGATTCTAATCTTACTAAAGTTCGGCTGGCGGAGGTTACTCACAGTTCATTTTATGCACCACTTTATGTAGCGATAGAAAACGGCTTCTTTGAAAAAGAAGGATTAGAAATAGAACTAATATTAACCCCCGGGGCTGATAAGGTAAGCGCAGCAGTACTATCTAATGATGTCGAGATTGGGTTTGCTGGAGCTGAATCAGCAATATATGTCTATGACCAAGAAGAAAGTGATTACTTACAAATATTTTCTGGACTAACTAAAAGAGATGGGCAATTTATTGTTGCTAGAGATAATTACGATAACTTTAATTTAGAAGATTTATATGGTAAAGAAATATTAGTAGGAAGAAGTTCAGGAATGCCAGCTTTAAATTTCTTAAATGGGCTTAAAAATGAAGGTATCGATATTGATAAAATAAATATTAACTATTCAATAGAATTTGCAGCTTTATCAGGAACATTCATTGGAGGCGTTGGAGACTTTGTCAATTTATTTGAACCAAATGCCACATCTTTAGAAAATGAAGGTTATGGACATGTTGTTGCCAGTGTTGGAGAAATGAGTGGTGAAGTACCATATACGGCTTTCTATGCGCGAAAAAGTTACATTGCAGAAAATAAAGATGTCATAGAAAAATTTACTATGGCAATTGCCAAAGCAATAGATTACACTTTAAATAATACTGCAGATGTTGTTGCTAAAGATATAATTGGGCAATTTCCAGATACAGATGTCGATGAATTAGCAACGATGATTGAAAGATACAAAGAATATGACTGTTGGTTAAGTACCCCATTTGTTAGTGAAGAATTATTTACTAATTTAGAAGATTTTTTGATAGATTTTGAATTGTTAGATTCATATGTACCGTATGAAGAACTAGTAAATAATTTCTATGAAGAATAAATTACTAGAGATTAAAAAAATAAGTAAAAAATATAATACTAAGATGGGAGAAATTAAAGCAATAGATGAAGTATCATTTGATATATATGAAGAAGAATTTTTATGTATCATTGGCTCAAGTGGTTGTGGCAAGTCGACACTTTTAAACATTTTGGCTGGATTGGATAATAAGTATAGCGGAGAAAAATTAGAAAACAAGAAACTAAAAATCGGATACATGTTACAGGAAGATGCTCTATTTCCTTGGCTAAATATTTTAGATAATGCCCTACTCGGTTTAGATATAAGAAAAGAAAAGACGAAGGAAAATGTCGAATATACGAAAAAACTATTAGAAAAGTATGGGCTTAAGGACTTTTTAGAAAAGTATCCAAACCAATTATCTGGGGGAATGCGTCAGAGAGTAGCTTTAATTAGAACGCTCGCTACAAGACCCGATATATTATTTTTAGATGAACCATTCTCAGCTTTAGATTATGTATCACGACTTTCAGTTAGTGAAGATGTTGCTAACATTATTAAAAATGAGAAAAAAACAGTTGTCATGATAACTCATGATATATCGGAAGCCTTGAGTTTAGCTGATAGAATAATTGTCTTATCAAAGAGACCTGCTAAAATAAAAAATATTTATGAAATTAATATAGATGGTGATGGCCCAATGGAAAGAAGGAAAAGCAAATATTTTGCCAAATACTATGAACAACTATGGAAGGATTTAGATAAGAATGTCTAAAGAACAAAAAAGGTATTTAAGAAAATTAAAGATGCGGAAGTTATTTGTTATCAGTTGTCAGATTATAATTGTCATAGGTTTTTTCGTTCTATGGGAAATACTTGCAAATAAAAATATAATTAATACATTTGTCTTTTCAAAGCCTAGTGAAATTATTAAAACTATTTTAGGGTTAATGCAAGATGGTAATTTATTTAATCACATTTTTGCAACATTAAATGAAGTTCTTATTGCCTTTTTCTTAGGTATTTTGCTAGGATTCATTATCGCAATTATTCTCTACGAGTTTCCTATTTTATCTGATATAGTTGATCCATTTCTTACCATGGTTAATTCTCTACCTAAAGTTGCTTTAGGACCACTTATTATCATAATTGCTGGGGCTAATACAAAAAGCATTATTGTCATGGCACTTTTAATTAATCTAATTGTTAATATAATAACTATTTATAACGGCTTTTTAAATATCGATGACAAAAAGATGAAGTTAATAAAATCTTTTGGAGCCACAAAATTACAAGTATTAACTCATTTAGTAATACCAAGTTCTTATAAAACGATAATTTCTAGTTTAAAACTTGACATTTCAATGTCTTTAATTGGAGTAATTATGGGAGAATTCTTAGTTAGTAAAGAAGGTTTAGGTTATTTAATAATCTATGGTACTCAAGTATTTAATTTAAGTTTAGTTATGGCAGGTATTTTAATACTAGTTATTATATCTTATATCCTTTATAAAATTATTACCTTTATTGAAAGTAAATTAATTAAAAAATTCTAGTGCTCGCTAGAATTTTTCTTATACAATATTATTTTTATAATAGATATAACACAAATGATTTTCAGGAAATCCATTTGCAAATTCATTCCAATTACATCCAGCATATTTAAATCCATGTTTAAATCATAATATTACAATTATATTTTTTTAATTCTTTTAAAACAATTTTTAGGTATTGTCATTTATCTATATTAAAGTCTCTAATTTTCTAATACATATATTTAAAAGTTGTAAATCCGTTACCTTTAAAATTTTCATTATGGATACTTCCTAAATATGCTATTACATCCTTATTCCTCATCCAAGTTTGTATAGGGATTTTGGGTTTCTCTGGATTTGCATAACTAGCTAAATCAGTTAAATATATATAGTTAGTATTATTAATTGTTCTTTTCTATCTCTTTTATTTCTATATTCATAATTTCTAAATAATCTTTTTCAGCCCTAGTTAAATGAGTTTGCATATATTTATCATATTCAGCATGAGCCTTTCTTAAAGCCTCTTCATGGGAAACAGATCCGGCATGTGTTAAAATATTTTTTCTAGTCATTTTTAAAAATGAATCTAATTCAACTATCCAATCTTGCATTGTCATTGGATGTCTATCTAAAGCATTAATTTCAGCAACATCTAAATAAGCCGATACCATACGATTCAATATATTTAATTCTTCTTCTGTTAAATAATTTTTAGCAATTTCAGTTTCTTCTCTTGTTGGCATATCCCCTTTAAAATTGGTAAGCCCTAAATTTTCTTTGTTAGCATCTACTCTGGTAAAAATAACTTCTGCTGCTGTTTTGCCGTGCGTAGCATAATGCATTTTATTTTGAACAGTTTTGAAAAAGTTTATTGATATTTCACTTTTAGGATTATAATCAATAGCAGTTGCATAAATATCTAGTACTTTTCTCCAAAAAACCTTTTCACTACTTCTTATTTCTCTTATTCTAGCAAGTAATTCTTCAAAATATAAACTATCACCATTATTTTTTAAAAATTCATCATTTAAAGCAAAACCCTTAATCATATATTCTTTTAATATTTTAGTTGCCCATATTCTAAAATCTGTAGCCCTTTTGGAATTAATCCTATATCCTACAGCAATTATAGCATCCAAGTTGTAGTGCGTAACCATTCTTTTAACTTCACGAGTTCCTTCTTTTTGAACTGTTAAGAAATTCTTAACAGTTGCACTTTCTACTAATTCACCACTTTCAAAGATATTTTTCATGTGCGATGAAATATTATTTTTAGTTGTATCAAATAATTTAGCAAGTTCATTTTGACTCATCCAAATTGTTTCATTATCTAGTGTTGTATCTACTTTAACAATACCATCTTTTGAAGTATAAATTACTATATTGTTTTTTAGCATATTTTAACACCACCAATCATTGATAATATTATAATATAATCATTAATAAAAATCTGCATTTTTTCAATTAAATATGAAATATCTTTTTGACTTCTAGATTTTCATTAAATTTTGAATAGCGGTCCATTTAAATCATTGCCACTATAATCACCATCCACATAATATTCATATTCGGTATATTTTTTAACCTTAGCATCACATATAGTTACTATTGTATTCTTATTAGTATATGTATGATTAATAACCATCCCACCTTATATAATAATGCTTTTATGTACCTAAAAATGTACACAATTTTGGCTAATTTTAAAATATTTTTTTTCTACTTATTTTAGTATTAATAAACAATATTATCAATAGTTTCAATATTGATAATTAATTTATGCCATATTTATACACCACTTTCTACAATCACAATTTAAGTATAGTGTGCTTATTTTCTCCCCATACCTAGGATGGCGGAGTAATTATGGGAGAATTCTTAGTTAGTAAAGAAGGTTTAGGTTATTTAATAATCTATGGTACTCAAGTAAAGCATTTAATTTAAGTTTAGTTATGGCAGGTATTTTAATACTAGTTATTATATCTTATATCCTTTATAAAATTATTACCTTTATCGAAAGTAAATTAATTAAAAAATTCTAGTGCTCGCTAGAATTTTTTTGTTAGTTAATTATCTTCTTGCTCCAGGTAAATCACTTGTATGTAGTTGTAGTTGTTCTTCATCTATTCTTATTTCATCTTCAATTTTTCCTAAAGTATTTTCTGTTTTACAAATATTAGCATAATAGTTTCTTCTATCCATATCAAACTGCATTTTATATTCTGGTTCTAATATTTGATCTGCTTGATATTTTCTGCTTTTTAATGCGTTATTTACAGTAATTAAAACACTTACAGTTAATGGCATTTTATTTAAATTACAAAAGTTTATAGCCATTTCTAAATCAGATTCAGGAATGTCTCCTAGCATTTTTTGAAAAACAATTTTACTAACTTTTTCTTCGTTTTTAAGATAATTAGATTTGTATGCAGCGCATTTCCAACTAACCAAGTTATAAAGTTCGGGATATGCACTTGTGCAGTATTGTCTGTACTCTTTCAACTTATAAGGAGGAATACCTCTGGGATTACAAAATTCGTCGAATCCTCCAATTGATGTATCTAAAACATAATCAATAAGCACAGATACTGCTTCTCTAGCATAGTATAAGTCTTTTAATTCTATTTGCAATATATTAGCATTTTTTTTAGGATCTAGTTTAGGACTTTGTTCATTATCCATTATTATCCACCTATGCCTTAATTATATCATCTTTTATTTGCTTATCAATCCTAATGCTAAATTACTTTATGCCACTTTGTTTTAGTTTTTTTCTAGTCTTTTTTATTAATTTGTAACTAATTCTTTTTCATATATTTCTTTTAAAATAATTTTGGCATCTGATTTTAGTTTTTTTAGGTACTCTTTATAATATTTTCCAATTACATTGGGATAAAACCACGTCAATATGTTTGTCCATCTTTCAATATCGCTATCGGTTATATTATCTAATAATTTAAAAGTTTCTAAATATTCAGGCAAATATGCTCGACCATATTTTTTAATAAAACTATTCAAATATATTTTCCACACACTTCTTCTATTGTTGATATCAACATTGGCTATTTTTAATATATGATTAGTAATATCATCTCTTATGTTTATATTATATTTAGCAAAATCATATGCTAAATAATCGATGATAAAATGGGATAATGTAAATGAACCTGTAGCATCTATACGATATATTTTGTTATTGTACTTTACCACTTCTATTCCGTCATCTTCATCAAGTATAGCTTCTAAAGCACATATTTTAAAAAAGTCTTGCCAATTTTTAATATTTTCTTTATTACTTAGTATGTTTTTTCCGCCGATACGTTCGCAATTTTCTAAATATTTTATACCACATACAAAAGGGCTTTTAAATAATTCTTGTTTATCGTCGATGATAAATAATTTAACTGGAACAGTTTTAATTCCCATTTTGTTGCTAACTTTACTGTACATATATTCATTACAAGCACAATCTAAATACTCGTGTTTTATTATGTATTTTTCGTTTTTATCTTTTTTGCTTGTTGCCAAATATAATAAGCCACTATCACCTTTATTTGCATAGGGTTCAAATATAAAATCACTGGCATATAAAATGTCGTCAGAGATTGGAACTTTTCTATTAGCATTTTCTTTTTGTTTTATTTCAAAAAATTTTTCATTAACAAACATTCTATTTATTTCTTTTTGATAATCATCATACATACAACCTTTACTCCTAACTTTATAAGATCAGATATTATTTAACCAAATATCTTGAAAATTCATGTTATTATTTTAGTATATTTTCTAATTATTGTATAGTAAAAATTTATTATATTAGTAACATAATAACTCTAACATTTTTATAGCAAGGTATATAAATAGTGGTATTATAATTGTTGCTAATATTTTAATAAACATAATGAAATATCTTTGAATATTTGAAAAGCCAATATAATAATACAGATAATTACTTTCATTTATATAACTATATAAGTCAATTAATAAATATATAGCATAGATTATTAATAAAGTATAAACTATTAAAATACTTATATGGTAAAATAATATAATTGTATTATTACTTTTTAAGTTAGTAGTAGTTATTGCTTCAATAATATTTACTTCTTCCCCATTCTTAGAGATTTCTTGAACAATTTCTTCATTGGAGTAAATCAGACTATTATGAGGTTGATAATCTATAATTTCGCCGATGCCTACTGCAACATTTTTAACTTTTTCAAAATTGTGATAGTGTGACAGTTCATAAATATCATTTACTTTTTTAGAATATGGTAGCCATAACAAATCAAAAAGCAAATTAGCAACACAAAAAACAATAACTAAAATAGATAATTTAGTAATATATCTTTTGGTCTTTTTATTTTTTAAATAAGCTTTTAAGATTAACATTTTATTTCCCCTTTATAGACATTGATAAGTTCATCAGCAAACGGTGTTATTATTTTGGGGTTTCCAGTGATGATAATGCTCATATTATTGTGGCATAAGTTTTTAAGTATTTGCAAAAACTCTTCGGCATCTTCTTTACTTAACATGTCTATGGCATTTTCTGCAATAATTATTTGAGGATTATTTATTAAAGCTCTAGCTAAAGATGTTTTTTGTTGATTTAATATACTTAAGTCAGAAGGATATTTATCAGATAAATCTTCTAGCCCTAGTTTTTGAAGTGTTTTTTTTACAATAGTTTGTTTTATATTTTGGTCTTTATGACTAAATTCTAAAGGTAATAATAAATTTTCAAAAACTGTCAGTTCGTTTTCTAATAACGGATTAGGGAAAATAAAGCCAAAATGTTTTTTCCTTATTTGAGTTATTTTTCTATTAGAAATTCCTACAATATCGTTATTATCAATATAATAATTTCCCAAAATTATTTTTTCATTTAAACCTATTGTTGCTAATAATATATTGGCAGTTTCATCGCCATTTATAAAATAAATTTTCCCTGTTGATAATGATAAATTAACTTTTCTTAAAAATTCATCTTTTACAAAAACATTTTCTAATTTCACTTTACAACCTCATTTTTATAAGTCTATTTTACTACTTTTTTCAGATTTAGGAAATAATTTTATAAATAAAATGATAATTCGGGCAAACGCTCAAACACATTTGTAAAGAGTTCATATTCTATTAGTGAAAGGAGGTGAAAGAATTGAAAGAAAATTACCTAGAAAATGTTAATTTTAACACTGACTGCAACGGTTATAACGATAAAGATTGTCTTTGTGAAGTTATTAAATGCTTAACAAAGAATTGTAAATGTCCTACTGGTCCGACCGGACCAACTGGAGCAAGAGGAGCGACTGGACCTACCGGACCTCAAGGACCTACAGGAGCAACTGGTGCGACTGGACCAACTGGACCTACGGGACCTCAAGGTCCTACAGGGGCAACTGGCGCTACCGGGGCGACTGGGGCAACAGGTGCGACTGGACCTCAAGGACCTACCGGGGCGACTGGGGCTACCGGAGCTACTGGGGCTACTGGACCTGCCGGAGAAAATTTAGATAGTTATGCGATGGTGCATGATGAAACTAATTCAACTGTTCTAGCTCAAAATCCATTACTTTTCCAAACTACTAATCTATCAAATAAGATAACATATAACAATGCTACTGGAGACTTCTATATTCCAGAAGAAGGTATATACAATGTCCATTGGTGGATAAATGCTCGTAATGCTAACACTAACGAAAATAATTGTGAACCAAAAACTTTAGGTGTTGAATTCCATCAATATTGGCCACAAGATGTATTAATTGCACACTCATCTACGCACAATAAATTAACTTGTTGTGATACCGGTACTTTAAATGGCAACGCTATTTTCTACGCTCCTGCGGGAACTAGTTATAGATTAATAAATACCTCAGAAGTAGATTTCTCTTTAGTACCAAATGATAATTATTCTGCTTGTGTATCAATCCACAGAATATTCTAAGAAAAAAACTACTAGATTTCACTTCCTCTAGTAGTTTTCCTATTTTTTATTTCTTTTAATAATAGCCAGAATTACAAAGAATAGAAATAAAATTAATAAAGGTATAAATACAGGTAACCAAGTAACGATGATACTTTGATAGATACTTAACATATTATCTATTCCTTATTATATTTTTGCTGGAATAATAAGTGATTAAGAAGTAACCGCCGTAGATAACTACTAAAAAAATTGCAGTCATGGTAATCGATTTAGTCATTTCTTCATCACCAAAAGTTTCTAGGATAAATTTGCAAAATTCGATACCAAATACTGAATGAACTATAGCGAGAATAAGCGGAAAAACAAAGAATATTAGTATTTGAATAAATAGTGCTCTATTTAACAACTTTTCTTCAACACCAATTTTTCGAAGCATCTTATATCTTTCGGTATTATCAGTGCTTTCAGATAACTCTTTTAAAGCAAGTATAGCAGCACTCGAAATCAAGAAAACAATTCCTAGGTATAAACCAATAAAGGTTACCATTGCTCCTAGTCCAACACTCGATTCATAGATACTCAATTTGCTCGAAGCATCAAGATTAGTATTAACAGCATAAGGATGATTATCTAAATTGAGCAATATGTTTTCAATATCTCGTTTATCATCAGCATTTTTCCGATTATAATTGGCAATAAGACTTTCCCTTTCTAAAATACTATCTTGAACAGCTAAATCAGGAACTATGATAATTCCTGCAGTTATATGATTACTCGAAATTTCTACAAAACCATCTTGGCATTCTGTGTATTTAGGATAATACGTTTTACCTAAGATAGTTATCGGAGTATTGCGCTTTAGTGCTTCATTTCTAATAGCAACCATACTTTCATAATCAGCAATAATAAGATATTCATCTTCAGCTAGAGTAAAAGTTTCATTACCATAAAGTTCAGCAACTTTATTATATTCACTTAATGGTATTATTTCTTCTGGCATATCATAAGTTAAGAAAGGCAAAGTTTTTTTTGTTTCTTCATAATATGAACCTAATGTTTTTTCTATCGTCAAAGATTCATCAACATAATAATGAACAGTGATCATATCTTTAAAATGCTCGTTAACATCAAAATCTAAATTAGCTAAAGTTTCAGTAATACTTAAAAAACTATCTGTAATAATTTCTTGACTATAACCATATTCTTGGGCTTTTTCAGGTGTTATATTCCTAGTCTTAGTAATCGAAATATCTACTGGAGCTAATTCTTCTAAATTAGCAGACATCGAGTTTTTTATAGATAGAGAACTAGATAATACACAGATTGTGATAAAAAGCATAAGACATATAATACTCATGGAGGCAACTGTTGTATTAATCTTACTACTAATTTGTTTAATTATAAAACTATTTAATCCTCTATAATAAAATCTTTTAAATGATTGAACTATTTTTAATATTAAACCAGATAGTGCCCAAAATATTAAAAATGTCGATATACTACCCAAAATTATAGGAATAAATATTTCATCAACAGTTTGAAGAGATGAGACATCGATAGTTACTTTATAATAAGCATAAGAAAGCATTAATACAGCAATTATAAAAATAAATATACATAACCAAGGATTTTTTAATTTAACTTTTTCACTCTTCTTGTTTGCATATAACAAATCGATTAGTTTACATCTACTAATGCTGATAACATTAAATATCATGACAACCAAATACATGATGCCAAAATAGATCAAAGTTTTAAGAAAGGCACTTTTAGAGAATATAAAGGCAAATTGGGTCATATCTGCTTCGAACATGCTGGCAACAAGTAAACTCATAACTTGAGATAAGGCAACACCGATAATCAAACCGATGGCTAAAGATATAATTCCAATAAATAATGTTTCAACAAACAAAATACTCGATATTTTTCTTTTGCTCATGCCGAGGGTTAGATAGATACCAAACTCTTTATTTCTTCGTTTAATTAGAAATCTACTCGCATATATTATTAAAAATCCCAAGATAAATGAGACAAACACACTAACACCAGAAAGCATATTTGTCATTAAATTAATGATATCCATCGTTATACTAGTAACTTGCAATAAGACCGTCTGTGATTCAATAGCATTGAAAACATAAAATATGGCAACTCCCAAAATTAGAGTGAAAAAATAGATGGCATAATCTTTAAAACTTTTTTGGATATTTTTTAAAGACAACTTAAAGAGCATCATTTAGATCTCCTCCAAGAAGGGTTACGACATCGATAATTTTGTCAAAAAATTCTTTTCTAGTATCATTGCCTCTGATTATTTCGTTAAAGATTTTTCCATCTTTGATAAATATTACGCGAGAGGCATAACTTGCTGTAAAAGCATCGTGAGTAACCATGAGAATAGTAGCATTTAATTCCTTATTTAAATAATCGAATCTTTCAAGAAGCATTTTAGAAGACTGAGAATCAAGGGCTCCAGTAGGTTCATCTGCTAAGATTAAAGTTGGATTAGTAATTATGGCTCTAGCAGCTGCTACTCTTTGCTTTTCTCCACCACTCATCTCATAAGGATACTTTTTTAAAACATTTTTAATGTTTAATTCTTCAGCAACTTTCTTAATTCTGGCATCAATTTCTTTATAGCCGACATTTTTTATTGACAAAGCAAGGGCAATATTTTCATAAGATGTAAGAGTATCTAACAAGTTAAAATCTTGGAAAATAAAACCTAATTTATCTCTCCGAAAGAGATTTAGTTCATTTCCTTTCAACTCGGTTATATCAATTCCATCGACAAAAATATGACCACTTGTAACTTTATCAATCGTCGAAATAGAATTAAGCAATGTAGTTTTACCACTTCCGGACGCTCCCATAATAGCTACAAATTCTTTTTTGAAAACAGTAAAAGATATGTTATCTATAGCTTTGGTAAGACTTGATTTATTACCGTAATACTTTTCAATTTTATCAATTTTTAAAATTGGGTTCATAACTTCTCCTTTCTGATATAAGTTTATAGCAAAAATAAAATATTGTCGCTATTTTAATATTACAATGCCTTACTTTTTTGTAACATTAATCTAAGACATCATAATAGTTTTCTTTACTAAAAGTAATAGTAACTTTGGTATACTCATCGACAGACGATTCAACAGTTATTTTATGTCCCAATTTATCACAGAGACTTTTGGCAATATAAAGCCCCATACCAGTTGATTTGCTTTTAATTCGACCATTTTTACCCGTATATGTTTTTTCAAATACCCGAGGTAAATCACTGGGGTCAATCCCTATTCCATTATCTAAAATACATAGTTTTGTTTCCGTTTGATTATCTAAAGCCGTTATTTTTATATAAGCATTTTTATCTAACCTCTTATATTTTATACTATTGTTAATTATTTGATCTAATATAAATTCGAGCCATTTTGAATCAGTAAGAACTTCTAATTTGGTATCTTTAACGATAAAATCAATATTATTTTCAAGAAGATAATCCTTGTTTCTTAAAGCTAATTTACTAATAATTTTGTTTAATTCAACAGATTTTATTAGATAGTCTTTCTCGGCGTTTTCTGCTCTTACATAAAATAAAACTTGTTCAACATAATCATCGATTCTCTTGATTTGTTCCGTGACTTTTTTAGATATTTTATATTTATTATTATGAATCATCAATGTTAAACTAGATAAAGGTATTTTAACTTCATGAATCCACATTTCAATGTACCATTTAAAGTCATCAATACTAATTGCATAATTTTTGACATTTTCAATCATCGATTTATTTATTTCATATAATGTTTCATAAAGAATTTCCCCCTCTTGAAAGTTAGGTGTTCGAAGCATTTCAATAACCAAATATTTTTTATCTAGTTTTTCAGTAATGTTGATAAGATCATCATAAAACTTTTTCTTGCGAAAGAATTCTATCAAAAGAGTGAACATACCAAAAAGAAGCAACATAATGGAAGTAGCAATTAGCAAAGCATGAGGTACTTCATAGATATAAAGTAATAAATTTAATAGAAAAAATAAAATTAAAAACAGGATAATAAAGTAAATTTTATCTTTGAGATATCGAGAGAATTTCATGATAAAATGTAGCCTTGTCCTTTACGGGTTTCTATTAAATTTTCACAATCTAATTCTTTAAGTTTGCTACGCAAACGACTTATGTTGACAGTTAGTGCATTGTCGTTGATATACTCATCATTATTCCAAAGTTCAGTCATAAGTTCATCCCTACTTACTAACTTATTTTTATTATTGTAAAGATAGGAAAAAATAATCATTTCATTTTTAGTTAAATAGATTTCTTTTGAACCTTTTGTAATGATACCTTTGGAAAAGTTAATAGTCATCCCATAATATTCAACGACGCTATAAGTTGTTTCTAATCTTTTAAATATGGCTCCAATGCGTAATAATAAAATGGTCGGATTATATGGTTTAGTTATATAATCATCAGCGCCATAACTCATTGCCAGTACTTCATCTACTTCATTATCTTTGCTTGTTACCATTATAACGGGCACATCGGAAATTTTTCGAATTTCTTTTAACAATAATTCACCATTTAAATATGGAATTAAAATATCTAATAAAATCAAATCCGGATTATACTTCTTTATTTCATCTAAAGCGTGTTCATAATCTTGTAAAATAAGAGAAGTATAACCGGCATTTTCTAGCAGAGCTTTTAATTCAGCTTGAATAACAGAATCATCTTCAATAATTAGAATTTTTTTCATAGTAATCACATGGTTATTATAGCATAAGTTTTAACGAATAAAACTTACAAATATGCAATGTTTATTCTTCAAAGTCATTAATATTAATAGCACAGATTTGTTTTTTGGGAAATTTGTAAGATAAATTGTGTATTATGTGTTCGATATTGTCATCTTTCTTCTCTGCTAGGGAATTATTTTTAAATACGACAATAATATAATCATCAAATGTGAGAACTATGGCATCATCGCGAAGTTTTAAAGCAATTTCTTCATCATCCATGATATTTGGGTCATCGACGATTATATTGTTGTGGATTAAATCAAAGTCGATATTTAGCATATCACTTAGAGCTACTTCCAGATATAATCTTTTTTCAGAACTTGTAAAAGACTTGCGAAATTCTTCGTTAGACATATTCATTAACAAAACCTCCTTTCACTTTTATTTATTACGAAGAAGTAGCTATTTCCTTTTTTTATTTTTAATTTTTTTAAAAAAATAAGAAAAGTCTCTTTTATTGAGACTTTTCTTGCATTATTTTTAGATTGTTTTTTATTCGTTCGTTGTTTGGATTTATTTTTAAAGCTAATTCAGCATACTTGATAGCATTTGGTAAGTCATTTTGATAGTAATAAGCGATAGAAAGTAAATCGTCGATTGTTTCATCAAAACTAAAGACTTCATTAATATATGTTTTATAGTTAATTGGGATATTTTTAGCGTTATTACAATATTTGATTACTTGAGACCAATCTTCTTTATCGTAATAAAGCATGGCCATTTCTACTAAAGGATCTCTTAAATATGGTGCTTCTTTGATTGCTTCTTCTAGCCAGACTTTGGCAGAGATGATATCTCCCATATTTTTGTAGCACCTAGCAATAAATCGCATCGATGCACATCTTTCATCCTTCCATGTAGCACTTTTTAAATTTAAATGTCTTTTCAATGTTGAAATAGCCTCTTCCCATTTGCCGTAATACATATATTCTCGTCCTAAATAATGCATATTTCGGTCATTTTCAGAATCTTCACTTACGGCGAGTTCTAATAAAGGTAGATAAGAACTTCGCGATTTTGTTTGATCAGGATAGTGATTTATTATTAGTTCATCACTCTGTGCATAGATTTCGCTGGCACCTTGGTACTTTAATACTTCATGAACAGGATTTACCCATTTATAATCCAAATTATGAATTTTGTCTTGATAAAAACTTACTTTAGGATTATCAAATTCATCGAGACTCCAGTTATAAATATAACGAAGTCTAGTGGTATTTTCAGTCCAAACTTTTTCGATAGCATCACGCCATCCAGGAAGCATTACTTCGTCGATATCTAAGCAAATACAAACATCAGTATCTGCTGGAATCAACTTCATAGATTCATTTCGAGCTTCATCAAACCGAAATTTTGCAAAAGTCTTTTCTTGCCAAATTACATTAGCATCTTGCAATAAATCTTTACTATTATCTGTCGAACCGGTATCGAGGACGCAGATGTAATCTGCATCCTTAATCGATTCTAACCACCTTTTAATGAACTTACTTTCGTTTTTACATATTGCATAAACACAAATTTTTAATTTTTTCATTTTAATATATTCCTATTATGGTCCTGTTGGGCCGGTAGGACCTGTTGGACCTGTTGGGCCGGTTGGACCTGTTGCTCCACTTGCTCCTGTTGGGCCTGTTGCTCCACTTGCACCTGTTGGGCCGGTTGGACCTGTTGCTCCACTTGCACCTGTTGGGCCTGTTGGACCTGTTGCTCCACTTGCTCCTGTTGGGCCGGTTGGGCCTGTTGCTCCACTTGCTCCTGCTGGGCCTGTTGGACCTGTTGCTCCACTTGCTCCCGCTGGGCCGGTTGGACCTGTTGCTCCACTTGCTCCTGTTGGGCCTGTTGGACCTGTTGCTCCACTTGCTCCCGCTGGGCCGGTTGGACCTGTTGCTCCACTTGCTCCTGTTGGGCCTGTTGCTCCACTTGCACCTGTTGCTCCTGTTGCTCCGATTGCTCCGGTTGCTCCGGTTGGGCCGGTTGGACCGCTAATACCAGTAGGTCCGGTAGCTCCGACAGGCAACACTAAATTCAAGATAAAGTTTGGAGATACCCCTGTAATTGTAGCAGAGGCTGTTGCTCCAGATGAAACTGTACCAATAGTCAAATTAACGCTTGGACCTGTTGGGCCTGTTGGGCCGGTAGCTCCTGTTGGGCCTGTTGCTCCAGTAGTACTAGTTCCAGCAGGACCAGTTGGACCGGTCGCTCCTGGTGCTCCTGTTGCTCCTGTTGGGCCTGTTGCTCCACTTGCACCTGTTGGACCAGTTGGACCTGTTGGGCCTGTTGCTCCGGTAGCTCCCGCTGGTATTGCAAATCTTAAAACAGCATTTTCGCTAGTTCCCACATTGGTAACTTCTGCTTGGGTTCCCGGAGCGGTTGTTACAGTTACTCCAGCTGTTACAGTTGCGGGGCCAGCTGGACCAGTTGGGCCTGTTGGGCCAAAGCAACAGCAACATTGTTGGTCAAGACCAGAACATTGAACTTTTTTTACGGCTCTTTCGTAATTGTTCAAATAAAAAACCTCCTTTCTATATAAGATATGCAAGAAAGTTATTAATAGAAATGATAATTATCTAAATTAATGTGACTAAATTGTAATGTAAAATTATTGGAAAAATGCAAGTAATAGTTTATAATAAAAGTATAAGCACACAAAATATTACATATTAAAGAGGCAGAAATGAAAAAAGAAATATATGAAAGATACAAGTTTTTTTGTAGTCAATATAAATTGACAGGTTATAATGTAAAAAAATTATGGAATATTATAAGACCAATTTGTTATCACAAAGAATATATAAAACGCTCTCAACCACCATTCTGGCATCACGATTATAGGACTTTAGGAGATCACATAATTTGTGATGCGATTGTAACTTATAAAATTATCGCTAGACTTAAAAAGAAAGGAAAAAAATTCGACTTTATCAATTTAAAAAATGCCGTATATATTGCTATGTTTCATGATTTATATGAAGAACCGTGGCAAAACAACTTTAAATTTAAAGAAAAAAAGATAAAAAATAAACATGGATTCATCCACCCAATTGAAGCTTGTGTAAATGCTATAACTTGGTTCCCCGACATATTTTCTGATGAACATGATGCCTTAATGATTATCGATGGCATCATTCATCATATGTTTCCATTTCCTGTTCGAGCAGTCGATGGTAGGCCATTAGAATTAAACAATCAGGATAAATACGACGCATTGGATGAAAAGTTCAAAAAAATTATAGAATCATCTACTTTAATAGGGAAAGTTGGGGCATTTTCTTTAAGAAAGTCATTTTATATTGAAGGAATACTTATGTCGAAAGCTGATAAAATTGTAGCTATGAGAAAGGACATTCATAGTATTGGGGGATATTTGGCTTTAATTACAGGGAAAAATAAAAAATTGAAGTAAAAGGAAGATCTGAAATGAATTATTTATCGATAATAAAAGTGGCAATTATAACATTTCCATTTATTGCCTTTTTAATCACCTTACCTTATGTATTAAAAGAATATCATAAATATGGTTCTGTTTATTGGTATAGAGCCTTGATTGTATATTCATTTATTTTGTATATGTTAACAGCTTACTTTTTGGTAATACTCCCCTTGCCCTCGCGCGAAGAAGTTATGGCTTTAACTACGCCGACTACTCAACTTATTCCTTTTACTTTTATAAAAGACTTTATCAACAATAGTGGTTTTGTATTAAATGATTTTAGTACTTATCTAACAGCGATTAAGAGTAGCCAATTTATTGTGCCAGTATTCAACATTTTTCTTACTATTCCTTTTGGAGCTTATTTGCACTACTACTTTAAATTTAGTTTTAAGAAAACAGTTTTGTTCGCATTTTTACTAAGTTTATTTTATGAATTAACCCAACTTAGTGGCCTATATTTTATTTATCCTCGTGGATACCGATTATTTGATGTCGATGATTTGCTACTAAACACTTTGGGAAGTATAATTGGTTATTTTGTGGGCAGTTTACTATTAAAATTTTTGCCAGATAGAGAAGAAATAGATGATACTGCTAAGGCATTAGGAAGAAAAGTTTCAATTATCAGAAGAAGTCTTGCTTATTTTTTAGATTGGGTTGTGGCTACAATTATTTTTGGTTTTATTTATATACTATTCGATTTTAAAGCATTTCCAAGTTATCTAATATTTATGGGAGCTTATTTTATTTTGTTTCCCTACTTTTTTAAAGGCCAGACTTTGGGCTGTAAGTTTTTAAAGATTAAGATAGTTTCAACTAAAGGTGATAGAATAAAGTTAATACAAATTATTCTACGAACTTTATTATTCTATTTGGGATATGTCATCTTACCAATTTTAGTGTTGATAATTTGCTCAAATATCCTATCATATCTTAGCGATACTATTTTAGTATATTCAGTACTACTTTTGTTATTATTTATCTTTTTATACTATGTTTATTGTTTTTTTAAATTAGCAATAAGCAAGAAAATATTTTATGAATCTTTAAGTAAAACTAAAATGGTAAGTACTACTGCTGAGATAATAATCGATAACGATATAAATAATGAAAAGGTGATTGCTAAAAAGAAATAAAAAGTGCTACAATAGAATTGTAGAATAGAAGCATGCTATTTTACAGAAAGGAGAAATTTGTGAAACAAGAAAGAAACTATTCAGTGGAGTTTTGGAGATTTTTCTTATGTATTACTTTCATGCTAATACATGTGTTTATGATTTATCCTGTAATGTATTGGCATATTCCACCTTACATGATTGGTAATAAGATTCCTTGTTCTGGAGCAATGGATATTATCATAATATTTTACATTGTAAGTGGATATTTCTTAATGTCTTCTTATAAGAAAAATAAGGAAAAGAAAAAAAATAAGAAGACAATGCCAGCAGCTGAGGCTGGAAAATATTTATTAAAGAGACTGAAAGGATTATATCCAGCATTCTTGATTGCATTATTAATTGGCCTGGTTCTTAGTAACATCTATAGAGAAATTCCTCTTAAAGATTGGCCTTTTGTAGCTATCGATTCTATTTGGGAATGGTTAGGTACTATTGTTACCAGTCTAGGTATCGGTAATAATGCATATGGCTTATATACAGATGGAATGCATGCTTTAATGAATGGCCCACTTTGGTTTATCTCAGCAATATTTATTGTAGGTTATTTGGTCTATTATTTACTAGAAAAATGTGAAGATTTATATATCGGTTTAATAGCCCCATTTTCATTTCTACTTGCTTATGGTTATTTCCATATCAATGGAATTAGTCCAATGTGGTATGAAACAATGCTCGGAGGATATTTAAATCAAGCTTTTGTACAAGCGTTTGTCTGTATGGGACTAGGAGTACTATTCAATGTTATTATTACTAAATTGAAGATGCGTAAATTTAGTACATCTACTAAATTAATTTTAACTATAGTCCAAGTTATTTGTGCTGGTATAGTAGTGTACCATACATTATTTACAACTAATTTCTATTTCACAACAATTCATGCTTTATGTGCTATTTTAATATTCCTAACATTATTAAATGAAGATTACTTAACTAAATTACTAAACCATAAGATTTGGAAATATCCTGGCAAGTTAGCATTGTATATTTATATGTTACACTTTCCAATAATCGGTGTTTTGTATAAGTCATTTAATATAACTAATCTTGTTTGCTTAGCTATTATTACTATAGTAGTAACTATTGGTTTATCATTAGTACTTATGATATTAGTTGATAACTTAATTACTCCTTGGCTTAATGGAAAAAAAGTAACTGAATAATTCTTGCTCGCTTTTAAAATAAAAAGCGAGTTTTTTGCATAGAAAAACCCATAAGGATAATCTCTTATGGGTTATATTTTACTTACCTGATATAATTCAACATCGACATTTGTTTCTTGACCAAATAAGTCAATTATAATATTCAATCGATTATTTTCAATATCAATATTATCAACTTTACCACTCATACCGTTGAATGGACCATCGATAATGTTAACTGTGTCACCAACTTTTAAGTCTTGTTCAATATTTACTCTACTCATACCCATGTTAGCAAGGATTCTATCGATTTCTTGTGGTAATAATGGAGTTGGTTTAGCACCTTTTCCGGAAGACCCAATAAATCCCGTTACACCTGGAGTGTTTCTTACAATATACCAAGCTTCATCAGTCATAATCATTTCAACTAAAACGTATCCTGGGAACATTTTCTTTACTTTTTCTTTTTTAACTCCATCTTTTACTTCTACTTCAGTTGTTTCAGGGATTATAACACGGAATATGTAATCTTGCATTCCCATTGATTCAGTTCTTGCTTCTAATTTCTCTTTTACTTTACTTTCATGACCTGAATAAGTATTTACTACATACCATTGTTTTTCCATTATACAAACCATCCTTTAATAACTGACATAATCAAATTTAATAACATAAATATCGCACATAAAACTGCACAAAATACGATAGTTGAAATTGTATATTTTAAAACATCTTTGGCACTTGGCCATTTGACTAATTTCATTTCTTTTCGAACTTGTTTGAAGTAGCCTTCTTGTGGCTGTTTTACTTCCTTTTTCTTTGTATTTTTCTTATCTTGTTTTTTGATCTTAATATCTTTTTGGGATACTTTCTTTTTTTCTTTTGTCACTTTTTAAAAACCTCCATTTAAAAAAACACTTTCGTGTTCAATAGTAATATACCATAAACACAAAGATAATTCAAGCAATATTATCAATTTTTTAATAGCTTTTTAATTTTGTTTTTAAGTCGTTGAATGGCATTATCTATTTGCTTAGGACTTTTTTCTAAAAGATAGGCTATTTGTTGATAATTTATATTTTGCAAAAGCAAAATATAGACTTCATATTCTAATTTAGATAAATTCTTTTTTATTAGGTTATTTAAGTTTAATATTTTTTCATATTCAGTGATTTTTTGTAAAGGATCTTTTGCATAGCTGGGAATAACCCCACTAAAAGCTAAACCTTCATGTTCGTAATCCAAAGATAAAGTAGAATTAATATTTTGTTGCTTTTGACTATTTAGTCGGCGACTAGAATTCGTAATTTGATTATTTATAACTACTGACACAAAGGTAGCAAAACAGGCATCACAATCAGGATTATATTTATAGATTGCCCTATTAAAAGCCTTTAAGCAATCATTATATAAATCAATATATTCTATTTGATACTTTTTATATTTTTTTTCTTTCTTACTTATTAGTAAGGCAATCAACATATTATATTTCTGTAACAACATTTCATAGGCGCTTTCATTTTCTTCTTGAGCTAAATAAACTAATTCATAATCATTCATGAGCATCTTCCATTTGATAAATTAAAATTCCAGCAGCTACCGAAGCGTTGAGACTTTCAACATTTTTATTGATTGGAATAGTAACTAAAAAATCACTATTATCTTTAATAATTTTACTTATTCCTTTTCCTTCATTACCAATCACTAAGACTCTCTTGCCACTATAATCAAGAGTACGATAATTTGTTCCGTGCATATCTGCACTATAAATAAAATAACCTTGTTTTTTTAGTTTATTTATAGCATCTAGAAGATTACTCACCATGATAATTTTTACATAGTTAATTGTTCCAACACTAGTTTTCATGACAACGTCAGTTACTTTTACCGAACGATCTTTAGGTATAATTATCGAAGTTACTCCAGCTGCAGCACAAGTTCTAATTATGGCCCCAAAGTTATGAGGATCTTCTAAATGGTCTAGAACAACAACAAAATTGCCATCGACATCATCTAGAGAATAATAGTCATAATCATATATATCGATTATCACACCTTGATGATTTTCTTTACTTAATCTATTCAACAAATGATTGTCTACTCGTTCACATTTTATTTTATTGTTTTTACAATATTCAAATATTTCTGAACGAGAAGTTAGAACCTTTTTTATTCTTTTCTTATCTAATTCTTTTAAAACATTTACTCCATATGCTAACATAAATATACCTCACAATTTCTTCTTATTATACTACAATTATTTAGATTTTCATGTCGAATTTTGATATTTTTATTAATATCCTTCGATTAAAAGGAAAATATAGTAAATTGCAAAGATTGCCAACATAATTATAGCTTCCTTTTTATCGATTGTTCTCTCACTTCGAGCAAATAGAAATAATAATGCCGATGATAAAAATACGGCGATTATGTCAATAATACCAAAGCCAGTTAGTAGTACATCACCATATATAATAACTGGAAGACCAAGGACAATACAAATATTGAATATATTAGTTCCGATGATATTACCGATAGCTATGTCAAATTCGCCTTTTTTGGCACTAGTTACAGTCATGACCATTTCAGGGAGACTAGTTCCAATAACTATAGCAAACATAGTAATTAATTTTTCACTAATATGAAGACGAGTAGCTATTTCTTTAGCTGAGGTAACGATTAGGTCGCTACTATAAATTATAAGTATAATTGATACAATAATGATTATAATAGCAACAATCGGACTATATTTGATCTTTTCAAGTTCTTCTTCTGAATAATCACTTCTTTTAAATAAAAGTTGAATTAAATAAACGACGAATAAGCCAAACAGTAATAACAAGATTATACCATCAGAACGAGAAAATGCATCACTAGTATATGGATTAAATATACTATCAAGCATAAGCACAGCAAAAACTGAAGTTATTATTAAAAGGATTGGCAATTCTTTTTTTATAGTAGCATGCTTAACTTTGATAGGTCGGATAAAACTAGCTAAACCGATTATTAATAAAATGTTGACAACACAACTACCAACAACATTAGCAAATGCAATCTCCCCATTGCCGGTGCTGACACTTTGAAAAGATATAGCAATTTCTGGAGCGCAAGTTCCAAAAGCAGCAATTGTTAAAGCTATAAGCATTTTAGGAACTCGCAATTTTAAAGCAAGGGCTGAAGAAGCATCAACTAAAAAATCTGAAGCTTTTATAATTATAACAAAACCGATTATTAATAAAAGTATCTGCATAGTACCACCATCGTTTTAATTATACACTAGAAACTTAAGATAACAAATAAGAAAAAGAAAAAAGAAACTAATTTTTGTCAAGTTTCTTTCTGATTTTGTTCATTAATCTTTACTTTTTCTAAAAATATTTTTTTATCAAAGCCTCCTCTTTTTTCTTTTTTAGATTTAGCAACTGCGATTATTTCATCTAATGTGGTATTTTCTAGTTTAGCAAGATAAATAATTACTTCAAGCATATCTGCTAATTCTTCAACTCGTTCTTTACCAGTTGATTCTAATACTTCATTATATTCTTCTAATAATTTTCTTTCTAATTCTAATTTATATTCTTCATCTGTTAACGTTCTAATAATTGGATTTTCATTATCGTTTTTGATAATTTCAGGAATATTATCCCGAACTAGTTTATTGTAGATTTTTTCCATGCTATTCTCCTTTACTAAGTAATTCATTTATATTTTTAATATCATTTTCTAATATTTTAAAACCATTATCTATCGTAGTTCTATCAGTTAAATCGATATTTAATATTTTTAACAAATCAGTTGAATAGCAACTGCTACCAGATTTTAAAAATTTTAAATAGGCTGAAGTTGATAATTTTTGGTTTTCAAAAATATCTGTTACTACACTACTAGCAATAAGTAATCCAGTTGCATATTGATAAGTGTAATAACTATGACGATATATGTGGCCTAGTCTTGTCCATTCAACTTGTGATTCTTGATCAATTGTAATTTCACTGCCATAATATTTTGTTAATAACGCATTATATTTTGTAGATAATAAATTAGACGTTAAAGTTTTATCATGCCGTAGCTTATAAATCATACTTTCAAATTCCGTATATAATGTTTGCTTAAATACTGAAGTAAAATAGTTTTCTATGCGTTTACTTAAGAAAAATATTTTTTCATCTTTAGTAGTTGCCTTTTTTAGCATGTAGTTATTTAATAAAATTTCATTTACTATGGAAGCTATCTCACCCACAAAAACAGTGCTATCAGCGTAAAGAAATGTTTGATTACTTTTAGATAAATAGTAATTAACACTATGTCCTAGTTCATGAATTAGATTCTTTATATCGACATATGAACCCCGAAAATTTAAAAAAGAATAGTCTTGCCAAGAAAATGTAATAGATTGATGTTTTGATTCATTTAAGGTTGCATCAATATGACCATCTAATATTTTACCAAGGGCATTAAGATATTCATTACCGAGAGGTTTTAGGGCTTCTTTAATTATAGCAATAGCTTCATCTAATGTATATTTTCTCTTTAAGTCATTATCTAGTGGTACTCTCAAATCATAAATATGAGGATTTGATATGCCTAAATGATTACTTTTAATTTTTAAATGTTTCTGCATTGTTTTTAAATTATTATTAACTGAACTAATTAAAGTATCGATTACTGTATTAGGAATATTTTCTTCAAATAGAGATTTATCTAAAACACTAGAATACTGTTCCAAGCTGGCATTCTTGATTCTTAAAGCACAAATATCATTTAAAATACTAGCATATTCATCTTGCTTGTTAGCAAAAGAGGAATTGATACTCAAAAATGTAAGACGTCTTGTTTCCCTATCCCTAGATGCTAAATATTTAGCCATATTAGATGGAGTTATTTCATAAGTTTCATTATCTACAGTTATATTAGCAAATTTTATTTCTTTGGTTAATTTATTTTGCTTAGCAATAAGTTTATTTATATTATCAATATTTTCTTTTATCTCTTCATTAACTTTAGAATCTTGGATATGACTTTGTAATCGGAATAAGTTTTTCAAATAAAATTGATATACTTTTAACTTAGGATTTTCTTTTATAAATTCAATTATTTTGGCATAACCAATAGATATTATATAATTTTCTATTCCTTTTAGTTTTGTTAATATTTCGTTATTAATTTTTTCAACTTTACTTTTTAATGCTAAATTAGTATCACTAGTATCTTTATAATATTTTAGGGAACCATAAACGAGAATTTTAGTACTAAGTTCTTTAATAGCAGAATAATTATTAAGTAATGTTAACAACGAGTTAGCATCGATAGTAATTGGCAAAGATATGCTATTTGCTTTGTTTTGTAATTCGATAATTTTTTCATCTAAATCTGAATCACTTGCAAATAGATTAGTTAAGTTCCACTCTAACATAATATTCACTCCAATTTAATTATACAAAAAAGAGAACGAAAGTTAAATACTTTGTTCTCCTTAAGTTATTATTTGTTTTCTTTTTATTTTTCTTTCTTCTGGTGTATCTGATTTTGCTAGATAAACTTGACCTGCAACCATTATTTTTTCTTTGGCATTACCAAAATATACTTCAACAGTTCTTGAGTCTTCACCAATATACTCACTATGTACTCTATATCTAGGGTTTAAGCTCATGTGAGCACTTCTATCATAAAATGTCGCTTTATAAAACATTGTTCCTCTTAAATTACCGTTAGCATCAAATATTTCATTCCAAATACTATGATCTGTAGCTTTTATGCTTCAGCCCTTCTGGTAAAGTTGCTTTACATAAAACATCATCACCTGGTATGTCTCTAAAAGTAAAGCCTAATTGTTCCCACACTTCTTGACTTGGATACATATCTTTAGCCATCATTGTTTTTCCGGCAGCTAAATCTTGTCCCTCTTTTTCCATATTTTCCAAAACATTTGTTTCTCCGCTCATTGCTCTAGCAAGCGTTAATAGCATAAATAATTCTTCAAATGATAAAATCGTATTTTAATAATATCAATAATCGTGTATTCTTAATCTATACGAGAATGTGAATATATAAAATCATTGTTTAATCATTTTGAAGTTTTAGATGTTCCAAGGGATATTAGAGGAAAAATATATAAATTAATCAACATTTTAATTATGACTATTTATGGTATTTTATGTGATTATAATGATTTAGCTGACTTTCTAAAAGTTTATGAAAATTATTTTATAAACTTTTTAAATTTAGAAAATAGAGCACCATCTCATGATACTTTGTCTAATGTTTTTACTTGTATTATTTTATATTCCGATGCCAAAAATGCACAATAACTTCAAAAAAATGTGCATTTTTGTTAATTTTTATGCTATTTTGCACAATCATTGTGCATTTTTGACTTTTTAAGGATTATTTCTACCAATAAATACATTATATATTTCATTATATCGATAACCTAATTTCGTATAGTTGCTATCTTTGATTAATATTTAATTCTACTAAGTTTTCTTGTTTACTATTAACTAAGGTTATTTTATCATAAGTAATTGAATTTTGATTATTTATTTGCTAAAATTAATTTGTGCTGGAATAGCTCAGCTGGTAGAGCAATGCCCTCGTAACGCATAGGTCACAGGTTCGAATCCTGCTTCCAGCACCATTTGTTATGCTTATTTTGCTCGTATTTACGAGTTTTTTTATTTTAAAATATGATAAAATATTAAACGTCAGGTGGTAGCATGTTTAAAAATACAATCGATAATAAAAGATATTATACTTTGAATTGTTTTTTTAGGAAAAAGTTTGGAAGCAAAGTATTTAAAGTGCCTCTAGATATTGGAAGCAATTGTCCTAACTTTAATAGTGGTGGTTGTATATATTGTAGTGGTAGGAGTGCGTCTAACATTAGTGATGGAAGTTTAGATATCGTCAGTCAGTTTAATAAAGCTAAAGATATTATGGAACGTAAGTGGCCGAATAGTTTATATATCGCCTACTTCCAGTCGGGAACTAATACATATGGTAATGTGGATGATTTTAAAAAGATGGTTGATAAGCTGTTAGTAATTGATAAAGTTGTTGGGGTATCTATTGCAACTAGACCAGATACTTTGAGTGATGAATGGTTAGATTACTTAAGTGAATTAAATAAAGAGACTTTTTTAACTATCGAATTAGGACTTCAAAGTAGTAATGATAAGACACTTAAGTATATCAATCGGGGTCACGATGTAAAGTGTTTTACTGAAGCTGTAAAGAAACTTAAAGAAAGGAACATATTTACAGTAGCACACATTATAAATGGACTTCCCAATGAAACTAAAGAAGATATGATAAATACGGTAAAATATTTAAATGATCTTGGAATAGATGGAATAAAGATTCATATGCTATATATTCCTAAGAATACAAAGTTAGCTAGTATTTATGAAAAGGAAAAATTTCACGTGTTAAGTCGGGATGAATATGTCGATATCGTGTGTGAAGAGTTAAGATATTTAAATGAAAATATAGTAATTGAACGAATTACAGGAGACCCTATCGCCGATGAATTAATTGAACCAACATGGTTAGTTAAAAAATTTTGTGTTTTAAATGAAATAGATAAAGAAATGGTTAAAAGGAACATTTATCAAAGTGATCTTGTTCGCGATTGACCATTTCTTTTTTGTTTGTTTAAGAATTCTCTTATTTTTTTGCGTGCTCGAGCAGTCTTAGCAAACTCTAGCCATTCTTTGGTTGGACCTTCAGCAAATTCATCGGTTATAATACGCACTTGATCGTTATCTTTAAGTTGATAATCAAAAGATACTGGCTTACCATTGACGATTGCTACAATCATGTGATTGCCAATTTCTGAGTGAATACGATAAGCAAAATCGACGACGGTTGAACCTTTAGTTAAATCATCAATTATTTTACCTTCCTTAGTTAATACGCTTACTTTTTCAGCAAATATTTCACTTTTAATTAAGTTTATAAATTCAGCATTACTGTTAGCTAATTTGTTAGCTTCAATTACAGATTTAAAGAAAGGATATTCAGCTTCTAAAGCATCTTGCATACGTTTAAAACCAGTTTCATCATCACCATGCCAATAATCAGTTATACCGTATTCTCCTACTTTTTCCATTTGAGCAGTTTTCATTTGCATTTGCATAAGTCTACTGTCTGGGGATAAAACAGTTGTGTGTAAACCTTGATAATGATTAGGTTTAGGACAAGCAATATAATCATGAAAATAACCTGATATTGGCTTATATTCGCCATGGATATAGCGAAGAGATAAATAGCAATCTTCAATATTATCTAGTATTATCTTGAAAGCTAATAAATCATGAATATCCTCTAGGTTTCCTTTACTTTTGTAAATGCCATAGACACTTTTAAGACGGAATTTGATAGTATTAGGTATTTCACTAGATGTCAAGATTGTGTTAACTTTTTCTGATACTTCTTGAAATAAAGAAGCAGTTGCGCGTAAATAATTATCTCTTTTTTCAGAAGTTCTTTTATATTCGTCAGGTTTTAAAAACATAAAACACTTATCTTCTAAATCAGTTTTGACATTATATAAACCTAGGTTTTCGGCAATAGGAACATAAATATCTAAAGTTTCTAAAGATTTCTTTTGTTGTTTTAAAGGATTCTTTTTATATTGTAAAGTCATCATATTATGAAGACGATCAGCTAGCTTTATAATAAGTATGCGAACATCTCTAGCCATGCCTAACATCAATTTACGTAAGTTAGCAATGTCTAGGCGATTTTTATCACTGATAGATAATTTGGTTAAATTAGTTACCCCCATAACTAAAGTAGCAACAGATTGTCCAAACTCTGCTGCTATATCCTCTTGGGTGGTGTTAGTGTCTTCAATAACGTCGTGTAATAATCCAGCACAAATTGTATCAGTATCAGCATTTAATCTGGCTAGTATAATGGCAACTGCTAAAGGATGGGTAATATATTCTTCGCCACTTTCACGATATTGACCGCTGTGTTTTATTTTAGCATATTCATAAGCTTTTTTTATCTTATCTATACCATATAAATTGTACCTAGAAACGGTATTTATTAAAGTTTCTAAACTTATATCCATATTACCACCCCACATCTTGTTGACTAGTAATATACACTAATTTTAGAAAATTGTCAAAATGTTTTGCATATTATTAAAATGGAGGCTTTATGAATAAATTAGATATACACTTTAAAAACTTAATTACTTCTTTAAAAGTTCTTAGTCCGGATGCTATTTTTGACAATATAAAGACAAAGTATTTACAAATTGATGATTATAACAAAAATGCCATTGAAAAGTTTTTAGCTCAATTTAATTATTGGGGAAAGTTAAATTATGCAGAGGGAGAATTTGAAGAATTAAAATTACGAGCTGAAGTGCTCAAAAATCATGTCGATGATTTTGATAATTTGTTTGATAAACTGGGAGACTATCGATCTAAAAAAGTTTTATATGGCATTTTAAATTATTGGTATAATTCTGATTTTAATGCATTGGGGTCAGCTCGGGAAGAAAATTATAGTCAATACTTTGATTTAGATTTAATAAAACCGGATGCTGAAGAGGTATATGTCGATGTTGGAGCGTATACAGGAGATACTATATTAAATTATATAAATACTTATGGAATTTACAAAAAAATCTATGCTTATGAAATAACGGAATCGAGTATTAAAATCATGCAAAATACTTTAAAAGATTTTGCTAACATCGACATTAGAAAACTAGCATTAAAGGATATAAATGGAGATATGCATGTAACTACCAATAGCATCAGTACTTCTGCTAATACAGTTACAGATGAGGGAGAAGAAAAAGTAAAATGTGTTACTTTGGATGATGATTTAAAAGAAAAAATTACTTTGATTAAAATGGATATTGAGGGAAGTGAAGAAAAAGCTCTAATTGGAGCAACTAATCATATAAAAAATGATACACCAAAACTTTTAATTTCAGTGTATCATAATCATGACGATTTATGGAAGTTACCTAAACTCATAAATACTATTAATGACAATTATACTTTCTATTTGCGTTATTTTGGGAATAGATATTATCCTACGGAAGTAGTATTAATCGCTTTACCTAAATAATTGTTAGTAATTTTTTAACTATTTCTGTTATTATTAAATCTTTATTTTCTTTTCGTGTTTCTTTAGTTGCTAATAAATCGAAGTTATAATATTTATTATTATCAACATCATATATACTTACAAAGATTTGATTATCTTGTCCTTCGGGATTAAATCTATCGATGCGATTTAATTTACCTGTAATACCTACACCATAGTTGGCATTAGCAAATTTGGCAATATTTGTGCTCATCTCGATAGCAGTTTCCATACTATAGACACTATATTTATCAATAACTTGGGAGGAAACTCCCATTTTTATTTTGTATTCATTAGAATAAGTTACAGCACTAAACTTTAGAACTTCACTAGCTCCTTCAATATTGGTAATAGCATTTACTACTCCACCACCAGTGCAAGATTCCATAGTAGCAATAGTTTTATGCTTTTCTGTCAAAACCCGTACAACTTCATCCATTTTGTTGCTCCTTTTCATATTCTTCTTTAGTTAGCGAATAGACTATTAAATCGTTTTTTCTACCCATTTTATCATTGATTCTAGCTCGCAATCTAGTTTCATACTTTAATCCAGATTTTTCCATTACTCTGCCACTAGCTGGGTTATTATCCATATGTTCACCAACGATGATATCAGCATCACATTCTTCAAATAAAAATTTTATTACACGCGTTAAGATTTCAGTTCCATATCCTTGGCCCCAGAATTTTTCAGCATAACAATACCCCACTTCACAAGTGCCATATGCCAAAAATTTTTTACTGATATCAATAGTTCCAATTACTTCACCAGTTTCTTTTATCTCAGCAATCCAACGGTAGGTGTCTAAATCTTGATATGCTTCAAGCCATTTAGTATAAATAGCTCTTGTTTCTTCTACATTTTTGTGTTTTTCCCACATAACATACTTAGCAACGGCATCACTTGTACACCAACTTTGGTAGGCAACATCAGCATCAGCAAGAGTTGCCCTTCTAAGTATTAATCTATCTGTTTCTAATGGTTTTGTTCCAATAAATTTCATATTACTCTCCTTTCAAAATATAATCGCCATCATTTGGAACAATTATATTCTTTATTTTTAATTTTTTGGCTTCTTTGATGGTCTCACGGAACATATGAGAAGTTACAAATTTATGATCAGGATATTTGGTTGCCAATTTTTTGATATCATCAATTCCCATGTGGGATTCATTGCCTAGAATGAAACTACAATCACAAATAAGATAATCACAAATGCTAGCCATGTAATCGACATTATCACAATATCCCGTATCACCAGTAAAACCAATGGTTAAATTAGGACTTTTAAAGATATAGCCATACGCAGGTTTAAAATCACCATGGCTTACTTTAACTCTGGATACTTCGTAATTATTTATTATAAAATTGGCACTAAAATTATAGTTTAGTTGAAGACGGTTTAATACTTTTTTAGAAGTACTAGGAAAACCTAATTTGAATAAAGTCTCAATCTTTTTCTTACCTGGTTTAGTACAATAAATGTTTACATCTAGTTCATCTTCTTTGCTCTTCTTAAGAAGATAAAATGGGATATCAAAAAAATGGTCACCATGAAAATGCGTAATTAAAACATTGTCTATTTTTTCTACGTTTATTCCGAGAGTATATAGATTTTTACAACTACCATTAGGCATGTCAACTAAAATGTGGTCATCAATTAAATAACTTGCACTATTTTCTTTATGCCAAATGCCACCGGAACCAATTATTTGTAATTTCATATTTAAACCTCACTTTCAAAAATTAATGTATTATCTATTAATGAATAAATTGCAATTTTTTTATTTTCGTAAATAGCATATGTTGGGCCATAGCCATCTCGTGGTAAAGATATGGAACCAACACAAACATAAGTAAGATTATCTTTTTTCTTGATGTATGGAATATGGAAGTGACCATATATTAAAATATTAGCATCATTAAACTTACTATTTTTATCGATATTGTAAATATGACCATGAGTACAATAAATATTTAAGTTATCAACATTTAATAAAGCTAAATCACTACATATGGGAAATTCTGATTTTTCAATATCTACTTCAGAATCACAATTTCCACGGATACTAAGTAGTTTATGTTGGTAACTTGTTAAAAAG
>CALVVH010000008.1 GCA_944363805.1 uncultured Bacilli bacterium
TATTGTAAACATGACACTCACCCCCTGAATGATAAATTAACTATATCAAACAAATGTATGTGTGTCAAGTAGTTTTTCCAAAAAGTATGACTTTCCTATTGTATAAAAAACTGGAAGAATATTCCAGTTTTAGTTTGTTAAATTGATATCTTTGGCTTTACAATCACCGAATGGATCAAGTAAGCAATCTGTACAATCTTCATATTCTAAATTGGTAAAAGCTTCTGTTGCTCCGTTTACTAAGGATAATAAGAAACTTAGTATCGTTGGAATTAAGAATATTATTATCGCTATTAGAATTCGTTTAATAAGAGTTACAACAGCTTCTTTTGGTGCTTTATCATCACTTGATATTGTAGCTTTAGCAAAATCGATTGTTCCTAGTATTATAAGTAATAATGGAACAAGTATTTTGGCAATATATAATATATAACCTACTATTTGAAAAGTTTTTCTTACTTCATTTTGTTCACAGAAATTTAAAGGTTTTACTTCTAAATCTTCTAAAACAGGTGAACCCGGAGTAGCATCGGGATCATATTCATTGATTGAACCTTGATTATAATCACCGATAGCCTCTTTATCATCAGTAGCAACAATAAAGTAGACATTATAATAGCCACTATCAGTCATATTTATTTCTATATCGGCATATGAGTAAGTACCATTATTATTAAAGTAAATCTTTTCAGGATTCCAAACGGTATAAGTATTGTTATTAAATACTGTGCTCATGCCTGTACTATCACGGCCAATAGAACCACCATATAAAGATGATTGGTCAGTTATAATAAAGTATCTACCCGCGCTACCATTTGCCAATGTTTCAAAACCCAATTCGATGTAAACATAACTACTATTTAACTTTTTGCGATAGGTCTTGCAATCTATGGCTGTTTCAACATGACATTTACCGGCGTCATCATCAGGAGTTTGATCTTCTTCTCCACTTCCACTAGGTCTATCGGTAGAACTAGAACCTTGATTGCTACCAGATGTTGATTTTGTCGAATAAGTGAAACAAGTCCATCCAGCTGGACACTCATTATCGACTTTATAATTGGAATCTGGATATATATATATATTGGTAGGACATGTATTAGTTTTAGAGTAATCACTTAAGAATTTGCCATAATCAAAATTATTATACACAACTTCTTGGGAATTAACATTATGTACCACTGAAGATTCATTATTACTATTGATAATTAAATTATCTGAACCATGATTATAAGATACATATATACTTTGGTTATTGGCTTTTAAAGTTATTACCTCAATGCCAGCTCCCATTTCAACATTACCAACTAAAGTATATTCACAATTAATACCTTTATCTAAAATATCTTTATATGGTGTATAAATATCATTCCAGTTTTCACATCCACATAATAACAATAGAAAAATACCAAGTACTATAAATTTTAGTTTCATTGCATTCACTCGCTATCTGAGAAAATTATATCACAATCAACTTTAATTTGTCTATAAATAATCATCGATGATGATATCACTAGTAAAGCCTTTACTATATAAATGTCTTTTTATTCTCATTTCCAAATCTCTTCCAGAATATTTCGGAGAGTATTTTTTGTATGCTTTTCTTACTTCTTTTTCAATTATTTTCGAATCATCTTGATAATTTATGGTGCTTATTAAATTATTAAATTGGTCTTTGGTATATCCTAAATTAATTAAGTCAACTTGCAATTTGCTAATTAACATTTTTTGGGATAAGTTGTGATTAGATTTAATTTTTTTATTGATTATTTTTTCTATTCTTTCTTGCCATATATCTTCCGAATAATTATCCATATATCTACCTAGCAATTCTTCATTAAACCCCAATTTTACTAATTCACTGACAATTTTTCTAGGCCCCTTTAAAGTAAGATTAACTTGATCAGCAATAAAACTTGTTATGTATAATTCGTCATCTAAATATTTTTGAACAGTAAGTTTGTCTATGACAGTTTGAATAGTTTGAGAATTATATCCTAACTTTTTTAACTTTTCGACAATTTCTTTTTTTGTCCGGAGTTTACTTTTGATATAAGTTAAAGCTTTATAGTAGGCAGCTACATTATTATTATAAGTTGTTATTTCTAATAATTTTTTTTCATTTAAATCTTTATTTGTTAAAAGATTGAAATGAATTATCGTATCATCATAAAAACTTAGTGAAGTATTATCACTAAGTAATATTTGATAAAGATTATCTTTCTTTTTAATTATCTTTGTTATCTTCATATTAATTATTTTCTTCTGTAATGTATTTAGCACAAGTTTCATCTAGATCTTTTGCTAAGTGTTCCATATCTTTATAGTTTTTAGAACGACATCCAGAAGCGAATTTATGACCTCCCCCATTATATTTGCTTGCCACTTCATTAATAATTGGCCCCCGACTTCTTATATTGGCTTTATATATTTCATTTCTTTCGTCATAGACAACAAACATCCAACAAATAAGTTCTTTGATAAAGTAAAAATCATTTACTTGATTAGAAACTATCGTCGGTTCCACATTGTATTTTTTTAAATCTTCTGGTTTTACATAGATGTATCCAAAATGATTATCACTTATTTCAATGTTATCAATCAAGAAAGCACGAAACTTTTCTTCAGCAATACTTCGCTCATAGAGATTATTATATAAAGGAATAAAATCTATTTGAGAGATTGTCAATAAATCGTAAACGGTTTTGAAAGTTTCTTTGCTAGTATTTTGTAGTAAAAAGCGGTCACTATCGAAAACCATACCAGTGTATAAGTTTTCAGCAATTTTTTGATCTAGCACCAAGCGGGTGTTCATAATCAAATTAGCAATCATTTCGCAAGTACTAGACATACTTTCATCAGTCCAATCGACTTCTCCGATAATATCTTCAGCTGGATGATGATCTATTTTTAAAATAGTTTGATATTCTAAATCTTCAATACCATCAACTCTGCAGAAATTGGGAACATCTAAAACAATTAATAAAGCGTCTTTAAGTTCGGTCAAATCAACTTTATCGAGGTTACCCAAATATTTAAATTTTGATACCCCGGCCCCAATAGCATAGACTTTTTTATCAGGGAAAGTAAGCCTGATAGAGTCTCTTAAAGCAATTTGGCTAGCAATAGCATCAGGGTCGGGTCCAATATGTCTAGCTAGGACTATTTCATCGTAATCTTTAATTATTTTAAATATCTTTTTGTATAATTCTCTTTTAATTATACTCACCACTTTCTAATTATTATTTTGGGCAAGTTCCATAGTATCTATAGCAATCATCAACTCTTCATTAGTTGGAACAACGTAAACAGGAATTTTAGAATCAGCAGTAGTAATAAGACGGAATTCTCCACGGAAGTTATTGACAGATTCATCAAGTTTTACGCCAAGAGAAGCAATGCGGTCGAGAATCATTTTTCGCATTATTGCACTATTTTCTCCAACACCTGCGGTCAAGCAAATGACATCAGCGCCACCAAGTAAATTGTTATACATAGCTATGTAATTAGCAATCTTTTGGGCATAGATATCTTGAGCAAGAACTGCTCTTTCGTTTCCTTCGCTAACTGCTGTTTCAATATCTCGGGAGTCACTGCTTATTCCACTTACACCAAGAAGACCACTCTTCTTATTTAGTTCGTTTGTGAGTTCACTTAAACTACGACCAGTTTTTTTATTCATATATTCCAAAATACTTGGATCAATATCACCGGAACGAGTTCCCATCATGATACCTGCAAGTGGCGTAAAGCCCATTGAAGTATCAACAACATTGCCAGAGTCAATTGCTGTAACACTACCACCATTACCAATGTGACAAGAGATTACTTTTAAGTCATTACGATTTAAAAATTCACTAATTGTTTTATTGATAAAGCGATGACTAGTTCCATGAAAGCCATATTTACGAACACTATATTTTTCATACCATTCGTATGGTACAGGATATAGGTATTCAGTTTCTTTCATTGTTGTATGGAAAGACGTATCAAAGACACCAACTTGAATAGCATCTGGTAAGGCTTTCATGAAGGCTCTTACTCCCATAATATTTGCCGGATTATGTAATGGAGCAAGTTCATTATACTTAGATACTCTATTTAAGACGTTATCATCTAAAATTACTGATGATGTAAATTCTTGACCACCATGAACTAAACGATGTCCTACTCCTTCAATTTCACTTAGAGAACTGATGATATTTAAATTGATGAGTTCATCCATCAAAACTTTAACAGCAACTGAATGATCAATCAACTCAATTTCATTAGTGTATTTTTCTCCATTATATTTGATTGTGTAAAAACTGCCACTTAAGCCAATTTTTTCAAATAAGCCACTAGCAATCGTATTTTTAGCTGGCATGTCAATTAAAGTAAATTTAAGTGATGATGAACCAGCATTTACAGATAATATTTTCATTTCAATCCACCTCTAAGTACCATTATACAAAAAAAAAGATATTTTTACTATCTTTTTCCGGAGAATTCCCTATTTTTTACAAAATTTTGATTTGTGTGTGTAACTAATTTGTCGTAATCGATTACTCTTCTTTCATTGCTTTCTAAATTATAGCCGTAGGGATTCGAATATTCCATAGCTAGACGTTCCAACCGATTATTATTAGTTACATCATAACTCTTATAATAATAATTTGTAGACTTAAACATCTTATCACCATTATTATTATGGTAATAATTTTCTTTTTTAAACATTATATGAATACAATTTAAATCACATTGGTAAATTTAAATTACTGTTTACTTTACTTTTAAACGATTTTAATGCTTGGAAAGATTTACTTTTTTGAAAAAGCTCTATTTGTTTTTTAGCAGCATTATTTAATTTAACAGCCTTTCATTTAAGAATTTATAAAAAATCTTTATACTCTTTATTTTCAACACCAACTCTTATTACTTCATGGCTTTTTATAGCCTTATGAATTAAATCTTCATAAGGAATTAATTTTTCATATTCACTGGCTTTAGCAACATTCGGATTGATGACAGGATGGTCTGGTACAAATATAGTACAGCAATCTTCATACGGTAAGGTGCTGATATCATAAGTACCGATTTTTCTAGCGAGCTTTATTATTTCAAGTTTATCAAAACAAGCTACGGGTCTGATGACAGGAATTTTTACTACTTCATTAATGACACGCATGCTTGTTAAAGTTTGACTAGCTACTTGGCCAATCGATTCTCCATTTACTAAGATATTACACTTATTATTATGAGCGACGATAGCACTGATACGATACATCATCCGGCGCATGATGGTTATTAAATATTCATGAGGAATATTTTTTAAGATAGTTTCTTGAATTTCCGTAAAATTGATAACATGTAATTTAATTTCTGAATTATATTTAGCTAAGACACGCGATAATTTTATGACTTTTTCTTTGGCAAATTCACTAGTGTGGGGTGGGCTTTCAAAATAAATTGCTTCTAGTTTTACACCCCTTTTGATAGTTAAATATCCTGCAACCGGGGAGTCAATTCCTCCGCTTAGCATGAGCAATCCTTTGCCTAAAGTACCCACAGGATAACCTCCAAGTCCTTTTACACCTTGTAAGTAGTATAAGACGCTATCTTTTCTAATTTCAATAGATACTGTTAACTCAGGATTATGGACATCGACTTTAACGTCTGGAACGTTTTTTAAGATATGTCCACCGATTAAATTGTTCATTTCCATGCTATTTATCGGATAGTTTTTATCACTTCTTTTAGTGGCTACTTTAAAAGTCTTAAAAGAAGTATCTTTAATTAAAGATAAAACGTTGGTTTTAATATCTTCAATATTAATGTTCGCATCTTTATAACCAATTATTATTTCTAATATACCAAAGATATTTTTGACTCTTTCAACAACTTTATCCAAGTTTTCTTCCCCTACTTCGATAAACATTCGCCCAAAATCATAAGTAATTGTATTTTCTATATCGCATATATTACTAGCAATATTATTTTTTAATGTTCGCAAAAAAAAGTTAATGTTATCTTTTTTAGTAGTAAGTTCACCATATTTGATGATTATTAACTTTTCCATTATTTCCCCCTTATCTAACTGTACTCAATTTTTCATATTCTTCTTTAAAAACACTTAGAAAATTATTGATTTCTTCTGTTGTTGTCACATAAGATAGACTAATTCTAATCGTATGTTTAGCTCGTTTGTTATCATTGTAGATAGCCATAATGCTATGAGAAATATCTCCACTCGCGCAGGCGGTATTGGTGCTTACATAAACTTCGTGTTTATCTAAAGCATGGATCATCGTTTCAGGCATGACGTTCATAACACTAATATTTAAAATGTGCGGAATTGAATATTTAGTTTTATTTATTTTAATATTAGGATACTTACTTAGGAAATTACATATTTTTTCATTTAATAAAGCAATGAATCTTTCTCTTTTTTCTAAGTCATTATTAGCTAAACGGATAGCTTTTGATAATGCAGCGATCAATGGAAGTGGTGGTGTTCCTGGTTTCAGTTCATTGCTTTTACCACTACCATAGATTAAAGGTGTAATTTTAATCATACTACTTTTATATAATAATCCAATTCCTTTAGGGCCAAAAATCTTATGAGCTGACATACTTGCTAAATCGACGTCATGAAAGTTTACTGAAACTTTGCCAATTGCTTGGGTAATATCGGAATGAAAAATAGTGGCAATATTTTCCTTTTTAATTATCTGGCGAATCATCTTTAAGGGTTGTCTTACACCAGTTTCCGAATTTACTGCACAAATACTTACTAAAATGGTGTCTTCTCGAACTAAACGTTTTAAATCTTCAAAGTCAATTAAACCTTCGGAATCATTATTTACATAACTAATTTCAAAACCGATACTACTAAGGTAGTCACATATAGCATAAATTGAAGGATGTTCCAATTTAGAAACGATGATGTGTTTTCCTTTACGATGATGAGCCATAGCAACACCAATTAAAGCCATGTTGTTTGCTTCAGTTGCTCCACTTGTGTAGATAATCTCGCTACTGCTTACACCAAAAATATCGGCGATTTGCTTAGTAGCGCTTTCAAGTAAATTGGCAGACTTCATGCCTAGTGAATGAATGGAATTGGCATTGCCAACAAATTCTTTAGTTACTTTAGAAATGGTATCTAAAACTTCATATGAAACAGGAGTTGTAGCGCTGTAATCTAAATAAATCATTTAAAAGACCTCCTTAGTTTCCTGATTTTCGCATGCTCTCAGCACGATCGATATAATCATCACAAGTCTCACTATTAGGGGTTAATAAACAAGTACGACATTCTTCAATTCCCGCAAGTCCACCGGTGAAGTCTTCTAAAAAGTTGAAAACAACTGTGACAACGGTGGGAATAAAGAAGATGGCAACACCAGCAATTAGTCTTTTAACTAATGACATAGCAGCACTTTTAATAGCCTTATCATCACTACTTAAAACAGCTTTGGAAAAATCGATTATACCAAAAGCAATAATAATTAACGGAATAATTATTTTTAAAGCAAATAAGCCATAACCGATGAATTGCCAAATAGCTGAAGTTCGTAAGCAAAATTTCATATCATCATTAGCTAGTAAAACTGTTGCTGGACAGCCACATTCGGTCATATCCGCTTTGGTAGTATATTTTCCTCTAGGATTACGAAGTAAGGCACAGTCTGTCCCATCAGCTGTACAATAACAAGTTCCTGTATTACAATCCAAAGCCATAACGTTAGGACTAAAAATCAAAAAACTAAAAATAACTGTAATAATGCCAATAATTACTCTTTTCATGATACCTCCCTATTTATATTCTTCTAATAAACGTTTGTGGATTCCCGGTTCAACTATATTGATAGC
Source organism: uncultured Bacilli bacterium (assembly GCA_944363805.1). The sequence continues at coordinate 7,855 of CALVVH010000008.1, forward strand.
ATTGATAGCATTTTCCAAACTACTTTTAAAATTGCCTTTAGCAAAGAGATTTTCGGCTTTGACTAAGCCAAAATCGACTTCACGATTAGTAACACGATAGCGGTTACCATAGACAATTGCTGTTTCAGCCATCTTGGCTGTTTTAACAGTTTCGTTGATAGTATTATAGACTTTTAAGACTAAGTCTCTCGCAGTATCTACTCGCAAGTTTAAAACTTTGATAGATATCGGTCTTTTGTCTAATGCTTTCATTAGTTCATCAATAGCTTCCATTGCTTCAGATAACTCAACGTAATAATTTTTAGGAACCGCCGGCAATTTAAAGGACCGGATTTTGTCTTTAGTTTGATTAAGTATCTTTTTAATTTCTTCTAGTTGTTCCCTTGCTCGAAGCTCATCTTCTTTAAGACTTCCCAAACTCTTTAAAGCTCCATTTAGCTTTTCTTCAGTTTTAACTAGTTTGGAATTGATAATTTCCATCTCCCGAGCCAATTTAGAATATGATAAAATGTGACTACGAGCAATGTCTACTATTTTATCATAACTTGCGCGAATATTCATTATTTCTTCTTTAATTTCGGAAATTACTGCTACTTCATCATCCGTTAAATCATAACTATACTTTATATCATCAATTTTTTTATAAAGTTCATTGTTGATTTTTTCTAGCTTTGTGGCTTTAATTAGAATACTCCTACTGTAGTCTTCATAGATTTTTTTACTAATTTTTTCTTTATCAAAATCATTATATAAAGAGTCGAAATAATCATGCATAGTTCGCAGTTCAAATAAAGAATCTTCAATATTTAAAACATTCAATCTTTGAAAAATGTCTTGGATTTTTTTGTTAGCTTCGGCAATATTGTAGTCGATATTTAAATATTCCAAGTTATAGCCTTCCTTGGTCATTTTCTCACTAATATTTTTTATATCTTCGATCTTTTTAGGTATAAGATTTTTGCCGAGATTTACTATCGGTCTAGTCTCTTCGACGACAACTTTTAAGTTATCGATAATATCAGATATGGCCTTCACAATTTTTCCTACTTCTGTATAAGCATTTTGTTCCATTGAACTTTCAAAAGCCTGAAATAACTTGTCGACATTTTCAAATTGCAATTCTAAAGGCACCTTGATGATAGCGTAATCTTCTTCATAGTCTTTATACATTGCCATAATTTCACGATATTCAGCTTTAAGTTTGGTAATAGTTTCACGATTTCTTTCTTCACTTAGAGTAACATCTTTTATTTCATCCAATAAAAATGAAGCTTTGGTTCGAAGATTATTTAAATCAAAATCAGCTTTTAAAATCAAGCCCTTTAAATCTTTAAAATTGTGTACTTCAAAAAGTTCTTCAATTTCATTGATGGTATCAGTAATTTTTGGCATTTCAATATCCCGGATGTTGCTAAAACGCTTCTTCCAGTCTTCCAATTTAATTTTCATCTCATCATTATTGACTAAAGCTTCCACTTTATTTAATTCGGAAAGCATGCTCGCCGAAATGATTAGATTTTTCTCTTTTTCTAACTCATCAATTTGATTTTTCAATTTATTTTTTTCTTTGCGGTTTATCAGATTTAAAACAACTATTACAATAATAATAGTTACTACATAATATGCAGCAGCGATTAACCAAAAAGTCATTCTTCCCATTACATTCACCTTACTACAATAAGTTTATCATATTATTGTAGATTTTTAAAGTTAATTTAGAATATTGCATATAAAAATGAGAACAACATATACTTTACTAGATTAACGGAGGCGAGTATGATAAACAAACAAAATCTATGGTTTATTACCCTATTTTCTTTAATTTTAGTATTAGGAATCTATTATGTTAGCATGGGAGATGAGACAATCAGTGTGCTAGCTGGAGAAAATGATGTAAGTGAAGTATTAGAAGTAAAAGAATCGGATGTTATTGTGGCGTTGCAAGTTGAAGATGACGAAGATGTTTTAAAGCAAATGAATGAATACCAAAGCATTTTATTAGATGAAGCAGCAACTATTGAAGAAAAAAATGACGCTTATAACGCCTTACAAGCTTTAAGTAATTCCCAAAGTGAGTGTGAAAAAATTGAAAAATTAATTAGTGACGAATACAAATATGATAATTTTGTCAAAATCGAGGGAGATACAATCAGTATAGTTATTGCTAGCAGTGAGCATAATAAAGAAATTGCTAATAAAATAATCCGTTCTGTACAAAGCCTATATGATACCCAAAAATATATAACCGTAAAATTTGAGTAATTTGGGATAATATCAGGCACCTAATAAAAATAGCTTCATAAAATATTATGAAGCTATTTTTATTAGGAAGGGATTTTATGAATAAGAAAATATTAACCGATAGAGAACAAGAAGTCTTCGAATTATTAGTATTAAATAAAACAACAAAAGAGATTGCTGAGGAGTTAAAAATAAGTGAAAAAACTGTTCGGAATCATATTTCGAATACTATTCAAAAACTTGGGGTCAAAGGACGGGCTCAAGCAGTAGTTGAATTACTGAAATTGGGAGAAATAACAATTTAAATAAGACCTCGGTCTTTTTTTTATGGAAAATAATATAATTAAACAGGTGATAACATGTTAAAAAAATCATCTTTAAGACGCATTATGGTAGCAACTTTAGCTCTATTTATTCTTTTAATAATCTATTTTTTCCCGAGTACTACGCCAATTGAAGAATCTTTATCATATATTGAAAAACAAGAAATGCCAATTTTTCTCGTCGACAGCTTAGAATATATTGCCAGAACTAGTATCGTTAAGGATAGCGAGAATATAGAAGATACTATTATAGAGGTAATTGACGCTTTAACTATCAATAGCGAAAAATCTAACTATATTCGTGATGGATTTAAAGGAGTAATTCCTGAGGGAACTAAAGTGTTGAGTGCCAAGCTTGAAAATGGCATATTGACAATAGATTTTAGTAATGAAATACTGAATGTTTCAGAAGATAACGAAGAAAAAATGATTGAAGCAATTACCTACTCTATTCTAGAAATCCCTGAAATTAAGAAAATTAGTATTTTAGTTGAAGGAGAAAAATTAAAAAATCTACCCAATTCTCAAGATAAACTTCCAGAATTTCTTGATAGAAGCTATGGAGTAAACAAAATATATAATTTTGATTCAATAAAAGATACAAGTAAAACCACTATTTATTATTTAAGTAAATATAATGATTATTATTACTATGTACCAGTCACCAAAATATCTAATGAAACCCAAGAAAAAGCCGAGATAATTATCAAAGAGTTGAAATCTACACCAATATATCATACTAATTTAATAAGTTATCTGGCAGCTTCAACCAATTTGACAAATTATGAATTATTAGAAAATAGTATCACTCTATCGTTTGACAATCATTTACTGGCCAACATAAATAATGAAGATATGTTAGAAGAAGTAAAGTATTCTATTGCCCTATCTTTACGGGATAGTTATGGTATTGAAGAAGTATTATTTAATTTTCCCGAGGTAGAACAAGAAGTCATGGCTTTTTAACTGAAATTTCGCAAAAAGTATTGCAATTGATGGGATTTTATAATATAATTTATTTGATGTCCTCGTAGCTCAGCTGGATAGAGCATACGCCTTCTAAGCGTACGGTCAAGCGTTCGAATCGCTTCGAGGACACCAAGTGTAAACAGAGTCCCTCAATTGGGACTTTTTTCTTGTAATTCTTTATAATAAATGATAATATAATTTTAGAAAGGAGTTTGATTTATATGTATAGTAATTATGGTTTTGAGCATGCAGTAGAAAGTGTTGCTTATGCTGCAATGTGGACTGTCATCGCTTTGATTTTAGCAATTATTGGAGGAGTTTTAGTTTACTTTTTATTCATTAGAGGAAAAGATTTAAAGCTTTCTAGCGGGTTACAAAAATTGAGAGACTTACTCGATTTTAAAATAATGTTAATAGAGCCAATATTAAAGATATTATATTTAGTAATTACAATATTTATTATCTTAATATCATTTAACTTTATTACAACTAATTTCTTGGCTTTCTTACTAACATTGATACTAGGTCCAGTAATTGTTAGAATTATTTATGAAGCATCATTAATGCTAGTAATGATTTGGAAAAACACCAAATTAATCGCCGACAATACAATGAAAGAAAAAGTTGAAAAAAAGGCAGCTAAAGCTAAAGAAGAAAAGGCAGATGACGAAAATTAGGAGTTACTAATTAGAAAAAATACACGTTTTATTACGCACGTGTATTTTTTATTTTGCATTTAAGCAAAAATATGCTAAAATAACTGGCGAGGAGTTAAGTTATGGAAAATAATGTCAATTACTATTACCAAATTATTTTCAAAAAGATTTTTGCAATTAGTAGTAAAATATTAGCAGAATATCAAAATTTAGCCACCTTAGAAAAAAGTAGCCAAAAAGGAACACAGCAGTATATCGAAGGATTTAGCAAACTAGATAAATTATTAGAGGAAGAAAAAAGATATTATGAAACTATTCAAGGTGATAACGCAATAATTAATGCTCTTTTAAAAAAGATTGCTTATTTTAATAAAAATGCTTATGACTTTGTCATTACAAAAAATAATAATTCATTAGTTTATACAAGAATGTCTTTAAAGTTAGGTAATTATTTAAGTCAACTCAATATAAATCGTTCTATTGAAATTTTTTCCTTGTTCAATAAAGCTGATGCTTATAGTGAATTACATTTTGAGAATGTTTTGATGGCTTTAATAACATTTAAAATCTTTACCCAAAGATATCCAGATTTAGTTTCACAAGATTTTTTTATTGATTGTAAATATATATACGCTTTTATGTTTCCCTATATTGAAAGAAACATTGCTAGCAATAATTTTGAACTGCCAGAATGTGTATATTCAATAATAGATTTTCTAAAATATGGTAGCAATATTAGTGATGAGGATATTACTAATTATCAATTTAGAAAATTCCAACAAATTAAAAAATATTTATATAAAAATGGTGCAACTTGGCAGGATTGGTTGTTTTTAATCTTCTACTTAAATGTTTTAAATAAAGAATGTAATAATAGTTTAGATGATGAAATGGTAGAAGTAATTGAAAGAGCTAATATTAAAAATAATTGGAAAAATAATTTACAAGATTATTGGCAAAATGAAGATATAACTAGATTAATTAGAAAAATAACTTTTAGAGCATAAATTGCTCTTTTTTAAAATTAAAAAAGAGCAATTATGCTCTTCCAGAATATTTACCATCTTTGGTAGATATAATTATTTTTTCACCTTGATTAATAAATAATGGTACTTTTACATTATAACCAGTTTCAATTTTAGCATCTTTAGTAGCATTAGTAGCAGTATTCCCTTTTACTGCTGGTTCAGTTTCTACAACTTCATATTCCACTTTTTCTGGTAAAGTAATACCAATTATTTCACCTTCATAAAAATCGATATCTATTTCAAGGCCTTCTTTAATAAATGGTAAATTATCACCTAGAACTGATTCGGGTATTTCAATTTGTTCATAAGTTTGGTTATTCATAAATACATATGAATCTCCCATTTTATATAAGTATTGAGTTTTTACTTTATCAATATGAGCTTTAGTTATTTTCATATTGGTATTAAAAGTATCTTCAGTTACTGATCCAGTTCTTAAATTTTTTCTTTTGATACGAACGAATGCTGGTCCTTTTCCTGGTTTAACATGTTGGAATTCAACAATTGTATAAAGATTACCATCCATGATAACAGTCATACCATTTTTAATATCATTAATATTTATATCCATATAAACTCACCACCCTACTATTTCTTTTCTTTAGCAATTACAGTCTTTCTACATTTTGGACAATATCTATTTAATTCTAGACGATCCGGAGTATTTTTTTTATTTTTACTAACAGGGCGTAATTCAAAACCACATACAGAACATCTCATAGTAACTTCACTACGATTTTCTTTTTTTGCCATAAAATTCCCTCCTCACTAATAATATCTATACCATTATACCCAAAATTATGGCATTTTTCAAGGGCTTTTGGTAAGTTTTTAACTATCATATAATCATCAATGTTTCAAAAATATATTCATTGTCTGGCTCTCTTTCTTTAGAGAGTCAGGAGAAAGGGGAAAACCATGAGTAATAATATATTTTATCAACTTGTGATAATCTTGTTATTCGGTATTTTATACCGAATTATAGAAAAAAGGCACCGAAAATAGTGCCTGACCAATAAACAGGTGCTAACCACAATGGGTAACACTATATATAATATATCAAAATAATCGATAATATTCAATCATTTGACTTGAAATTTATACTCTGTTATGAAAAAATGTTATATTACAATTCTGTATGGGTCTGATGCTGTTCCGGCATGCCCTTCATAGATTTGGACATCAGTGTTTAGGTAAAATACGGGACGAATGCTCGTATAACCACTAATTGGGCCATAGCCGACGCCTCCATTAATACTTATGAGAAATGCATAATTCATAGTATCAGATTGACGAGTTATTGACCACTCATAATCGCCCATAAACATCCAGCTGTCTCCTTTTATTCCCCTATAATCATTCGATGGATTCGAATCGCTACTAGCATCATATCCTAATTTTGTCCAATTCCTTGAATCCACTGTATACATATAATCACTTACATACATCAATCCTATTTCATCTTCATATGTTGTTGCGACATCGGGAGGCGTTATTTCATTGGTATATGTGGTTTTGGCTGTTGTTCCATAAATATTTGATGATGTGTTACCTCCAACTTGCCATGTTGTATTTGCAATCTTACTTTGCCATTTTGCAGTTAAATAATTCCAATAATTTGTATTTAAATTCACTGTATTTAACCTACTTGTACTCCAATCATTTGTTGAATTATTGTTTTCATTATAATTCCAATGATACCTGTACACTCTATCTGCTACTTTTTGCATTCCACTATAAAATATTTCCTCCATCGTTTGATAAAAATCTCCATCTTCTCCTAACATTGTGGTATCCGCATAATCATACTTGATTAATTTGATTTGATTATTAAATACTCCAATGATTCTATATAGATTATCTATGCCACATGAGTCTTCACTTGCTCCTGGACCAAAGCAGACAAAGTTTTTGATATTATCTGCAGTTAAGTAACCATCTGTTACTGCTTGGGCTAATGTTTCTTCCAACGTATCATAATGCGTTGCTTCGTTATATGCTGTTGTATAGTAATGTTCTTGTTCTACAGGACAATTCGCCCCAACATATTGTTTTGCTCCGTTACAATAAAAATTGATTACTCCATCAGTTTCAGTATTAGCTGCTGTATACACTCTTGTTAAATTTGCATCTGTAGCTGTACTTGTTACTTTGTAGTCTCCACCAGAAAATCTGTATGAGTTATCTCCGGCTTCTTGGTCAGAATTAATATAATCACCTTGTCCATCATGATAATAAAGATTATTTACTCCATCCGCTGTATATAATGTTTCTGTTATGTAACTGGCAAAGTTAACTCTAGTTTGTATAGGTTCTGCTTGAATTATTAAACTTGCTTCAAATGTCTTTCCAGTATTTTCAACTTGGTCAGTATCTAAATTGACAAATGTCACAGTGATATTCCATTCTTGTGTTTCAGTTCCTGTTGAAGTTATTTCATAATTTTCAGCAATTTTTATTACATCACTTACTGTTGTGATATCAAATCCCGATACATCCCCTACTTCTACATATTTGTATCCAGATAAAGTTTGTAATTCTGTACCATCTGGATCGATTATGGTTAATATCAATTCTGGTGTATTTGTATCTACTGTGTATTCAAAATCATTATTTGTTATATCTAAATAAAGATAGTAGTTTGCTGTTGCAGTATTCGTCGCATTATTGGCAGTTAATGTTGCACTGGCTGTTGTACTTCCTGCTTGATTACCTGCTCCTTGATAGAAGTTATCTTGATTGATATTTAAAGAGATAGGCTCTCCTACTTCAAACGATAAGTTATCCGTTGTATTTGTTTGCACATTAACATTTGTATTAGCACTAGACCCACCTTGTGCAACAAAGAATGCATATGTTGCACCCACTACCACGATTAAAAGAGTTGCTATCGCTATAATTGATAGCACAAGAGTCTTGTTCTTCTTTTTCATTTTAAACTATCCTTTCAACTTTTCAAATTATAACAGATATAATACTAAATTCTTGTCGAACTATGTACTATGCTGCAATAAATTCTTGCTAGTTTTTAACTAGCATATCTATAATAAGTTTAGAAAAATTTTGTCTAAAAGTCAATAGATATATTTTGTCTATGAGTTAATTTGGTGTAAATCAATTATTTTCAGCTAAGTAATTGGTTATATCCTTAGTTATTTTACTAGCGCCATAGTACATGGTATCATTTGAGCCATTGTTGTGAGATATATTAGGAGTTATAACCACAACACTATATTTGGGATTATCTGCTGGGAAATATCCCGCAAATGTTGAAGTAATGGTGGCAACATCAACAGTACCATCGCCATCACTATCATAAAAAGATTCACTAGTTCCCGTCTTGCCAGCAGCATTAATCGATTTATCGACATAAATGCGACCTGTTCCTTCGCTTAAAACTAGTTTTAGCCCTTCTCTAATCCGGGTTAAATAAGTCTCATCTAAGTCTACTTCATTTAAAACATTGGGAGTATTTGTTAGTATTACTTTTTCAGCATTCTTTATTTCTTGCATCAAGCTTAGAGCAGTACGTTTACCAGTTGCTAGGGAGTTGATATATTGAAGTACTTCTACTGGGGTATATGTATCAAATTGACCAATAGCTAAATTAAGAAGTAAATCATCTGCAATAGTTTTACCAATTATACCAGTCTGTTCACCTGGCAAATCAATTTCGGTTTTAACACCGAGACCATAACTAGCTAGCATGTTACGATAAATATTGAAGTGTTCTTCTGTAGCATTTAACTTAATATTAGGTTTATAAGTGTTACCTGTAAGACCAATAGCTATCAAATATTGATAGTAATTAGAAGAATACGCTAAGGCTGTCAAATCATTGATACGTCCTAAACTTTTAAAACTACATTTTTGAGGTACCAAATATAACTTAACACAAGCATCAGTTATATATTTATCCATCTCGATAAGTCCATATTTGTAACCTACTGATATCGTAGCTCCTTTAACTGCTGAACCAATAGTAAAAGATTTATTAATGGTATTTAGAGATATATCACTCCAAGTGTCATCATCATTACGACGAATTCCTGCAATAGCTAGGATACTTCCAGTATTGGGGTCACTTACTAAAGCATAAGAATCTTTGTAGTAATCAGTATTGGGGTAAGTGTCCCCGAGGATAATTTTATCTTTAATTATTTCTTCAACTTTTAACTGTAAATTAATGTCAATAGATAAGACTAAATCATTGCCCCTTTTTTCTTCTTCAATTAAAGTTAAAGTATTATCACTGTTTACTAAGTATTTAGCTTTAGTTCCTTTTAAGTATTCTTCATACTCTTCTTCAAGGTAACTCAAACCGACGATATCAGTTAATTCGTAACCAGAGCTTAAATACGTTTCTTTTTCTTCTTCAGGAATTGAACCAATAGAGCCAAAAATATTTTTTAAAGTATCGCCATAAAGATATAAACGTTCCCAAGATAATTCGCCGGTGATTCCTGGAATATTGCTCTCGATTATTTTGGCGTACTCTTCTTCAGAGACATCCTTTAAAATAAGTTTTTTACTATAGACATAACCACTATTCATCAAATGATATATATATGCGGCTTTCTGCTCTATTTCACTTAATTCAGCAAGCATTTCATCGGTAATTCTTTCCTTTTTTAGTTCTTCTAACTCACTACTAGTTATTTTTCTTTCTTCAAGCAAACGATACTCTTCAGATGTAATTAAGTGTTTACCAGAGTCATTTAAAACTAACCAATATTCTTTTAATTCTTTAGTATTAGCATGACGAATGGTGAGGATACTTGCAAGATGTTCAGCAATAGCGATTTCTTCTCTAGGTGTTATTCCCTTTATTTTATTATAATAAATTGTTTTTACTCCAATGTTATCTACTAAAACATTGCCATTGGTATCTAAAATACGACCTCGAGGGGCACTACCTCCAGCAACATAGATTTCTGTCTTAGCCAAAAGTTTTTCTTGATAAGTATCTTTATCTTGCCAAATAGATAGCAATCTTATACCTAAAATTAGAAAGAAAATAATAAATAAACTATAATAAAAATATCTTCTCTTTTTCATATTATTAGTATTTCTTTTTCAAGATAATTCATACAATATATTAGGTGAATAATAATGTATAATATCGTTGAAAGATACATGAATATGCTAAAAAAAGAAGATGTCAATAATTTTGCTCTTAGTAAAAATATCAATTTGAGTAATAGTGAGTTAGACTTTACTTATGATTTTATCAAGAAGAATTGGCAAGATATTTTAAAGAATCCTAATTTATTTGAAATAGATAGATATAAAAATAAATTTAGTGATGAAAACTTTAAGAAAGTTAAACTACTATTTAATGAATATTATCAAAAGTTTGGATCATTTTTATAAATTTCATTTAAATCTTGTTCTAAATTAGGGTTAAACTTTTTAGATTTTATCATGGCAATTTCTAGTTTATATGGAGGATAATTTCCCACCCAAGGTGTTTCTAATATTTTAGGAACATCTTTTAATTTAGGGTTATATAAAACATTTAGAAGATTAGCAAAACCAATAGTGCCATAACCTAAATTAGCGTGACGATCTTTATGTGAACCGATAGGATTTTTACTATCATTTACATGAATACATTTTACTTTATCTAAACCAATTTCATTGGAAAAATCATCTAAATATGAATCAAACTTAGAGATATCAATGCCTGAGTCATTTAAATGGCAAGTATCTAAACAAATTCCTACTTTATCTTTTAAATCGATACGACTAAGTATTTCTTTTAATTCATAAATGTTTATACCACATTCACTCCCCTTGCCTGCCATTGTTTCTAATAAAATTAGGGGTTTAGTATCAGGTGTAAGAATAAGGTTTAAAGCTTCAGCAATATTGTATAGAGCTTCCATTCGGTCTAATTTTAGGGCGTTACCAGGATGAACTACCATATAGTTGATACCCATTTGTGTAATGCGGTCTAGTTCATTTTTAAGAAAACTAATTGAAAAATTCCAGGATTCTGGTTTTTCCTTGTTAGCTAAATTTATTATATAGGGAGCATGGCAAATAACGTTATTTATATCGATGCCGTGATTTTTCATATATTCCCAAGCTTCAGTAGTAAGATCTTTATTTATATCCTTACGAATAGTATTTTGGGGTGCTCCAGTATAAAACATAAAAGTATTAGCATCGAAACTGACAGCCATTTTAGCAGCACCTAATAATTGGTCGTTTTTAAAATTAACATGAGATCCTATAATCATTTTTACCTCACCAAAGATATTATATCATGTTAGAAAGAAAAAAAGAACTTAAAGTTCTTTAAGAGCATGAATCAAAATTTGGAGCAAGTGAAGAAGATTGATAATCATAAACATCACTTTCAGTTATATCCTTATTAACAGTTCCTTTATAAGTGCCATCAGTTGATGGTACGTCAGAACCAGCTCCGTTAATCATCCAAGTATCATCTTTTTCTAGGTAAACATAATAAATATAGATATTATCTTTTTTTTGAACTACTACTTTGCCAGAATAATTTGGATATTGTAATTCAGTATACCCACCTGTGTACAAGTCTTGAATTGTTACACAAGATGTATCATCATTTTTTGCTGGGAAACCATTTCCTCCAGTTAAACTAGAACTCATAAAATATGTTTGGGCAGCATCGATAGCCCCATTTGCTTCAATAGCAAATGATTGACGTCTAGCTCTTTCCATTTGAGGTAGGACTGCTTGAACAGCAATCAACATTACAATTGCTAAAACAACAATAACTGCCAACAATTCGACTAAAGTAAATCCTCTTAAATTTTTAGAATTATCACTCATGGTTTGTACACCTCTCTATGTTTAAATATACTATAAATAATTGAATTAGTCAATATCATATTCGCTTTTATTTTATTTTATTTTAAAACATTTAATACAGAACTAATTAGTTCAATATTTTCAACTACATTATTTAGTTTATCCGTCATTCGTTCTTTATACAATATTTTCATATTTTCAGAAAATTTTTTAAAGTCAATTGTTCCACGATTAAGATCTTTTAAATAATAGGAGTTTTCTTTTAAGTGACGATATTCTTTAGGATTTTCTTTAAAGGACACTTGTAAATGAAGTTGCATTTAGTCCTCAAAGAATTTGTTTAATGGTCTTGGAGATACAGGTCCTTTATTTAGATTATTAGTTATATTTTGAGGAGTTTTTTTAGTCAAATCTTGGACAAAATCGATAGCTTTTTGAGCAGTATTGATGTGGCTTTTAATCGAGTTGACATCAACATTTTTAACCATATTGGTAATTTTACTGATGCTATCTGTAACGTTATTACGATCAGTGTTTAAAATATATTTATTCCAAATATTTTCATCTTCACCATATAAATCATATAACTCGTAAAATTTTTGCCAAGTCATTTCACCACTTTGGACATATTTTATTAATTCTGGTTTAGTTCTAACAAAGTTTTTAAATGCTTCATTCTTCATACAAAAAATCACCCATTAAATTTTATGTATTTAATGAGTGATTTATCCTATATTTTAAAATCTTCAACAAAAGAAGCAAAAGATAGTTGTTCATTTTCTTTTTTTTCTGGAATGTTTTCACTAGGTTCTTCTTTCGGTTGTTCCCGGTTTAAAAGATTTATCTCTTCAGCCTTTAAAGCCCACAAATCAACTTTACCTTTAGCAACAGTACTACCAGTGCTATTGATATCCATAATTGGAATTTCACTATTTTTCACTTCTTTGATATCAGTATCTATTTTGCATAAGTTGATATCTCTACTAGTAGTTAAGTAAGCAAAATTAATTTTATAATCTTTTGTTTTGGCTTTTTTAAACAACATATTGCCTTTTTTAGCTCTAGTTATATAAACCAAATCATTTAATTTTAGTCTCTTCCCAGTATTAAAGTTTGTATAAACATTTAAATATTCAGCTTCTTCTTTGATAGTTGTTGCTTGAACGACATGGTCATCTTTTAAATTTATTCCTTTGACACCACTTGCTTTAGGTCCCACTGTTGGAATTTCACTAGTTTTAAAACGCAGATACAGGCCATTATGAGTGACAAACAAGGTATCTTCTTTATAGATAGTTACATTAATTAGTTCATCATCTTCTTTTAACTTGATAGCTGTTAGAGGTTTAGAATATCTAGTTACTTCAAAATCTTTTAAAGGTACTTGTTTAGTTAGCCCATTTTTAGTAAATAAGACAACTGTCTTTTCCTTATCTTTTAAAATCATACTAGCTATTATCTTTTCATCTTCTTTAATTACTATCGTATTACTGATATGTTTACCTAAATCTTTCCATTTGCATTCAGGAAGTTTGTGAATCGGTATATATAAATAATTTCCTAAATTAGTAAATAGCAGTAAGGTATCTTGCGTACTAACAAAATATATACTTTGAACAAAGTCCCCGGGTTTTAATGCTGTTTCTTCATCAGAAGAATTGTAACTTTTTTGACTAACTCTTTTGACATAGCCATCATTTGTGACAACTACAACTACTTTTTCGTTAGGAATCATTTCCTTTAAGTCGACTTTTATCTCGGTTACTTCATCACGAATTTCTGTTTTTCGTGGCACAGCATAATTTTTCTTTATTTCTCTTAGTTCATTTTTCATAACGGATTTCAATTTATTTTCATCATGCAATATTTCTTCGCATTCGGCGATTAGTTTTTGATATTTAGCGCATTCTTCTTCTAAAGTAATTATATCTGTATTAGTCAAGCGATAAAGTTGTAAGGTAACAATGGCTTCTGCTTGTTCTTCGGTGAAACCATATTTGGCTACTAAATTAGCTTTGGCATCACCCTTATTTTTACTAGCACGGATTGTTTTTATTACTTCATCTAAAATCGAAATAGCTTTAATAAGGCCAGTAACAATATGATAATTTTTTTGATAATAAGCTAAATCAAATTCTGTTCTTTTAGTAATTACTTCTCTTTGATGAGCAATATAAGCATCGAGTATTTCTAAAATACCCAAAGTTCTCGGAGTATGATTGACAATGGCTACCATATTATAATTGTAAGATATTTGCAATTCGGTATTTTTAAGCAAGTATTTTAAAATTAAATCTTTGTTGGCTCCACTTTTTAAATCGATGACAATTCTTAAACCTTCCCGGTCAGTCTCATCCCGGACTTCGGCGATACCTTCGATTTTTTTATCAATACGAATACCTTCAATTTTAGTTACTAAATTTTGTTTATTGACATCAAAAGGGATTTCGCTAATGATTATTTGTTCTTTGCCCTTTTCTTTTTTAAAAGTATATCTACTTTGAACTATAACACGACCGCGACCTGTTTTAAAAGCATCGATGATGCCTTGTTTACCTTCGGCGATACCACCGGTTGGAAAGTCTGGGCCTTTCACAATATCTAAAATTGTATCTAAGTAGCAATTAGGCGAGTCGATTCTTTTAATCGTGGCATCGATAATTTCTCCTAAATTGTGAGGGGGGATATTGGTAGCATAGCCAGCCGAAATTCCATTAGTTCCATTTACTAACAAATTAGGAAACTTAGCAGGTAGAACAGTTGGTTCAAGTAAACGATCATCAAAATTCGGCGACCAAGCTACAGTATTTTTATCCAAATCACGCAAGAGTTCCCCGCTAATTTTGGCCAGTCTTGCTTCAGTATAACGATAAGCTGCTGGAGGATCGCCATCCATTGAACCGTTGTTACCATGAATATCGATTAAGATGTGATTTTGTTTCCACCACTGAGACATTCTGACCATTGCATCATAAACAGATGAGTCACCATGGGGATGGTATTTACCTAAAACATCTCCAACTGTAGTGGCGCATTTCAAATACCCCTTATCCCAAGTGTTGCCATTTTTAAACATTGCATAGAGAATTCTTCTTTGAACGGGTTTTAAGCCATCACGAACATCAGGAATAGCTCGATCTTGGATTATTTCTTTAGCGTATTTAGCAAACCTGTCTCCCATGATTTCTTCAAGAGAATAGTCTTCAATTCTTTTTAAAATATTTTCCATTATTTATTACACCCCTAAACTGCTCGGTAATTATCTTCCATAGTAAATACAACATTTTCGTTAATCCATTCTTTTCGTGGTTCGACTTTATCTCCCATCAAGACGTTTACCCGTTTTTCAGCTAGAGCAGCATCGGTAATATTTACCCGAATTAAACTACGGGTTTCTGGGTTCATCGTTGTATCCCAAAGTTGGTCAGGGTTCATTTCTCCTAACCCTTTATAACGTTGAATAGAGTATTTACCAGTATTTTCTTTTTTTATTTCATCTAGTTCTTCGTCACTGTAAGCGTAAAATTTTTTCTTTCCATAATCTAATTTATATAATGGTGGCATGGCAATATAAAGTTTACCTGCTTCGATTAAGCCACGCATGTAACGATAGAAAAATGTAAGAAGCAATATTTGAATGTGGGCTCCATCGACATCGGCATCGGTCATGATAATTACCTTATCATAATTGGAATCAGCAACATCGAAATCAGCCCCTACTCCAGCTCCAATCGTATAAATCAATGTATTTATTTCTTCATTTTTCATTAGTTCTTCGACATTAGTTTTTTCACTATTGATTACTTTACCACGCAAAGGTAGTATCGCTTGAAATTTACGATCGCGTCCTCCTTTAGCAGAACCACCAGCGGAATCTCCTTCGACTAAAAATAATTCGTTAATCTTAGCATTTTTACTACCAGCTGGAGCAAGTTTGCTAGATAAATTGCGTTCTTGTTTGTTTTTAGATTTACCATTGCGAGCTTCTTCTCGGGCTTTACGCGCCGCTTCTCTAGCTATTTTACTTTTCATAGCTTTATCTAAAATAGTCATAGCTACTTCTTTATTTTCTTCTAGGTAAAATTTTAAGGCTTCATAAGTGATGCTTTCGGTGACACTCCTAGCCTCAGGTGTTCCAAGTTTACCTTTAGTTTGTCCTTCAAATTGCAATAATTCTTCAGGAACTTTAAGACTGATGATAGCAGAAAGGCCTTCACGAACGTCACTACCATCCAATGTGCCATCTTTCGATTTGAAGATATTGTTATTTTTAGCATAATCGTTAAAGGCTTTAGTTATTCCGGTTTTAAAACCCACTTCATGAGTTCCACCGTCGGAAGTTTTTACATTATTGACGAAAGATAGAATATTTTCATTATAAGTATCAGTATATTGCAAAGCAATATCTACTTCAATTTTTTGTTTAGTGTTGCTGAAATTGATGACTTTGTGTAAAGTGTTTTTACCTTCATTCATGTATTCTACAAAACTGATTAACCCATTTTCATAATGAAACTTAGCTTGTTTTTTGTCTTCTTCATCGATTACTTCAATAGTAAGACCACTTAAAAGAAAAGCACTTTCTTGCATTCTTTCAGTAATAGTCGTATAAGAAAATTGACAATTTTTAAATATTTCAGGATCTGGTAAAAACTTTACGATTGTTCCCGTTTTGGTACTTTTACCAACAGTTTTAAGAGGAGTTTTCACTTTTCCGCCGTTTGCAAATTCGATCATCGAAATTAAACCATCACGATATATTACGACTTGCATTTCTTTACTTAAAGCATTGACAACTGATGCCCCAACGCCATGAAGTCCTCCGCTTACTTTGTAACCAGCTTCACTAAATTTACCACCAGCATGCAAGATTGTATAAATAACTTCTGGAGTACTTTTACCAGATGAATGCATACCAATTGGAACGCCTCGGCCATTGTCAGCAACCGTAATACTGCCATCTTTATTAATGATTACTTTAATATAATTACCGTAACCATTAATGACTTCGTCGATGGAATTGTCGACGATTTCCCAAACAAGATGGTGAAGTCCCCGCTTGTCAGTTGAACCGATATACATACCAGGTCTTTTGCGAACAGCTTCTAAACCTTCTAATATTTTTATCGATGTTTCATCATATTTTGCCATATCTTTTATTCACCTAGTCCATTATATCAATAAAAATGCGACAAAATCAACATTTATCGCACGTTTACGTTAAAATCCTGGAAGTTTTAGTTGTCTTAAAGGCCCTTTGGTAGCCTTTTTAGATGATTTTAATATGTCTGATGTTTCATGTAAAAGGATTTGGATAAAGACTGAAGTTTCAGGAGTTTGGCAGCAATTAAGCTGGTTAAATAAATTATATAAGTGGTTGCGCAATTCTTCTGGGGGATAAAAACTTTGCAATTGCTTTAGGCTTTGAGATTTAATTTTATTTTTGATATTTACAGCTATAATTGTTTCATTGGGCATATCTTGAGTAAAATTGCCATAAATATTCAATTGCTCCAGGGAGCTATTAGTAATTCCTAAAAGATAGTTTCGAGAATATGGTTCTTTTTTTAAATCGGCAGCTATCCTATCTGGTGTAATTTGAGCTTCTGAATTTACTAAAAGCCAGTTGAGCAGATGATAATAAACTATGGGAACATAATAACCTTTAAGGCGGTCATATAAAGTTATGGCCCCGATTTTTAGAAGTTTTATATCAGGAGTTGGGGATAACGTTTCTAATAATTTTTGCAGATTATGCACACGTATTAAAGTTTCAGTTATACCAAATTGCAAAACTATCCTATTTATTTGATGTTTAAGGCGTTTTTCGACGGTGTCTATCGATTCGTTTCGACGGATATCTTGAGGAATTACCGTCATATTGCCAATATCGGATGAACAATAATTATTTTCTAAAATGGTTATAATCTTATCTATTACTAAACTTTCAATCATATCTATTAGCCTTTCTAATAGGTATTATTATAAGTAATCTTGGAAAGAAAGTAAATCTTTTTAGAAAAAAAAGGCGACCATACGTGGTCAACCTATTTCTTTAATGCCGGCAATTCAATTTCTTCATCGTCATCATCAGCGATAGAGAATAAATTTACTTTTTCTTCTTTAACTGGTGAGGCCTTTTCTGGAGCTTTTACAGTTTCAGTTGGCATCTCTTCTTTAGCAGGTGTTTCTGCTAGTGCTGGTTCATCTTTACTTACAAAGACAGAACTGAAAACCTTTGGTCCTGGTTTATAAGAGTTATAACCTTTTCTTTCTTCTGGTTTTTTTTCAGTCTTAGTCGTTTCTTCCGTACTAGGTAATTTGATACTGTCAAATTCTTTTTTAATACTTTCTAATTCATTCAAATCATTTTCCAAGCCAATATCATCAAATTTTATTTCATTTAATTCTTGAATATTTATCGGTTTATTTTCTTCATCAACATCCAATAATGGCTTAGCGGGAGCCGATTCCTTTTTAGGTAATTCAGGAATTTCTGGCACATCTTCTTTTTCTTCCTCTGGTTCAAAGGTTGTAACTGATATTTCTTCAGAATCATCTGTTGGTTTTGCCTCTTCGTTTTTAGCAATTGGTATAACTTGCGTATCATCAAATATTGATTTAGCAGGCTTAGCCGGTTCCGTTTCTGCTGGTGCGCTTGGAATTTCCTTTTTTTCTTCTTTTAAGGTTGGAACTTCCAATTTGCTATCTTCTTTATTTTCATCCATCGGTACTTCTTTAAAAGTATCCATCTCAATTTTTTGAAGTTTCCTTGTTTCTTCTAATTTTTGATCACGTTTTCCAAATATAAGAACTATAACAAATAAAACAATTAATATTACTAATGCAATTGTTAGATATAAAACAAAATTGTCATTTTGATATAACTCATATATGAAATCCATCATTTTCATACACCTCTTTATTCTATATTTCAATATTACCAAAATATGCAAAAAAAGTAAACAATTTTATGTAAAATTTTACACAAATTAAAAAGTAATCAACTGATTACCTCTTATTTATAGCGATTCATTTGTTGCATTACTTGGCGAACTTGCTTTTGACTCGGTTTCCTTCCCATGCTACTCATCATCGCCTCAATCATTTTTTCATTGATTGGGGGATTTTTTTCTATTTGTTTTTTCATCATAAAGCGAGCTATTAAAAAACCTGCAACTAAACCAATTATTATGCCAATTACTAAGTATA
Source organism: uncultured Bacilli bacterium (assembly GCA_944363805.1). The sequence goes on from CALVVH010000008.1 coordinate 27,079, forward strand.
GTATTAATTGCCCCATAATATTTCCTCCTTATTAATATTTTACTATAAATATGATAATTTAACAACTTATAATCTAACTAATTCTTCGAGCCAGAAGTAGTCTTTATTTTCAAAATCGCAAGCGAATAGTTCATTTAAGGGAAGAAATTTGCGTATATTTTTATTAATGATATTTGTTCGCATTAAGATGTGACTATTTTTTACTTGCATGTAAGTTTCTTCTTGGCGATATTTGTTGATTATCTTGTGGTTATCACCGATTTTCATGTAGAAATCGTTGTCTTTGTTCTTATCATAGATAAGACGATTGTATTTTGTTTTATCGATGGGAACGATTATTTGATCTAATAAATCTTTCCCGTAGCCGATGCTTGCCTTATCGAGCAAATAGATTCCTTCTAAAGATTTGAATAAATTGTAAGGGTTTTCCCTTAGTAATAGGGTCATTTCCCTATTAATTCTAAAAATATAAAATGTCCTCATTTCATCACCTGGAACTATGATAACAAAACGAGGACGAATAATTTGTCAAATTATGTCGATATTGATATCTTTTGATAAATAATTAGCAATTTTTTCTAAAATTGAGCTTTTATCAATCTTCAAATAACGAACTACTTCTTCGCTTTTACCACTCATACCAAAGCGATTTACCCCAAAAATATATTCTGGTTTAGTAGCAAAGCGATTCCATATTAGACTAGAACCGGCTTCGATAACAAATGTTGGAACATCTTTTGGTAATAGCTGTTCTTCATATTTTGGATTTTGTTTTAAAAACAGTTCCATTGAAGGCATCGACACTACTCTAGTATCAATACCCATTGTAAATAATTCTTTGGAAATATTCATAGCCATTTCAACTTCTGAACCGGTAGCAATGATTATACCATCTAAATGATACTTTTCCTTTCTTATCATATAAGCGCCATACTTGACAAATTTAGCATTTGTATTTTTATTACGACTACGGACTTCTTTACTGATGACTAAAGCAGTTGGGCAATTATTTTTTAGAATATATTCCCAAGATCCCATAATTTCATTGATGTCAGCTGGTCTAAATGTAATAAAATTAGGAATCGTTCTTAGCATTGTAAGTTGCTCTACTGGTTCATGGGTTGGACCATCTGGACCAACATAAACAGAATCATGAGTAAAAATATAAGTTACTGGAAGATTCATTAGAGCAGACATTCTAATAGCTGGTTTTTGATAATCGCTGAAAGCTAGGAATGTCGAACCAAAAACTTTTAGATTTGATAAAGCCATACCATTAAGAATGGCTCCCATTGCATGTTCTCTAACACCGAAATAAATATTTTTACCAACTGGATTATCTTCGCTTTGGATAGTTGATTTATCTAAATTTGTTTTACATGAAGAAGATAGATCGGCAGAACCTCCTAAAAAGAAAGGATTTTTAGGTGAAATAAAATTCATTATCTTATGATTACTTTCACGTAACTCTTCACTATATTCTTCACTAATTTTGAATTTTGTATCATCAAAATCGATAACAAAGATATTTCTTTCTAAAAGATTTATTAATGAATGTAACCCTATATTATCGCTTTCTTTGATTTCTTTATATTCTTCTTCCCATCTTTGGTAAGGTTCAGCTATACGATTATTAATATAAGCATGAATATGATTTAATATTTTACTATCAATATTAAATGGTTCACTAGTTATTTTGAATTTAGATTTAATATTTGCTAAATCTTCTTTGGTTAATGGTTTGCCATGAACTTTATTTGTTCCTTCTAGTAATGAATCTTCTCCTATTACGGTATTGCAAATAATAAGGCTGGGACGATCACTTTTTTTAGCTTGTTTGATGGCTCTAGATATTTCGTTATAGTCGCTACCGTTTTTTACATTTAAAACATTAAAGTCTAACGCTTCAAAGCGAATTTCAATATCTTCGTTAAATGTATTGGTAGTATCGCTATCTAAACTTACACGATTGCAATCATATAAAATAATTAATTTATTTAAATTTTGGGCACTGGCAAAGGATAATGCTTCATAACTTATTCCTTCCATCAAATCGCCATCACCACATAAACAATATGTATAATAGTCAATTAAACTACTGTTTTTCTTTTCAATATTGACTATAGCATTTAAATATCTTTCAGCCATAGCCATTCCTACAGCAATACCAATTCCTTGACCTAATGGACCAGTTGATGCATCTACACCAGGAGTTACACGATATTCTGGATGTCCTGGGGTTAACGAATTTAATTCCCGGAAATGTTTTAACTCTTCAATATCGATGTCAAATCCAGCGTGGTAAAGCATCGAATAAAGAAGAGCTGAGCCATGACCTGCCGACATAACAAAACGGTCTCGATTTATCCAATCAGGCTTACTTGGAATAATATTTAAATGTTCTTTGTATAAAGCATAAATTATTGGAGCTGCTCCTAAGACTATGCCGGGATGACCACTTCCGGCCTTATCAATCATATCTAAAGCTAAAACTTTAATACTGTTAATTGCTTCGTTATCTAATTTACTCATATATTCACTTCCTCTATGCTAAAATGATACCATAAATTACAAAAAAAATAAATAACCGTTTAATTGGGTTATTTATTTAAATTATCTTTGAATAAAACAAATATTTAGACAGAATAGAAATGTTGCTCCAATGGTAAGTGGAACTTTGTATTTTGTACATTCATAAATTGCTACTGCTTTATCAGCGCCACTTACAATCCAGCTGCCAGCATATTTTGGTAATACTTTTGTAACTGGAAACATATGAGATGCAATAATATTTTCTTGAATATTAGTAATTTCAAAGTTTTTCTTAGAATTCTCTACAGCTTTTAATGGATGCAATAAGAAACTCTTATCTGGAACTTCATTTGTTCTAAAAAAGTCATGCAATAATGCAGCTCGAGTTATTTCTTCATAGTTTTTTACGTGTAGTCTTTTGCATATGCGATATGTCATTCTAGCTACATTTAACGAATGATCTAGACGTGAAATACCATGATGAATCTCATATTTTAAATCTATAAATTCTTTATTTTTTAATATATCACTAATTATATTATTAAATTCTACTTCTTTATTAATTGTCATTTTTCCCCTCACATTATTTAATTATATCACATTTGGGTCATTTTTTGAACTATTTATGTCTATTTTTGTTATTTTTCGTGAATATTTAACCATATTTTATTGATTTTCTCCTGTATTTAAGTCAAATCTGTAATGTCCTACTACTTTTTTTCGAGTAAGGCCATCTTCTTCGTATTTGTGATATCCATCATGATGAATTATATAATTAATACCATCTTCATTGCGTTTGTCACTAACAATACCAATATGGTCTTCATAAACGACAATATCTCCACCTTGCCAAGCTGCAATATCTTCAGCATCTGTTGTAAGTTTTTCGGTATATTTATCTAAAAACACCTTAATGTTTCTTACTCTTCTAAAATCGATATTTGTATCTTGGATATCTATATCGTAATCTTTTTTATTGTTTCTTATATCTTCATCGATTAAAGTTTTAAAGTCATATCCAGCTTCTTGTAAAGCATACCAAATCACATCAGTGCAAACATAATAACCATCATCTGGGTATCCCCCACCATAATATGCACTTTTATATTTAGGCTTTTTTTCAACAAATTTGCGAGCACCATTGAGAATGTCGGTATAATCATCTACTCCATCAGCATCAGCATCTTTTTCGCTTTTGACAAATTCAATGTCAAAGTCAGAATCGCTAAATATCTTGCTAGGCAAATAGTTAAAATGATCTAGTGCTATATAACCTAATATTAATATTAGTACTAAAACAATAACATTACCAAATCTTAAAAATTTTTCCATTTCTTAGTCCTTCATTCTTACAATAAATTTTTGTGCTAAACTATCATTATCCCGTTTTTTTACATATATGAAACCAATTATACAATAAACTGTTGCTCCAATAAAGTTTACAAATAAATCTCCCATTGTATCGACTATTCCGATATCCAAATATCCATTAGGAATAGTATAAGTTTTGTCTTCAGTGATTATTTGTGATTCCGTAATATCTTCTACTTTTATAGGAATATTTTTTCCTTCTGGATTTAAAGAAACAGAATAGATGTTTTCAACAATTTTGTCTTTTTGCATATCTGTGTGAAAATACTTATCAGCGCCATATTCAAAAAATTCCCATAAAACTCCAATTGTCATTGAAAAGCAAAACCCTACAATAGCTACAAATAATGGAGATAAATTAAGATGAAATTTTTCATAACGATTTAAAATATCAATCAAAGAAAAGCCAATCGCTGCACACAAGAATCCATTTATGGTATGTAAAATCGTATCCCAATTAGAAAATACACTATAAAAATTTTGAATTTCTCCAAGAATTTCTGCTGAAAAAATAAAAAGTAAAATTATTATTTCTAAAGTTTCAGGCAAATCCAATTTAAAACGAGATTCAATAAAACTAGGAATTAAGAATAAAATTAAAGTTAAAATACATAAAAAGGCATTTTCATAATTGCCATGTAGTAATTGTAATACAAGAGTTATCAACACTAACAATCTTAAAAACATATAAAGTGCAAAGGCTTTTTTATGGGTCTTTATTTGTTCCTTTAAGCGATCAACTAAACGGTCTTTGGATTTTTTCTTTTTCATATCAATACCACCTTATATAAAGTATAGCAAATG